>NZ_BAAAGX010000023.1:316535-378665 GCF_039524755.1 Cryptosporangium japonicum
CCCCGCCACCCCTACTTGGTGTCCGGAGCGGTCCCGTCCGCCACGGCCGGCGAGGCCGTCGGATCAGCCACCGCGGAAGCCCCGTCAGCAGCCGCCTCGCCACGCCCAGACCCCGCACCTTCGGCCGAAGCCCCAGAAGACGCCCCAGCCCCAGAAGACGCCCCAGCCCCAGAAGATCCCCCGGCGCCGGACGGCGCCCCCGCGCCCGAGGACCCCGCGGGAGACCCGGAAGACCCGACCCACTTCGGCTGCGGATCCTCCCCGTGCCGACCCAGCATCGTCTCCTCGAGATCGAGCTCCCGCACCATCTCGCGCATCACTTCGTCGTCCAACTCCCCGACGTTCCGCAGCCGCATGAACGTCTCTCGCTGCGCCTGCAGCATCTCCTGACGCAGCCGCCGGAACGCCGCCCCCGGCGTCTCCTTGCCCCCGTGCGAGAGCCCACCGCCCAACCGCTCCCACGCGCTGTTGGCCCGGTACTCCGAGTAGTGCTTCAACAGCCCCACCACCTGCGACGACGGCGGGTGCGGTGCGGACGAGACCAGCGTGTCCAGCCGGTCGGTCGCCGCCCGCGCGGCCTGGTGCTGCGCGTTGGCTTCGGCGAGCCGGTCGCTCATGTCGTCGGTGCCGCCGACCCCGAGCCGCCGGATCAGCCCGGGCAGCGTCAGCCCTTGGATCACCAGCGTCCCGAACACCACCACGAACGTCAGCCACAGGATCAGCCCACGGGCCGGGAAGTCGTGCGCCAGCGCGAACGCCGCCGCCAACGAGACGACACCGCGCATCCCCGCCCACGACGACACCGTGGGCGTGGGCCAGTACGGCGACGGAGTCCTGGCCCGCACCGCGGGAGAAGCGAAACGGATCGCGTACGACGTCGAGAACACCCAGATGAACCGTCCGGCGATCGTCACGACGAGCACGGCCACCGACCACCAGGCCACCGACGCGACGTTCTGCCCCTCGAGTTCCGCGATGACCGCGGGCAGCTGCAGACCGATCAACGCGAACACGATCGACTCCAGGACGAAGTCGATGACCTCCCAGCTCGACTCGGCCTGCAGCCGGGCCTGCGGGGACGTGTCGGTCGCGGTGTTGCCGAGGTACAGGCCCGTGATGACGACGGCGAGCACACCGGAGGCGTGGACGCTCTCGGCCGCCAGGTAGACCGCGAACGGTACGACCAGGTTCAGCGTGTTCTCCAGCACCGCCGACGAGACCCGCCGCCGCAGTTCACGCAGCAGGAACCCGAACAGCCCTCCGAGCACCACCCCACCGCCGGCCGCGGCCACGAAGATGCCGCCGCCTTCGAGCAGCGTGATGCCGCCGGCCGCAGCGGCCACGGCGGCCCGGTACGCGGTCAGGGCGGTGGCGTCGTTCACCAGGCTCTCGCCCTGCAGCACCTGCAGGTACCGCCGCTGCATGCCGAGCTCGCGACCGACCGCGGTGGCCGCGACGGCGTCCGGCGGCGCGATGATCGCCCCGAGCGCGAACGCGGCGGCGAGCGGCATCGACGGGATGAGCCAGTACGCGACGAGCGCGACCAGCACGGTGCTGAACAGCGTGTAGCCGACCGACATCAGGAGGATCGGTCGCTTGTTGAGCCGGAAGCCACGCGACGAACTCCGCCACGCGGCCGAGTACAGCAGCGGCGGCAGGAACAGCGCGAGGACGATCTCGGGGTTCAGCGTGTAGTCGGGGATACCCGGCAGGTAGGACACCGCCAGGCCCACCAGCACGAGCAGAATCGGGGGTGAGATCCGGAGCTTGCGCGCCGCCCCGGCGACGGTGGCAGCACCGATGATCAACCCGAACACTGCCATCAGGTCTGTGGTCTCGAAATGCACGCACACCATCGTGCACTCCGACCGGGAACAATGGAGACGCGATCAAGGAGGCACATTGGCAATCTGCACACATATCGCCGAATCGAAAGAGACCGCACCGCGGGCGAACGGCTGCGAAGAGTGTCTCAAGACCGGCGGGCGCTGGGTTCATCTGCGCACTTGCCAAGAATGCGGACATGTCGGCTGTTGCGACTCGTCGCCGGGCAAGCACGCGAGCGGCCACTTCCACGACGAGAAGCACCCCGTGGTTCAGTCGGCCGAGCCGGGCGAGAGTTGGAAATGGTGCTTCGTCGACGAGGTGCTAGCTCCCTGAGCTACCGGCATTAATTTGCGGAAAGGGGGCGTTGTCGCAGGTCAGGGCAGCGCCCCCCACGGCATCGGACAACAGTGCACACTGGCCCGCATGCGTAGTCTTCTGCTTACTTTCCGTAGAAGAAGCAACAGTCGCCCGCCACGGCCAGAAGAACAACCCAACCAGTCGTTACGGATCCTGCTGCTCGTCTCGTCGTTCAACGGGCTGACGCAGCGCGTCTGGTGCGAGCTCCGGGACCGCGGACACACCGTGGCCGTCGAGTTCGCCCGCGACGCGGAGTCGATCGCCGACGCGGCTCGACGCGCCGACCCGCACCTGATCCTCTGCCCGTTCCTCAAAGAACGCGTGCCCACCGAGGTCTGGCAAAAATGGACGACGGTGATCATCCACCCGGGGCCCGTGGGTGATCGAGGTCCGTCCAGCCTCGACTGGGCCATCACCGAGGGCAAAGCCGAGTGGGGCGTAACCGCGCTCCAGGCCGTCGAGGAGATGGACGCCGGCCCGGTCTGGGCCACCCGGACGTTTCCTCTCCCGGAGGATCCGCCCACGAAGTCCGCGCTCTACAACGGCCCCGTCGCCGACGCGGCGATGGAGTGCGTCGACGAACTCCTCACCAAGCTCGCCACCCCCGATTTCCGCCCCACGCCCCCGGAGCAGCTGGCCCGCACCGAGGTCCGCCCGACGATGCGCCAGACCGACCGCGCGTTCTCGTGGAACGACTCCGCCGAGGCCATCGTCCGGAAGATCCGCGCCGCCGACGGCTCGCCGGGTGTCCGCACCGAGGTCGCCGGCGTCAAAGTCTGGGCGTTCGACGCGTACGTCGGTCCGTCCCGGTCGGAGCCGCCCGGCACGGTCGTCGCGTCCCGCGACGGCGCGGTCCTCGTCGCGGCCGGCACGGGCAGCGTCTGGCTGGGGCATTTGAAAGCCATGGGCGACGCCGGGCGCGCGGTGAAGTTGCCCGCCACCGTCGTCCTCGACGGGCACGTCGCGAGCACGTCGAAGTCGCCGAACGACCCCGGCCCCGGACGGGTGCACTACGTGCGCCGCGACGACGTCGGCTACGTCGTCCTGGACTGCTACAACGGCGCGCTCTCCACCGAGTCGTGCAATCAGGCGCTGCACGCGTTGCGTCACGCCGCTCGGCAGGACACCACCGCGATCGTGCTGCGTGGGGGCAGCGGCCCGTTCTGCAACGGGATCCATCTCAATCGCATCGAGGCCGCCGCGAATCCGGCCGCGGAGGCCTGGGCCAACATCACCGCGATCAACGACGTCTGTCGCGAGCTGGTGAACTGCCGCGGCCAGGTGACGATCGCCGCGTTCAGCGGCAACGCCGGCGCCGGCGGGGTGATGTTGCCGCTCGGCGCGGATCTGGTCGTCGCGCGCGAGGGGATCGTGCTGAACCCGTTCTACGAGATGGGGCTCACCGGGTCGGAGCTGCACACCTACACGCTGCCCCGGCGGGTGGGGCCGGACGCGGCGATGCGGCTGCTCAGCGAGAAACTGCCGGTCGGCGCGGTCCAGGCGAAGAAGCTCGGCCTCGTCGACGAGATCGGGCCGCGTGATCTCGCCGAGTTCGGCGGCTGGCTGCACGACGTCGCCGGCCGGTACCGCGACCGGGCACTGCGCGAGCGCACGCTGCGACGCAAGGTCGACACCCTCGAGCGGGACCTCAGCGCGAAGCCGCTGGACGCCTACGAGGCCCGCGAGCTGGGCGAGATGGCCCAGGACATGTTCGACGACCGGCAGGGTTTCGACGCCGCCCGCCGAGCCTTCGTCCAGAAGCACGCCCCCGAACGCACCCCGACCCGCCTGGCGCTGCACCGAGCCCCCGGCTTCGTCCGCGGCTGACGGACGGCCCGCGTGGCCGGGCCCCTTCTGCCCACGCACGCAAAAGGGGCCCGGCGCACTCAGCGCCGGGCTATCCGCAGTCGAACAGATGGGACCTAAGAGAAACAGCTCATGCGGGTCGCTGGACCGCGGCCAGGGTGGCTTCCCAGTCGATCGCTACCGCGCCGGGGTTCGCCGGCAGTACCCGGACGGCCACCTGCGCCCCGGGGAACGTCAGCGGCACCGCGGCGGGCGGCACCGGGTTGCCGATCCGTACCTCGTACGCCTCGGCGTCGGCACGGATCACGTTGAGTACGAACTCGTACAAGCTGGCCCCGTACGGGCTGCGCATGCCGAGCGAGCCGCTCGCCACGATCGTCGCGTCCGCCGGCTCACCGGTCTCCAGCAGTTCAGCGGTGCTCGGCCCGCTCGCGTGATCGGATGGCAACTCATCCTCGGCGTCGTTCACGTGCTGTTCAGCGAATGGTCCCATGACCACGGACGGTACAAACGATGCCGGGTTATGTCGCCGGAACTGACGCGCACCCGTCACTCGGACGAATTGCGGGGAAGAACGACGATCTGAGCCGGGTCGAGCCGGACTGCCACGGTCTCGCCGACAGTGGGCGCGGAAACCACCGGACAGTGTGCTTCCAGCAGCGGCGCGCCGTCGATTCGAACCAGCACCTCGACCCGCTCCCCGGCGAACGTGGCCACCTCGACCACGCCGGTGACGTCTCCCGGGTCGTCCACGGACAGCAGCACCCCGGCGGGGCGGACCAGAACCGGGTGCGGCCCGGGAGCCGCCGGAACAGCAACCCTTCCCCACGGCGTGGCCGCCGTACCGGCCTCGACCGACGCTGTGGCCACGTTCGTGAACCCGAGGAACCGCGCGACGAACTCCGACGCCGGCTGCTCCCACACGTCGCGGGGCGTGCCGACTTGGGCGATGCGTCCGCCGGCCATCACGACGACGCGGTCCGCCAACGCGAACGCCTCACGCTGGTCGTGCGTCACGGCCAGCACTGTGGTGCCGAGGCGCACGAACAGCCGCCGGAGTTCCACCACCAGGCGCTCGCGCAGTTCGCGGTCGAGCTGCCCCAGCGGCTCGTCGAGCATCAGCAGTTTCGGCGACGGAGCGAGCGCGCGGGCCAGCGCGACCCGCTGCTGCTCGCCGCCCGAGAGCGTGACCACCGCACGGGGCCCCGCGTCCGGGAGCCCCACCAGGGAGAGCAACGAAGCGACGTCCGCCCACGCGTTCCCGAACCGGATGTTGCCGGCCACGTCCTTGTGCGTGAACAACGCGTGGTCCTGGAACATCAGCCCCACTCCGCGCCGGTGCGGCGGCACCTTGGTCACGTCGACGCCGTCGAGCACCACCCGCCCGGCCGACGGCTCCTGCAGGCCCGCGACCACCCGCAGCAGCGTCGACTTCCCGCTCCCGCTGGGCCCGAGCACGGCGACCACCTCGTGCTCGGCGACCTCCAGCTCGACGTCGGCCAGGGCCGCGAACGACCCGAACCGGACGGAAACTCCGGACACCGACAGACTCACAGCTCTCCCCCCGCACCGGTCGGCCGCAGCCGGTCGAGCGCGATCAGACTGGCCGCGCACAGCACCATCAGAATCGTCGCCAGCGCCATGGCCTGCCCACTGTTGACCTCACCCGGCCGCCCCAGCAGTTGCGCGATCGCGACCGGGATCGTCGGGTTGTCGGCGCGGGCGATGAACACTGTCGCACCGAACTCCCCGAGCGAGATCGCGAACGCGAACCCGGCCGCCGCGGCCAGCGACCGCCACACCAGCGGCAGGTCCACCCGCCACCACACCCGCCCCGGTGGCGTGCCGAGCACCGCGGCCGCCTCCCGGAGCCGGTTGTCGATCGCCCGGAGCACCGGCAGCACGGCGCGGACGACGAACGGCACCGCCACCAGGGCCTGCGCGAACGGCACGAGCAGGGCCGAGTCACGCAGGTCGAGCGGCGGCTCGTCGAGCGCGACCAGGAAGCCGAAACCGACGGTCACGGCCGACGTGCCCAGCGGCAACATCAGCAGCAGGCCGAACGCGCCGCGCAGCCGGCCCGGCCGGGTCAGCACCACCGCGGCGCAGATCCCGACCACCAGGGCCAGCAAGGTCGCCGTCACCGCGTACCGCAGCGACGTGCCGACCGTCTCCAGAGCCGGCGCCGGCAGCACGCTCGACGCGTCCGCCGAGGTCAACGCCCGCCAGTACGTCAGCCCGTACCCGTCGGACGTCGCGAACGACCGCTCGACCAGCACCGCCAACGGCGTCAGCAGCAACCCCACCAACACGACGAGGTTGACGCCGACGAACGCCCACTCGCCGAAGCCCCGCGGAGACCGCGGTGACGCCGGCACCAACCGGGCCGCGCGCTGCCGCCCGGTGAGCGCGGCGTCCACGGCCAGCAGCACGGCCACGGCGGCGAACTGCACCATCGACAGCACGGCGGCACCGGACAGGTCCAGCAGATAGACCGTGCGGCGGTAGATCTCGACTTCGAGCGTCGCGTACGACGGGCCGCCGAGGATCTGCACGATGCCGAACGACGTGAACGTGAACAGGAACACCACCGACGACGCCGCGGCGATCGCGGGACGCAGCGCCGGCAGCGTCACCCGCAGGAACGCCCGCGGACGCGACGCGCCGAGCACCCGGGCCGCCTCCACCGAACGCCGGTCGAGCTGCGCCCAGACGCTGCCGACGATCCGCACCACGACCGCGTAGTTGAAGAACACGTGTGCGGCCAGGATCGCCCACACCGTGCGGTCCAGCTCGACGCCGAGCAGGCCGTCGGGCCCGATCAGCGCCAGGAACGCCGCCCCGACCACCACGGTCGGCAGCACGAACGGCACCGTGACCAGCGCGCGGACCAGGCCGGAGAACGGCAGCCGGAACCGGGCCAGCACGGCCGCGCCCGGCAACGCCACGACCAGCGTCAGCACGGTGGAGGCCACGGCCTGCCAGACCGTGAACCACAGCACCCCGCCGACGTCACCGAGGCTGCCGCCCGGCACCCCGGGGATCGGCTCGCCGAACCCCAGGCCGATCGCCACCAGCGTTCCGACCGGGTAGACGAAGAAGACCCCGAGGAACGCCAGTGGGACGAGGGCGAGGAGGCGTGTTCTCAGCGGAGCACCGTCTGGGTCCACTCGTCGATCCACGCCTCACGGTTCTTCGTGATCTGGTCGGCGGGGAGCGTCAGCGGCTTGGTCGGCAGCGCCGCGTACTTGGTGAACTCGGCCGGCAGCGCGGTGTCGGTGACCGACGGCCAGACGAACATCTGCAGCGGCACGTCCTTCTGGAACGGCGGGGAGAGCAGGAAGTCGAGCAGCTTCTTCCCGCCGGTCGGGTTCGCCGCACCGTCGAGCAGACCCGCGTACTCGACCTGACGGAAGCAGGTGTCGGTGACCACACCGGACGGCGCGTCCGTGGGCTTCTTCTCCGCGTAGACGACCTCGGCCGGCGGGCTGGACGCGTACGAGACGACGAGCGGCCGGTTGCCCTTGCCCTGCGAGCCGACCGTGAAGCGCTGCTGGTAGGCCTCCTCCCAGCCATCGACGACCAGGGCGCCGTTGGCCTTGAGCTTCTCCCAGTAGGCCGTCCAGCCACCCTCGCCCTGCACCGCGATGCTGCCGAGCACGAACGCCAGCCCGGGCGACGACGTGGCCGGGTTCTCCACGACCAGCAGGTCCTTGTACTCCGGTTTGATCAGGTCGGCGTAGCTGGTCGGCGGGGCGATCTTCTTGCCGGCGAACCACGCCTTGTCGTAGTTCACGCAGACGTCGCCGTAGTCGACGGCGGTCGCTTTGCCGTCGGTGCCCTGCTGGAGCGCGGTGGGGACGTTGCCGATGTTGACCGGCTGGTAGGCCGTGAAGATGCCCGCGTCGACGGCACGCGACAGGAACGTGTTGTCGACGCCGAACAGCACGTCGCCCTGCGGGTTGCCCTTGCTGAGCACCGCTTTGTTGACAACCGCGCCGGCGTCGCCGCTACGCAGGATCTTGACCGTGAGGCCGCTCTGCTTCTGGAAGGCGGCCAGGACGCCGTCGCTGACCGCGAACGACTCGTGGGTGACGAGAGTGACCGTTTTGGAGTCGTTAGCCGCTTTGTCGGGCGACGACGAGCAGGCCGCGACGGCGGCGGTCAACAAGACCGCAGCCAGTAAACGAGGGGCACGCATCCGGTTACCTCCGGAGTCGGGCACCGGGAATGAGCCTTCGGGCGCGGTCCGGCGATCCGCCGGTTCTCCCTCCGCTGGCATTACCCAGAGCAGGTTCGACGGGTCGGCGACGCGGTGGCCACCCTCTCAGCCCGGCTGCCCGAGCTCCCCGACGGACGACTGGCGTCCGCGTCGACAAGCGTAGCCCGCTGTGGTTGAGGCGACCCCAGAGCGGTCACTACCTCGGGCATGGACGGTCCGCGGCTGGCTGATGCGCTCGAGGCGCTGCGTGCGTCGGTGGCTTCGGTCCGACTCGATCTGGCGGTGTCCGACGCGGAGGCCGCGCGGCGGTCGCGGTCGGAACTCGTCGGCCAGGTCGACGACTACCTGCTGCCGAGGTTGCGGCAGCTGGACGCCCCGATGTTGGTGGCCGTCGGCGGGTCCACCGGCGCCGGCAAGTCGACGCTCGTCAACACGCTGGTCGGCGCGGAGGTGACGAAGGCGGGCTGGCTGCGGCCCACCACGCGCGCCCCGGTGCTGGTGTGCCACCCCGACGACGTCGGCTGGTTCGAAACCGACCGGATCCTCCCGGGGCTGTCCCGGACCACCGGCCCCGAAGCCGTGAACTCACTCCGGCTGGTGCCCCATCCGTCGGTGCCACCGGGGCTCGCACTGCTCGATCCGCCCGACATCGACTCGGTCGTGGCCGAGAACCGGGACCTGGCCGGGCAGCTCCTCGCCGCCGCCGACCTGTGGATCTTCGTCACCACCGCGGCGCGCTACGCCGACGCCGTCCCCTGGGACCTGCTGCACACCGCGGCCCAGCGCAGCACCGCGCTCGCGGTCGTGCTCAACCGCGTCCCGCCGGAGGGCGTCGGCGAGATCAGCGACCACCTCCGCTCGATGCTGGCCGAGGAACGCCTCGGCGACGCGGCGCTGTTCGCGGTGCCGGAGGTCGAGCTGACCGCGGAGCGCATCCCGGACGCGGCGATCGCACCGCTGCGCACCTGGCTCGACGGGCTGGCCGCGGACGCCGGGGCCCGCGACGCGGTGATCCGCACGACGCTCACCGGTGCGCTCTCCAGCCTGCACGACCGGGTCACCGGCCTGGCCGACCACCTCGACGACCAGGTCCGCACCGCCGCCGAGCTGCGCGGCACCGCGCTCGAGCGGTACCGCACGGCGCTCACCGGTGTGGACGACGGCGTCCGCAGCGGCACCGTGCTGCGCGGCGAGGTGCTGGCACGCTGGCAGGAGTTCGTCGGCACCGGCCAGTTCACGCGGAACCTGGAGGCCCGGATCGGGCAGCTGCGTGACCGCATCACGTCGTTCTTCACCGGCCGGGCGCCCGCGGCCGAGGCGGTCGGGCACGCGGTGGAGAGCAACCTGCACGCACTGGTGCGGGCCGCGTCGGACCAGGCCGCCGAGCAGACCACGGAGCTGTGGCGGTCCCGCCCGGCCGGCCGTGCCCTGGTCACCGACGATCTGCACCGCTCGTCGGCCGAGTTCGGTCCCCGGCTGGAACTTCAGATCCGCGCCTGGCAGGAACGTGTGCTCGACCTGGTCCGCGAGGAGGGTGGCCACCGGCGCAGCGTCGCCCGGCTGACGTCGTTCGGGGTGAACGGCGCCGGCCTGGTGCTGATGCTCGCGGTGTTCGCGCAGACCGCCGGCCTGTCCGGGCTCGAGGTGGTGGTCGCGGGCGGAACGTCGGCGGTCAGCCAGAAGGTGCTGGAGGCGATCTTCGGGGACGCGGCCGTGCGGACGCTCGCGGCCCGGGCCCGCGACGACCTGCTGGAGACCGTCGAAGGGCTGCTCGTCGACGAACGGCAGCGGTTCGACGTGCTGGTGGACGCCGTCGCGCCCACCGCCGAGCGGGTGACGGCGCTGCGTACCGCGCTGGCCGAGTTCGAGTCGGCGCTGGGTTCGTACCTGCGGCAGCCGGGGCTGGTGCGATGACTCTGCTGGCACGGGCCACCGACGAATCGGGGCTGAGCAAGCGGCTGACCGCGCTCGACCGGGTGGTGGAGCTCGGCGCCGACCGGCTCGATCCGGCGGCGCTGGCCACCGCGGGCGCACTCTCGGGGAAGGCCGCCGAGCGGCTGCGGCTGGGCGCCGAGCACACCGTCGTCGCGCTCGCGGGAACCACCGGCAGCGGCAAGTCGTCGCTGTTCAACGCGCTCGTCGGGGTCGACGTCGCCACCACCGGGCTGCGCCGGCCGGTCACGTCGACGGCCCAGGCCGCGGTGTGGAACCCGGACGGCGCCGCGCCGCTGCTGGACTGGCTGGGCGTGAAACGTCGGCACCACCTCGGTGACGAGGGCGCCGACGAGTTGTCCGGCCTGGTGCTGCTCGACCTGCCGGACGTCGACTCCGTGAAGGTGGACCACCGGCTCGAGGTGGACCGGCTGGTGAAGCTCGTCGACCTGCTCGTCTGGGTCGTCGACCCGCAGAAGTACGCGGACTCGGCCCTGCACGACCGGTACCTGCAGCCGCTGCGGACGCACGCCGACATCACCGTCGTCGCGTTCAACCAGATCGACCGGGTGCCGTCGGCGCGGCGCGAGGAGGTGCTGACCGACCTGCGCGGCCTGCTCGAGCGCGAAGGCCTGGGCGGTGTGCCGGTGCTGCCGGTCTCGGCGCGGACCTCCGACGGGCTCCCGGCGCTGCGCACCCGGCTGGCCGACGCGGTGACCGCGCACGAGGCGTCGGTGCGGCGGTTGAACGCGGACCTGCGTGCGCTCGCGGACGAGTTGGGCCCGACGTGCGGCCCGTCGGCGACACCCGCGGTGGAGCGAGCCGACCGGGCGGCCGTGGTCGGTGCGCTGACCGAGGCCTCGGGCGCCGACGCGGTCGCGCTGGCGGTGGCACGCACGCACCGCAGCCGCACCAGGGCCGCGACCGGCTGGCCGATGACCCGCTGGCTGGCCCGCGTACGGCCGAGCGCGGCGACGCGGCTGGGCCTGCCCGGTGCGCGGCTCTCCCCCGGCGAGGCCGAGGACGAACTGGTCCGCACCGCGCTCCCGGGTCCGTCCGCGGTGCAGCAGGCCCGGGTGGACACCGCGCTGCGCAACCTCGTCGACCGCACCACGGCCGGCCTGCCCCAGCCGTGGCCGAGCGTGCTCACCCGTGCCGCCACCGGCCGTCGGGAGCAGCTACCCGACCTGCTCGACCGGGCCGTGGCCGGTGCCGACCTCGGCCTCGGACGGCGTCCGCGCTGGTGGGGTGTGGTGCGGCTGCTGCAGAACGTGCTGGCGCTGGTCGCGGTCGTCGGAGCGGTGTGGCTGCTCGGGCTCTTCCTGCTCGACTGGTTCCGGCTGCCCGAACCGCCGTTGCCGGACGTCGACGTCTGGGAGTGGCGGATCCCCGTGCCGACCGGGATGCTGCTCGGCGGTGTGCTGGTCGGCCTGGTCCTCGGTTTCCTGAGCGCGCGGCTGGGTGCGCTCGGCGCGCGGCGTCAGGCGAACCGGGCGCGCCGCCGGATCCGTGCCCGGGTGGAGCAGGTGGCCGCGGACGCGGTGCTCGAGCCGGTGAGCGCGGAGCTGAGCGCGCGCACCGAGCTGTGTGCGGCGATCAGTCAGCTGCGCGGTCGTCGGTGAAGAGCCGGTCGACGGCGCTGACGAGCGTCGTCGCCTCCCCGGTTCCGCCGTCGGACCAGCGGATCCGGCCGAGCCAACGCCCGCGGCCCTCGGCCGGCACACCGGACAGGCGCAGCGGCGTCCCCGCGCTCACCGACCGTTCGGCGGCCGGCTCGCCGTCGTCGACCACGTAGGAGTCCAGGCGGACCGGCAGCGGGCCGGAGCCCGGCGCGTCCACGAGCTGGACGTAGACCTCGTACCGCCCGGCCTCCGGTTCGGCCAGGTCGACGCGTTCGTCCGCGGCCGGCCCGCCGCTGCGGCCGACGCGCTTGCCGTCGCGGTAGACGAAGACGTCCACGTCGGTGCCGACCGGGTAGTCGAACGCGTCGGTCGCGAACCGGGCCAGCGCGGTGTCCGGCGGCACCGTGACGGTGAACCGCGCGACGCGGTCGGAGGCCTTCGGCGCGGCCGAGGAGAACCGGGCGCGCTCGCCCGTCACGCGCAGCCTGCCGGTGTGCCCGACGGCGGGGACGGGGCCTGAGACGCGTGCGCTCAGCCGTCCGGTGAAGCCCGGCACGACGGTCAGCGGGTCACCGAGTTCGACGCTCGCCGGAGCGGCCACGACGACCGGGGTGACCGCGACCGGAAGCCGCACCCGGTGCGTTCCGTCGGACCACGTGATCGAGCCCGCGGCGAGCTGGTCGTACGGGGCGGAGACGCGGTGGACGGTCACCGTGAACGAGGCGGTCGCACCGGGCTCCAGCGTCAGCTCGGCCGGGGAGACGGCGACGTCCACCCCGGGCGGCTCGTCCACCCGCGCGACGTACCTGGCGGTGGTGGAGCCGGCGTTCGTCACGGTCCGCCGGACGGAACGGACCCCGGCCAGCGAGCCGAGCACGACCGACGCGGTGTTCTGCGCGCTGTACGGTGCGGTCGCCGCGGCCGAGGAGTCGAAGAACAGGCCCGGGTCGAGGGCCCGGTTGATCGCGAGCGCACCGGCGCCGTACTCGGCCGGACCCGCGCTCTCGCCGCCGGACGTGCTGATCCGGTTGTCGCCGCCGGTGGCGCTGGTCAGCAACGCCGACTTCACCGCCGCCGGCGACCAGCGCGGGTGCGCTGCACGCAGCAACGCGGCCGCGCCCGAGACCTGCGCGGTGGCCACCGACGTGCCGGAGCGCAGCCCGAACATCGCTCCGTCCCGGGCCGGCGACACCGCCGCGACGACGTCGACGCCGGGCGCCATCAGGTCGGGCGCGAGCGCGTCGCCGTCCGGGCCGCGCGCGGAGAACTCCGCCACCTCGGGGCGGGAGCCGCCGGTCGCACGCATCCGGGCCGGTTCGAGTGCGGCGCTGGGGCTCTCGTCGCGCAGGTAGTTACGCAGCTTCCCGGTGGCGGGTGCGTCGAGGTGCACGGTCGGCACCGCGTGCCGATCGGCGGTGAGCGTGTCGGCGTCGGCGTTGGTGAGCACCATTCCGACGCCGCCGGCCCGTTCGACCTCCGCGCTCTGATCCGCCCGCCCGTTGGCGTCGCGGAGGCAGACCACGATCCGGCCGCGGATCTTCCCGGGGTCGAGCGAGCCCGCACCGCACTGCCCGCCGTCCACCACCGGTCGAGCCGGAACCCCGGCGCCGAGGCCGGCTCCGGTCAGCCGCGTGCCGTCCCCCAGCCGCACCACCGCGGCCGGCGCCCGGTCGTGGGTGCCCGCCGCGACGCTCGTCAGCCAGGGTTTGCCGTGCGCGGTGCGGGCGCCGGGTCCGTCGTTGCCGGCCGAGGCGGCGACGAACACGCCCGCCTGGGCGGCCCGGTAGAGCGACGAGGCGAGCGGGTCGTCGGCCGGCGAACCTCCGGAAGCACCGTCGATCGCCACGTTCAGCACGTCGACGCCGTCCGCGACGGCCTGGTCGATCGCCGCGACCGTGTCGGACTCGGCGCACGTCGCCACGCCATCGACGCGCCAGCAGGCCTTGTAGGCCGCGATCCGCGCCGCCGGAGCGACACCGGAGACGACACCGAGATCCGACTCGACGTCGGCCGCGCCGGCGGCCACGGCGGCGGCGTGCGTGCCGTGACCGTCGTGGTCGGCCGGTGACCGGGGTTCGCCGGCGTCCGGCGTCAGCCCACTCAGGTACCACCGCGCCCCGACGAGCGCGCCCCGGCACCGGAAGTCCTTGACGACGCGCCCGGCGTCGCACGTGCCCCGGTAGCGCGGAGCGGCCGGCCGCGGGTTCGCGAAACTCGGGTGCGCGGCCCAGATGCCGGAGTCCACGAAGCCGATCACCGTGCCCGCGCCGGCACGCGCGGGCCCGCCGAGCCGCTCCCACGCCCCGGTCGGCCCGGGCAGCCCGAGGAACTCGGTGGTCCCGGCGGGCTCCAGGCCGTCCAGCGTGTGGACGCTGTCGCGGGTGACCGACCGCACCCCCGGCAGCCGCCGCGCGGCCGCCACCTGGTCGGGTGTGAGGGCGGCCGCGAAGCCGTTGAACGTCCACCGGTACGCGTAGACCGCAGGCACACCGGGCAGCTGCTGCAGCACCGAACGCAGCTGTTGGTCCAGGTAGGCGCGGTAACGGCGAACAGCGACGGAGTCGACGCCGAGGCGCTGCCCGCGCCGCGGACGGGTGCCGTCCAGAGCGCCGTTCCGCACCGACCGGCCGCCCGGATAGGCGGCGATCGGTGCGTCGACGAGTTGGACGAGGTGCATGACCGCGGGCTCGTCCGGCGTGGCCGACGGGGCCGCGAGCGCGCCGGCGGGTATCGCCAGACCGAGCGCCAGACCGGCCGAGGTGAACCCGATCGGGCGCCGCGCTCCGGCCCGAGTCGCGGTTTTCGCGGATCGATGCCGGCCCGTCAACGTCACCCCCACTCAGATATGAACGAGCATACCCAAATGGGGCAATAAGCTTCAGACTGGTTGATCCACCGCCACCGGCGGTGCCACGTGCACCCGCAGTCCGCGCGCGACCAGGGCGTCGAGCACGTCCTTGGTGACCTCGGAGTCCGTGATGACCGCGGTGATCGACGCCAACTCGCTCACCCGGAACTCGGAGACGCGCCCGAGCTTCGAGGAATCGGCGAGCACGTACTTCTCGAAGCTCCGCGCGATCACGAGGCGCCGGACCACGGCCTCGCCCTCGTGGCAGCCGGTCAACCCGGCCTGGGGGTGGATCCCGTCAGCGCCGACGAACGCGACGTCCACGTACCCCTTCTCGAACATCCGCTCGGCCTCGGGGCCGGAGACCGACAGCTCCTCGTCCCGGACGCTCCCGGGAGCCAGCTGCACACGCACGCCCGGGTGGTCGGAGAGGTGCTGCGCCACGTGGCCGTTCGTGGTCAGGATCGTGCCCACCCAGTCGCCGGGAAGCGCCTTGGCGGCCTCGTAGACCGTCGTGCCCACGTCGAAGAAGACGTTGCGGTTGGGCTGGAGCAGCCGTACGGCGTAGCGGGCGATCGCTCGCTTGGCCGCGACGTGAGAGGTGGACCGCCGGTCCCAGCTCTCCGACTGCTTGGGCGCCCGGGTGGCGCCACCGTAGACCCGGGTGAGTTCACCCCGGCGTTCCAACTCGTTCAAATCGCGCCGGATGGTTTCTAACGAAACGCCGAGTTGACTGGCCAGGTCGTCCGCCCGCACCATGCCCCGCGTTCCCAGTGCGGTCACTATCTGCTGGCGGCGCTGTTCAGGGACCATCGCTCCTCGTCGGGGAAGACGTCGGGAAACAACCAGAGTGGACGCAGGGAACCTCAATATTGCACACGCGTCACACCCAGGAGCCGATCATGGTATGGCCCGGGGCTCCGGCTGCACCCAGGAGTCGCACCGCGATCGGCGCGGAGGCCTGTCGTGTCACAACAGTCCTCTCTGGACGATCCTAAGCCCACCCGTACGCAAACACACGAGGGGGCCGGACGCGATGCGCCCGGCCCCCGACGAAATTTCAGTGCTGGTAGGTGGGAACGATCAGCGCCCGCGCCAGGGTGTGGAACGCCAGGTTGAACGACACCACGGCCGGGGTGGCGTCCGGCGTCACGTCGAGGGCGTCGACGTCGACCGCGTGCACGACGAAGTAGTAGCGGTGCACCTGGTCGCCGGGCGGCGGAGCGGCCCCGCCGTAGTTGCGGTTGCCGTAGTCGTTGCGGACGTGGAACGCCCCGCCGGGCAGGCTGTCGTCACCGGCGCCCGCACCGGTCGGCAGCTCGGTGGTGGTTCCCGGCAGGTTCACCGCGAGCCAGTGCCAGAACCCCGACGGCGTCGGGGCGTCCGGGTCGAACGCCGTCACGACGAAGCTCTTCGTCCCGTCCGGGAAACCCGACCAGGACAGCTGCGGCGAGACGTCCTGGCCGCCCGCGTCTCCGGCCACCTGGGCCAGGTCGAGCTGGGTGCCGGCCGTGACGTCGGCACTCGTTACGGTGAACGACGGAACTTCGGGCAGCAACGCGTACGGATCAGGTGCCTGGGGACGCTCGAGCGCCATGATCTCCTCCTCGTTCTGTGGTCTGGCGAAACCCTGCCACGGAGTTTGTCCCAACCCCGCGCGGGTACTGCAGAAACGCATTGCGCCGACATTTTCGTGAGGAGATCTCGTGCTGACCGACGTCGCCCGTCGCGTGGCGGACCCGGCGGAGAAGCTGCTGACCCAGTCGTTCCGGCTCGCCGGATGGGTGGTCGGGCGCACCGCTGGGCCGGTCTTCCGACTGGTCGGCCACGCCGGCCGCCCCGCCGTCCAGACCTTGGCCAAGATCAGTCCGGCCGCCGCCGAGACGCTGTGGTCGTTCCTGCCCGGCCGCCGCCCGGTGGAGCAACCGGCCACGCCGACGCCGGTCACCCCGCCGAGGCCCACCCACGTGGCCACCGTGCCGTCACCGGCCGGTGCCCCGACTCCAGCCGCCGCGCACGCCGAAGCGGCCGCGCTGCTGTCCGAGGTCACCCCGGACGCGGCGAAGGCAGCCACCGCTCCGGAGAGCCTGCCGGTGAAGAACTGGGACGGCCTCACGATCGCGGCGATCCGCCAGCGCACGCGGTCGCTCTCCGACCAGGACATCCTGACGCTGCTGGCGTACGAGCGGGCGCACGCCGCCCGGCCGGCCGTCATCCTGAACCTCGAGAACCGGCTGGCGAAGCTCCAGCGGGTCAACGGAGCAACGCCCCACTAGCCCCGAAATGCCCCCTAACCACCTATAATGGCGGTTAGGGGGCATTTCTGTATCGGGGGGCGGCAGGTTGGCGGGACG
This sequence comes from Cryptosporangium japonicum, assembly GCF_039524755.1. Classification (NCBI taxonomy): domain Bacteria; kingdom Bacillati; phylum Actinomycetota; class Actinomycetes; order Cryptosporangiales; family Cryptosporangiaceae; genus Cryptosporangium; species Cryptosporangium japonicum. Next base: position 333,504 of record NZ_BAAAGX010000023.1, read on the forward strand.
GATCGACCGCGATGCGCTCATCGCGCCGTACGACGTCGTCGGCCACCCCCCTGCGCCCGACCTGACCGCCCTGGCGGAACTGGCCGCCGACATCTCCGGCACGCCGACCGCGCTGGTCAACCTCATGGGCGAGACCATTCAGCACTCGGTGGCCGGATACGGACGTGCCCCCGGCGTGTGCGACCGCGCCGACTCGATGTGCAACCTGATCCTCGACGAGCCCGGCCAGATCATCGTCAACGACACCCGCGCCGACCCGCGCTTCGCCGACAGCCCGTTCGTCACCGGCGAGCGGGCGAACTTCCGCTTCTACGCCGCCACCCATCTGCGTAACCCGCAGGGGATCGTCCTCGGGACGCTCTGCGTCTTCGACGACGAAGCACGCAGCCTCGACGACCGGCGCATCCGTGGCCTCGGCCTGCTCGCCCGCCAGGTGGACGATGCACTGGAACTGCGCCGCCGGACGACGAAGCTGGTGGACGCCGTCGCCGAGCTCGCCGAGGTCCGCGCCGAGCTGACCCGCTCGAACGAGGCGCTGCACGCGTTCGCCGGCCAGGTCAGCCACGATCTTCGCAACCCGCTCACCGCGATCAACGGCTTCCTGGAGGAGCTGCAGTACAACGTCCCGCACGACACCCCCTCGTCGGAGTACGTGGCCAGGGCGCTCTCGTCGACGCACCGGATGAGCGATCTGATCACCGACCTGCTCGGCTTCGCGAAGCTCGGCGGGGAGCTGCGTCGGGAGCCGGTCGCGGTGCGTCACCTGGTGGAGGAGGTCCGGCACGATCTGGCGCCGGCGCTGTCCGCGGTCGGTGCCCGGCTCGACGTCGGGCCGCTGCCGACCGTGCGGGTGGACCCGACGCAGATCCGGGCCGTCCTGCAGAACCTGATCTCGAACGCGGCCAAGTACCGGCACCCGGAGCGGCCGCCGCTGATCGCGGTGCACAGCGCCCGGCAGGACCACGCCTGGCGGATCGAGGTCGTCGACAACGGCATCGGCGTGCCCAGGGACCGCCGTGAGGAGGCGTTCAGCCCGCTGACCCGGGTGCACGATCCGCACGACTCCAGCGCCGAGGGTGCCGGCATCGGCCTGGCCACCGCACGCCGGATCATCACCGCGCACGGCGGCCAGATCGGCCTCGACGCCAGCCCGTCCGGCGGCACGGTCGCCTGGTTCACGCTTCCCGACCCCACCGAGGGCAGCCCGTTCGCGTCGGCGCACCCGCCCCGCTCAGCCCGCGTCCGCTAGGGCGGCGTGCCGCTCGAGGAAAGCCTCGACGTCGTCGACGTCCTCCAACGGCAGCGGGTACACCACCAGCCGGTCGACGCCCAGCTCCGCGTACCGGCCGGCGTCCGCGGCGCTCACCGGACCCAGCGGCTGGAAGCTGATCTCCAGCCGCCCGAGCCACGACGGCCGTTCGACCTCGGCGGCGGCCTTCTCCAGCCCGGCGAGGTGCTTCACCAGGTCGTCCGGGGTGTCGCCGACGCCGAGCCAGCCGTGCGCCCGGCTCACCGCCCGGCGGAACGCACCGGCGCTGTGCCCGCCCACCACGACGTGCGGGCCGTCGGGCCGGAGCGGGCGCGGATACGCGTCGATGTTCGCGAACGACACGTGCCGTCCCCGGTAGGACGGGTGTTCCTGGGTCCACAGAGCGCGCATCGCGTCCAGGTACTCGTCGGTGCGCGAGCCGCGTTCGGCCATCGGCACGCCGAGGGCGGCCAGCTCCGGTTCGAGGTATCCGGCGCCGATCCCCAGACGCAGCCGCCCGCCGGTCAGCACGTCCAGGCTCGCCACCTGCTTGGCCAGCACGAGCGGGTTGCGCTGCGGCAGGATCACGATCGCGGTGCCGAGCTCCATCCGCTCGGTCACCGCGGCGACGAATCCGAGGTGAACCAGCGGATCGAGCACGGGGTCGCTCGGTTCCATCGGCGTCTGCGCGGTCCGGGGGCTCGGCAGCACCACGTGCTCGCCGGCCCACCACGATCGATAGCCGAGCTCCTCGGCCCGTCGCGCGAGCCGCATGGTCGCGTCCGGCCCCAGCGTGGCTTTGGCGTTCAGTCCGGTGACCCCGAGTTCCATGCCGACGATCGTCGGACGGCCGGGTCTCCCGCGTCCAAGACCGATTCCAATAACCTCCGGTTATGAGCGTCCGGATCCAGGACCTGCGGTACTTCGTCGCGGTGGCCGAGGAGTTGAGCTTCACCCGCGCGGCGGCCGAGCGGCTGTTCGTCTCGCAGCCGGCGCTGAGCAAACAGATCCGTCAGCTCGAACGCACGCTCCGGACCACGTTGTTCGAGCGGGACAAACGCGTGGTCGCGCTCACCGCGGCGGGCTCCGCGCTCCTGCCGCACGCCCGGGCACTGCTCCGGCAGTGGGACGACGCCCGCCGCGCGGTCGAGGAGGCTGACGGCGCGACCCTCACCGTCGGTTTCCAGACCCGCATCGGCCGCGGGCTCATCCCCGCGGTCACCGCGACGATGGAACGCCTGCTGCCTGGACGGCAGCTGCAGTTCCGGCAGATCCCGTGGGACGACCCGACGACCGGGCTGGCCAGCCGGGCCGTCGACGTCGCGATCGCCTGGCTGCCCGCGCCGGACGGCTACGCCTCGAAGGTCGTGATCGCCGAGGACCGTTGGGTGGCGCTGCCGCTCGGGCACCGGCTCGCCGACCACGCGGAGGTTCCGTTCTCCGCGCTGCTCGACGAGCCGTTCGTCGCGCTTCCCCCGGAGGCGGGCGCGCTCCGGGACCACTGGCTGGCCGCGGAACACCGCCCGGCACCGGCCCGGGTCGGCGCCGTCGCCCGCACACCCGACGAGTCGCTCGAAGCCGTCGCCGCCGGCCGGGGCGTGGTCCTCCTGTCGGCCGGGAACGCGGCGATCTACCAGCGGGACGACGTCGTCTGCCGCCCGGTCACCGGACTGCCCCGCAGCGAGCTCGCCGCGGTGTGGCGGCTGGACGACACCCGGCACGCGGTGCGGGTGTTCGTCGAGGCGTGCTGCCTCTGCGGAACCGCCTCCGACCGCTAGCGCCCGGCCGCTACGGTCGCCGGATGCCCACGTTCATGATCGCGCTCCGCGGCTACGACATCGCCGAAGTCAATCGCTGGGTCGAATGGGCCGAGCACCACCCCGACCAGGCCCGCACGGTCGAGCCACCCAAGTTCAACCAGTCTCTCCGCGGTTACGCGCGCCGTGAGGTCGACGAGTGGATCCGCGGCCTGCGCACCCCACGCTGACCTTCGATTCCGAATCGAGTCGGCCTTAGCCCTCGAAGTATCGGTCCCGAGCCTTCGGTGAGACACGCTCGTGGTGGCGCGATTCTGTCGCTACCCGGTAGGCAGAATCGCGCCCTCTTCCCAAGGTGGTCGGCTCCGTCGCTCGAACCCGAGCGGCGGAGCCGGCGGAGGAGCTCAGCTCTCCCGGGTCTCCTTGGCGAGCGCGCTCACCGCGTCGCCGAGCACCTGGTTGACCGCGTTCTCCATCGCCATCGCGAGCATGGCGTCGACGCTCTTGCGTGCGAGCGGACGCAGGCTCTGCACCAGCGCCGCCGCGGCCGCCGGGTCGTCGATCTCGGCCGGTTCGTCCGTGCCGTGTGAATCACCGGGCGAGAGGCTCGGCGTGATCGTGGCCTTCACCAGCGACACGTACCGCTCGGCCACCCGCTCGATGTCGTGCATGCTGTCCTCGGCGAGCTTCAGCACCACCGACAGCGGATACCCGGCCTGCACCAGCTGCACGGCGATGTCGAGCAACTGCGGGCTGGCGACGCGGAAGCGCGTGCCGTCCGGCCGCAGCATGCCCGACGAGATCGCCCGGTCGAGCGTCCCGCGCTCCTCCTGCTTGCCGAACATGCGCTGCAGGTCACCGGCCGAGATGACGGTCTGGGGCTCTTCGCTCCAGGGGCTGGTGAGCGCCGCCTCCAGGCCGAGCACGTCGGCCAGGTCGCGCCCGCGTTCCCAGGCGGAGATCAGCTCACCGATGTGCGCCAGCGAGTACCCGCGGTCGAGCAGGCGGGCGATCAGCCGGAGCCGGGCCAGGTGCGCCTCGCTGTACCAACCGACCCGGCCACGCCGTACCGGCGGCGGAAGAATCCGGCGTTCCTGGTACAACCGGATATTACGAACCGGGATACCGGACTCGCGAGCGAGGTCGTTGATCCGGTACTCGCCTGCCTGGTCGTTCTCCGTTCGGCTGGCCATGCCCGGAACACCCCTTTCGTCCTGCGCCCGTGTGCAATCTCGCGTGCACAGGAGTATTCCACCCTCAGTTGTTGTAACGATTCCGAGGTGCTCACGCCACTACGGCGGGCGCTCCGGTCGACTGCGCGGCGCCGCTCCCGGCCGGACGCCGGTCGGCCAGCCAGCTCGTCAGCGGACCCGGGCGACCCAGGCCGTAGCCCTGCCCGTAGTCGACGCCGATCTCACGCAACACCGCGAGCGTGGCGTCGTCCTCGACGAACTCGGCGACGGTACGCAGCCCCATCTCGTGCCCGATCTGGTTGACCGCGGCGACCATCGTGCGGTCGATCACGTCGTGGGTGATCGTCTTGACGAAGTTGCCGTCGATCTTCAGGAAGTCCACCGGCAGGTTCTTCAGGTAGGCGAACGACGAGAGGCCGCTGCCGAAGTCGTCGAGCGCGAACCGGATCCCGGACGCGCGCATCTCGGTGATGAACCGACGCGCCATCGCGAGGTTCGTAATCGCCACCGTCTCGGTGATCTCGAAACAGATCAGGCTGGGCGAGAGCTTGTGCTCGGCCAGTTGCGCCTGCACGAACGTCCGGAACGTCTCGTCGCCGATCGAGGGTCCGGCGAGGTTGATCGTGTAGAGGTCGCCGTTCGTCGGTGACCCCACCGGGTAGTGCGCGGCGAGCGTCTTCATCGCCTTCGCGACGACCGACCGGTCGAGCGCGGGCAGCAGGTCGTAGCGTTCCGCGGCCGGGAAGAACAGTCCGGGCGAGATAAGCGACCCGTCGGCCTCGCAGAGCCGGACGAGGATCTCACCGATCCGGCCGGTCTCGGCGTCGTTCGGAACCGTGGGGACGATCGGCTGGTAGACGAGCTCGAGGCGGTCCTCGTGCAGCGCGTCGAGCAGCGCACCGGCCCAGATCGAGTCGCTCTGCCGTCGGTTGAGCTCGGCGTCGCCCTGGTGGTGGACGTGCACCCGACCGCGGCCGGCCTCCTTCGCGGTGTAGAGCGCGGCGTCGGCCATCTGCATCGCTTCTTCGACGTAACGCACCTGCCCGAACAGCGGGAGGACGCCGATGCTGGCGCTGGCCGCGAACGTCCGGTCGTCGGCCTTGAAGCGGTGACGGGCCAGCGCGGCACAGGCGGCCTCGGCCATGCCGACCGCCTCCTCGACGCTCCGGCGCCGGATCAGGATGCCGAACTCGTCGCCGCCGAGGCGGGCCAGCGTGTCCTCCGGCGCGAGCACCTCGCTCAGCACCCAGCAGACCTCGATCAGCAGCCGGTCGCCGGCCGGGTGTCCGCACGTGTCGTTGACGATCTTGAAGCGGTCCAGGTCGAGCACGCAGACGACGGTCGCGTCCGCCTCCTCGATCCGGGTGAGCACCTCGCTGATCCGGATCTCGAACTCCCTCCGGTTCAGCGCGCCGGTCAGCGAGTCGTGGCTGTTGTCGTACTCCAGTTGCTCGGTCACCTCGCGGGTGGCCGCGTCGGCATGATCGGTCAGCCGCCAGTTGAGGATGGCGCCGATCGCGGCGGCCGTGACGTAACCGGCGTGGATGAGCGCGTACTTCACCGGCGCGTGCACCGCCGGGGAGTGTCCGTAGACGTCGCCGGGCGCGAGCACGCCGACGATCGCGTGCTCGAACGCGACGAAGCCGATGGCCAGGAGGAACGTCAGCCAGTCCTGGTAGAGCGTGATGAAGAACAGCATCACGAAGAAGTGGAAGTGCGCCTCGATCTCACCACCGGAGAACGACACGGTGACCGCCGACGAGGCGACGATGCCCAGCGTCGCGGCACACGCCCGCACCCGCCTCCCGAGCTGGTCCGCGCCGGCCACGGCCACGAGCACCGCCAGTGGCGCCACCATCAGCAGGCAGCGGGTGAAGTCGATCCCCCGGTAGTACCCGTAGAACGGCAGTACGACGACGTGGGCGAGCAGCACCAGGACGATCACCCGGTGCCGTGACGACCAACTCGGATCACCGGGTGGTCGACCCCGTGGGAGCTCCCGCAGGAAGCTTCGGTCGAACCACGTCAACACATCCCTGACATCGGCGAACGATTCCAGGGTGTGAGCCGTTAGCCGTTCGTACTAGCCACGGAAGGCGGCGTGGCCGGTGAGGGCCTGCCCGAGCACGAGCGTATGCATCTCCACCGTGCCCTCGTAGGTGAGCACCGACTCCAGGTTCACCGCGTGCCGGATGACCGGATATTCCAACGAGATGCCGTTCGCGCCGAGGATCGTGCGTGCCGTCCGGCAGATCTCCAGCGCCTCCCGGACGTTGTTGAGCTTGCCGACGCTCACCTGCTCCGGTCGCAGCGAACCGGCGTCCTTGCGGCGACCGAGGTGCAGCGCGAGCAGCTGCCCCTTGGCCAGCTCCACGGCCATGTCGGCGAGCTTCTGCTGGGTCAGCTGGAAAGCCCCGATCGGCTTACCGAACTGCTCCCGGGTCTTGGCGTACTCGAGGGCGGCCTCGAACGCCGAGCGCCCGGCGCCCATCGAGCCCCACACGATGCCGTAGCGGGCCTCGTTCAGGCAGCTGAGCGGCCCCTTCAGGCCGTGGACGTCGAGCAGGGCGTCGGACGGCAACCGCACCCCGTTCAGCACCAGCTCGCTGGTGACGGATGCACGCAGGGAGAGCTTGCGGGTGATCTCCGGCGCCTCGAACCCCGGCGTGTCGGTGGGGACGACGAACCCGCGGATGCCGTCCTCGGTGCCGGCCCAGACCACCGCGACGTCGGCCACCGATCCGTTCGTGATCCACATCTTGCGGCCGTCGAGTACCCAGTCGGAGCCGTCGCGGCGCGCCCGCGTACGCATCCCGGCCGGGTCGGAGCCGTGGTCGGGCTCGGTGAGGCCGAAACAGCCGATCGCGTCACCGGACGCCATCGACGGCAGCCAGCGTTCCTTGTGCTCCTCGCGGCCGTACCGCCAGATCGCGTACATCGCCAGCGAGCCCTGCACCGACACCAGCGACCGCAGACCGGAGTCGGCCGCCTCGAGCTCCAGGCAGGCCAGCCCGTAGTCGACCGCGGACAGGCCGGCGCAGCCGTAGCCGGTCAGGTGCATGCCGAACACCCCCAGCTCGCCGAACTCCTTGGCGATCTCGCGCACCGGGAGCCGACCGGATTCGAACCAGTCGGCGATGTTCGGCGCGATCACGGCGTCGCAGCGGGTGCGCACCGCGTCCCGGATCGCCTTCTCGTCGTCGGTCAGCAGGTCGTCGATACCGATCGGGTCAGCCGGGTCGAACGTCATCCCTCATCCCTACCCCAGCTGTGCACGGACGGGTGCGGAGTGTGGGGATTACCGCGCCGACTTGAAGTCGGTTAACGAGTGGTGTCCACAGCATCGCGGGTCGGTGTCCGGGGGTCATCCAGCCCACGGCCAGCCGCTGAGGCCCCCGTGACGGCGCCTCCATCCACAGCTGTGCACAGGGCTTGTCCACAGATGGGGACAGAATTATCCACAGGCTCTGGATTGTGTGGATAACTCAGATGTCCACAACCGTGCGCGCGGACGCGCTGCGTCGGGCGGCGTCCAGCACGGTGAGCACACGCACCGCGTCGTGCGGATCCACCGGCATCGGCGCCCCGGTGGTCACCGCGGTCACCACACCCTCGTAGAAGCGGGTCCACTCGCCGGTGAGCGTCCGGTACGGGCGGAGGGCGTCGCCCGCCCCGACCTTTCCCCACTCGCTGGCCGGCCGTTCGCCGAAGTTCGGCGAGCCCGGTTTCCGACCGGCACGCAGCGCCGCCTCCTGGGGGTCCATGCCCCAGGTGACGTAGGCGCCAGCGTCCCCGAGCAGGCGGAACCGCGGCGCGAGCTGCCCGGCCAGCGCCGACGCCCAGAGGTGGCTGTGCACCCCCGACGCGTGCGTCAGCGCGAGGAACACGTCGTCCTCCACCGCGGCCCCGGACCGGTGGGCGTCGATCTCGGCGTAGACCGACCGGACCGGGCCGAACAGCGTGAGCGCCTGGTCGACCAGGTGCGAGCCGAGGTCGAGCAGGATGCCACCGTCGTTGTCCGCGTTCTCTTTCCAGGCGTCGGTGGCCACGGTCGGCCGCCACCGGTCGAACCGGCTCTCCAGGCGCAGCGGATGCCCGACCGCCCCCGACGTCAGCAGCCGGCGCATCGTGCGGAAGTCACCGTCCCAGCGGCGGTTCTGATAGACCGTCAACGGCACCCGGGCCTTCTCGGCCCGCTTGACCAGTTCCCGCGCGTCGCCCGCGCTTCCCGCCAACGGCTTGTCGACGACGACCGGCAGCCGCGCGTCGACGGCCGCCCGCGCGAGCGGCACGTGGGTGTGGTTCGGGGTGGCGACGACCACCAGGTCGTACGACGACCGGGCGGCCCACACCTCGCCCGGATCGGCCAGCACCCGCGCGTCCGGATGATCACGCAGCACCTGCTCACGACGGGACGTGACCACGGCGCTCAACGTGAGCCCGTCGACGGCCGCGATCAGCGGGGCGTGGAACGAGGCCCCGGCGGTGCCGTAACCGAGCAGTGCAACCCGCAGCGGGTCGGCCATCAATACTCCCGGACCTCACCGTCGTCGATGATCTCGACGGCCGTGCTCTCGGCCGAGAGCTTCGACATGTTCTGGTAGTACATCTGGGGGAACGCCGCCGCCTTCTCGTGGATCGGGATCGCGATCCGCGGAGCGACCGCACGCACGTAGTCGATCGCTTCCCAGAGCTTCAACCAGGGCGCGGCCGTCGGGGCGCCGAGGATCTCGACCGGCTTCTTCGGAACGGTGAGCGCATCGCCGGGGTGGAAGAACCGACCACCGAGCAGGAAGCCGACGTTGGGGATGATCGGGATGTCGGGGTGGATGATCGCGTGCTCGACGCCGATCGCCTCGACACTCAACCCGTTGAGCGCGAACGACGCCCCGGCCGCGACGCCCTCCGCCGGGATCCCCTGCTCCGCGAGAATGCCGGCACTGGCCTGGTCGGTGTACACGACGGCGTCCGGGTTGGCGGCCAGCAGGCCCGGAAGCCGCTCCGCGTCGAGGTGATCGAAGTGCTGGTGAGTGACGAGCACCGCGGTCAGGTCCCGAAGCCCCTCCCACCCCGCCGCAAAGGCACCCGGGTCGATGAGCACCCGAGCGTCCGCGTCCTCGACCAGTACGCAGGCATGACCGAATTTCTGGAAGCGCATGGGTCTAGTGGTACCCCATCCGAGCGCGCGGTTGGTCGGACCAGTCCGGCGTTCCGCGGCCACGAAGGCTGGTAGCGCCCCGCGCAGCCGAGGTCGGTACCGAGGGCATCAGGCCGTCTCGGTCAACATTTTCTTCAGAGCTCGGACGAATCCCTCATTATCTCTGTTGTTCCGCCACGTCCAAGTGGTCACCCCGTGGCCATTGAGGAACTTCATCGCGGCCGGGCTGAAGTGCTGGTTGCTGACCGCCAGCCATTTGGCACTCGGGTCGTGCGTTCGATAAGTCATCAATTGATGCCAGATGCGATCCGCAAGGTCGACAGAAACAGGGTGCTGCGCAAGCTTCACCTCGACGACCACCGTTGCACCGTTCGGTCCGGATACCAAGAGGTCGTATCTCGTGGAGCCCACCATGGCGCTGGGAATTATCTCTTCCACCCACGAGGAATCGGACTGATCGATTGAATCCGTGAGCGCGCGGACGAGAGCTGCTTCACCGACCCAACTCCCCGGCGGAGGAACCTCGGACTCATTCGTTACAGGGGAAGCATCCTCGGCGGGCACCGAGATGGTCGAGTCACCACCGTCGCCCCTGTCGTCCAACTCGATGACAAGGCGCGCACCCGAAGGATTCTCGTATCGCGAGATCACCGTTCCGACGAGGGTTTCCAACCCCGCACGAACAGCCACGCGCACACCGGGGCCGAGCTCGCCGCTCGCTTCGGACATCTTGACCGCCATTTCACCAAGGCCGCTTCGATTGCAGTAAAAGCGCAAGCGAGTCACTCACGATCTCATCCATCGCCGCCGCCAGCCCGTCCAGCGACCTTCGGAGTCGTCGAACTGTCGTCAGGTTGACCGGATGGCCGTCCGACCGCAGTTTCAACAACTTCGACTCATCAGCATGCGCTATTCCGTTGCGCGCCTGATTGAGAATTTCGAGATCGCCGATCCAACGCACTCCCTTATTGGGATTCGCTGCGACCACCGCCGCACCGACGTCGAACCCGAGGCGACTGAAATCCGAATCTATGTTGCGCCGATTAGCATTCCCTTTGTCGAGCATCCTGTTTTTCGTCAACAGGACGCGCAGGGTCGACGAAAGACCTACGCCCAGTTGACTTGTTCAGTGTTCCATCGACGGCCTGGCCCCCCGCCGCCGAGCGCAGTGTGGGCCGAGACGAGCGCATCGAGTCGGTGGGACCGGTCCGCTCGCCAACTCTGGAGCGCCGAAGATGACACCTGCCCAGCCTATCGACCCGTCGGCGGGGACCAGCTCGCTTAGATGGACGGCGAATAACGGACTTAAGCGCCGAAGCAGACGCTATCGCCAGAAGCACCCCGGCGGAGTCGGAAGACCAAGCCAGAGCCTGCGCGTTCGTGGAGTCCACATGGCCCCCATGGGCAGCGTGAGGTAGTGATAAATGCCCTCTGCCGAGTCGTCCGAGTGACGGGGAGGGCGAAAGTGAGAGGATCAAGGTAAGGCCGGTCGTCGTCGTCCCCGGCGAGCTCCCGACCGGCTGGTACCTCAACGTCAGTGGAGGCGGGGATGGACGTGCTGGAAAAGGCGCGGGCTCGCCGTACGGCCGCCAGGGCTGCGGCCGAGCGAGCTGCCTTGGACTGGCAGGATGCCGTCGTCGAGAGCATTGATCAACTGGTCGACCAACTACGGCTCGCCGGTTCCGACCGGTTCGTGTGCTTCGAGGCCGCGGTGCGGCCCGCGCTCGACGGTGAAGCATGGGAAGAGCGCGAAGACCTGGTGAAGGCCGCTTTTGCGTCCGACGCCGGAGTGCAGCGGTACACACCGTCGGACGACGAGCGGTGGGCGATCGCGGTGGACCTCTGGGACGACCTGCGGTCGGCGCTGTCGCGGATCCACGGCACCGACGTGCCGGCCAGCCTGGTCGTCGACCTGGATTCGCGGGTCGCGGTCGGGTACGAGCCGCTGCACTGCCCCGACGTGGGCATCGAGCCGGAGCTGATCCTGCACCTCGTGCGGGCCGACTCCGACGAGCCGTTCGCTTCGCTGCTGCTCGAGCTGCCCGATCCGGACTCGGCGATCGATCGGGTGAACGAGCTGCTCGACCGTTACGGCTTGGAGCCGCCGACCCGGCCGGAACACGAGCCCGGCGAGTGCGACCTCGGCATGGGCGAGGAAGACGAGTAACTAGCCAGGTCCGGCCGCTTCGCCGTAATCGTGTCCCCGGAGGAGCGGCCGGTCAGGCGGCGCCCGATCCACGGCGCCAGGTGGGCGCGAGCCCACCGCAGGTCGGCGCGGCGCGCGGTGAGCCAGCGATCCGGCGTCGCCACGGGAAGGGACGCCATCCATTCGGCGTCGCACTCCACGCCCAGTGCGCTGAGCACGTGGTGGGCGACCCGGCGGTGACCGGCCGGGTTGAGGTGCAGCCGGTCGATGCTCCACATCCGCCGGTCGCGGAACCCCTCGTCGGCGTTGAGGTCGGCCAGGTACGTGTCGTACTCCTTGGCCACCCGCCGGACGAGCTCGGTGCTGAACTCGAGTCGCGGGCCCAGGTACCGGGTGGCCGACGGGTAGTTGACCGTCACGTCAGGCGGTGTGAACAGCACCACATCGGTGCCGCTGGTGGTGAGGCGGTCGACCGCGCTCTCGAACACCTCGGCCATCCGCTGCGGGTCGAACCGTCGGCGGAGCGTGTCGTTGGCGCCGGCGGAGAACGTGACCAGGCACGGCTTCATCGCCGCGGCCAGCGGGACCTGCGCGTCGGCGACCGCGTGGAGCAGCCGTCCCCGTACCGCCAGGTTGGCGTACCGGAAGTCGTCGGTCTCGTGCACTGCGGCCAGGCATCCGGCGACGAGATCGGCCCAGCCGCGGTACGTGCCGTCGGCGTACGGGTCGTCCATACCTTCGGTGAAGCTGTCACCGATCGCCACGTAGCTCGACCAAGGCCCGGGCACGACACAACCTCCGCGATAGCCGACAATCGCGGTCGACTATGCCACCGCCCGCAACGAGGTGTCAGCCGGGTATCCGTCAGGGTGATCAGCGCCGCAGGCCCTAATTGGTCGACTCCGTTGGGCTACGTCCGGTATCACCGCTACGGTGACGGGTGGTGCCTGAGGTGACCGAGCCGACGCGAGCACCGGGTGATGATCGCGACGACCGCCCGGTGCGGATGATCGGTGGCCGCTACCGGGTCGAGGACGTCGTCGGAACCGGTGCGATGGGCACGGTCTGGCGCGGCTACGACACCCGCTTACACCGGCCGGTGGCGGTGAAGGAAGTCAACCTCCCGAACACCGCGACCGACGACCAGCGGACGCTGATGACCCGGCGCGCGATGGCCGAAGCCCGGCACGCCGCCAAGGTGTCGCACCCCAACATCGTCGCGGTGCACGACGTCGTCGCCGAGCGGGGCCTGCCGTGTCTGGTGATGCGGCTCGTCGAGGGCCGGTCGTTGGGCGAGACCGTGCGTTCGACCGGACCGGTGAGCCCGGTACGCACCGCGCAGATCGGCATCGCGCTCGTCGACGCGTTGGCTGCCGCGCACCGCGGTGGCGTCGTCCACCGGGACGTCAAACCGTCGAACGTGCTGCTCACCGACGACGGCGAAGTGCTTCTCACCGACTTCTCGATCGCCACCGACGCGATGCGCGGGACGATGTCGGCCGGCAGCGGAGCGCTCGGCTCGCCCGGTTACATCGCGCCCGAGCGGTTGAACGGTCAGCCCACCGGCCGCGAAGCCGACCTGTTCGGTCTCGGCGCCACGCTGTTCTGCGCGGTGGAGGGCTTCGGGCCGTTCGATCGGCACGATCCGCTGGCCGCGCTGCTGGCCACGGCCACGACACCTCATCCGACGCCGAAGCGTGCCGGTGCGCTCGCACCCCTGCTCGACGCGTTGCTGGCCAAGGACCCCTCGGCGCGTCCCGGGTTGGCTCAGGTGCGTGAAGCGCTGAGCGCGGTCGCGCGGGGCGAGGAGGCGCCGACGGCGGAACTGGCCGCGGTTCCGCCGCCGAGTGACGAGGCCCCGACGATGGTCGTCGGTGACACGGCCGGCGACGATTCGACGGCCGCTCGCCCGACGTCGGCCGAGAGTGTGAACGGGGACGGGCCGCGCCCCGGGAAGCCGATGCACGCGGCGCCGCGCAGCGGGCGCCGGCTCAAGGTGCTGATCGGAGCGGTCGCGGCGGCGGTGTGTGCGGCTGTCGTGGTGACGGCCGTGGTGCTGACCGGCGGCGGCGACAAGACCGAGGACGGCACGGTGCGGGCGAGCGAGTCGCTGGTGGCCCCGCCACCGGGAGAGCTGGCCTCGGCTTCGCCGTCGGCCTCCGCGTCGGCGTCCACTTCCGCATCGGCGTCCGCTTCGCCCTCCGCGTCCGCGAGCCCGAGCACGTCGAAAGCGGCACCGCCGACGCAGAGCGAGTCGCCCGACCCGGTCGGCCAGGTGACTGCGGCAGAAATGTCGGTTTCGCCGAAGAACTACTTCGGGTCGTGCGCAAATCCGGTCAATTTCACCGTCAATCTCACGGTCACGGTCAACGACGGGCCGACCGATATTCGCTACACGATTTCGCAGGCGCCGGGCGATAGTGAGATCGCCGGTGGTGCGGGCTCGGTCCCCGACCCGGACGTCCCGGCCGAGTTCAGCGACCAGGTGGCGCTCGACTTCTCCCAGGGCAGCCGCACGTACGCGGTGCAGGTGGCAGTGGAGTTGCCCACTCGGTTCGCGCCGGTGCCCGCTCAAATCAGCGTTCTTTGCGTGGGATGACCAACCGGTAGTCAGCGGTTCTTCAGGTCCGTGAACTAGGGTCTGCGTGCGGCGTGTCCGGTATCCGATCCGAGCGTCGGTTCGATGTGCACAGTGGGGCTACCGTCGTGCCGGACGACAGATGGCGGAGGAATGTCTGAGCAGAGGACAGTCGACGGCCGATACCGCCTGGACAAGGCTGTCGGGTCCGGCGGCATGGGCGTGGTTTGGCGTGCCTTCGATCTGCGTCTCGGCCGCGTCGTCGCGGTCAAGGAAGTCCGCTTCCCGTCGGCGATGTCGGACGACGAACGCGATGCTCTGACGAAACGCGCCATGCTCGAAGCCCAGAGCGCCGGGCGGCTCGACCACCCGAACATCGTTCCGGTGCACGACGTCATCCTCGAGGGCGAGCAGCCGTTCATCATCATGCGGTTCGTCGAGGGCCGGTCGCTCGACCAGACGGTGTCGGCCGACGGGCCCCTGCCGGACCGGGTGGTCGCCCGGATCGGCGTCCAACTGCTCGACGCGCTCGGAGCGGCACACGCGGCCGACGTCATTCACCGTGACGTGAAGCCCCACAACGTGCTGATCCAGACCGATGGCACCGCGCAGCTCACCGACTTCTCGATCGCGTCGGTGTTCGGCACCGAGACGCTGACGAAGACCGGCGCCTTACTGGGATCGCCCGGGTACATCGCGCCGGAGCGGCTGATGACCGGCGCGACGACGCCGGGCGGTGACTTGTTCGCGCTCGGCGCGACGCTGTTCTTCGCCGTCGAGGGGATCGGGCCGTTCGTCGCGAAAGAGACGATCGTCGGGTTGTTCGCGAGCGCGACGCAACCGCATCCGCGGCCGAAGTTCGCCGGGCCGCGCCTGACGCGGGTCATCGACGGGCTGCTGGAGAAGAAGCCCGAGGAGCGGCTGGACCGGCCCGAGGCCCGCGCGCTGCTGCTCTCGATCGCGGAGACGCCGGAGGAGTCGGAAACGCGGTCCGGTGAGTTCGTTCCGCCGCCGCCCGGGCGGGTCGACACCGACGATCGGGTGGGGCGTGGCGCGGCCGCGGTGCCGGGATTACCGCAGGGTGATCTGCCGTCCGACAACAGCACCGCGGTGTTCGCGGTGCGGGAGCAGTCACGGCCGCTGTCCCGGCAGTCGTCGAACGCGCCTTCGTCGGGGGCTCCTTCGTCGGGGGCTCCGGTGTCCGGGGGTGTGGTTTACGGGCGGCCGATTTCGGGGGCGCCGGTGTCCGGGGCGCCGTCGTCGGGCGGGGCGGTCTACGGGCGGCCGATCTCGGGCGCGCCGGTGTCCGGAGGTGTGGTTTACGGGCGGCCGATTTCCGGAGCGCCGGTGTCCGGGGCGCCGATCTCCGGGGCGCCGTCGTCGGGAGCGCCGTCGTCGGGGGCGCCGTGGGCCGGGGTGCCGACCTCGGGGGTGCCGGTTACCGGGGCTCGTGAGCTGGGCTGGGGCCCTGGTGGTGGGCCGAGTTCGGGGCACGACTCCGGGCACGGGAACTCCGGGCACGGGAACTCGGGGCACGGGAACTCCGGACACGGGAACTCCGGGCACGGGAACTCCGGACATGGGGGGCCGCCGACGTTCCGGCCGTCGGCCGTGCCCACCTCGCCGCCGGCCGGGCAGCGCTGGAAGCGTCTCCTGGCCGTGGTCACGATCATCGTCCTGGGCCTGGGCGCCGGGATCATCGCGAACCTCATCGCCACCACCCAGGATCGCTCCTCCCGGGCCAACCGCGCCGGCACCAACATCGAAGAAGTACCGACGACCGGCAACGACACCACGCCGACCACCCCGCCGTCGCCCGGCGCCGAGATGTCCGACGATCCGGGCGCGAAACCGGTGCCGACCGGAACGCGTCCCCAGCCGACTCCGACCACGTCGAGTCCCGGCCCGGGCATCACGTCGGAGGAGCCGCCGGAGCCGAAGGTGCTCAGCGCTTCCCTGTCCGTGCAGCAGCCCACGAACCCGGTCGACTGCGCGAACCCGCTGGCCATCGCCATCACGGTCAACGTCAAGACCACCGGGGCGCTCGCCGTCGAGTGGGCGGTGAGCCGGGGCGGCACGACGGTCGCCTCCCAGACCCGGACCGTCGGCGAGAAGGACACCGGCTTCTCGGTGTCACCGCTGGACACGATGGCGAAGCCGGCGGCCGGAGCGCACTCCTACTCGCTGTCGATAAAGGCCCCGAACGCGGTGAGTGCCGGCCCGGAGACCATCGAGATCAAGTGCGCCCAGGCCGACCCCGGCGGCACGAACACGGCGACACCGAACGCGTTCACCCGCTAGGCGGTTGTAGTCAGGTAGGTGTCGACGAGGGATCGGATCTCGCGTTCGAGGATTTCCGGCGCCTCGACCGGCGACATGTGACCGACGCCGTCGATCTCCACCAGCCGGGCCTGCGGCAGGTCCTCGGCGAGCCGGCGGCCCAGCTTGGGCGGCGTCAGAAGATCGAATTCGCCGGTGACGACCGTCGCCGGAACGTCGAGGTGCGGTACCGCGGTGCGCAGGTCGAGGTTGCCGAGCGTCGCGCCGAAGCCGCCCCGCACCGTACGCGGCGTCTCCAGGATGATGTACGCGCAGAACGCGACCTGGTCCTTCGGCGCTCGCGGTGCCAGCGCGATGTAGCGGATCAGCGGCATCGTCGCGGCGGTCGGCCGGGTGCCGAGCGGCAGCGACGCCCCGAGCAGGGCCCGGCTGATCGGTGCGGTGAACCGACGCAGACCGTCCGGACCGGGCAGCAGCAGCGAGCTGGTGACCAGGTCGGTGACGCCGGTGTTCGCCAGCATCGCCGCCGCGACTTTCCGGTGCAGCAGCGCCCGGTGCTTGCCGGCTAACGCGACCAGACTCATCGCGCCCATGCTGTGCCCGACGACGACCGCTCGCCGACCGTCCGGCACGGTGGCGTTCAACACCGCCGCGAGGTCGTCGGCCAGCGCGTCGGTGGTGAACTGGCCCTTGCCCGGCACCTGGCTGCCGCCGTGGCCACGCAGGTTGTAGGCGACGACGTGCAGATCACGGGAGAGCGCCCGGATCTGGTTCGTGTAGAAGCCGATCGCGCAGGTCCAGCCGTGGGCGAGCACGACCGTGGGGGCGTCGGCCGGCCCGTACTCGGTGACGTGGATGCCCGTGCCGTCGGCCGAGCGCACGGTGCGGTCGACGCGCGGCTCCACCGGGGCCATGGCACCGAGCCGTGGGTCGGCGAGCGCGCTCGACTGACGTCGGAGATAAAACGCGGCACCCGCGGCCGCCGCCGCACCGATGAGAATCGCCGTTCGCTTGGCTCGCATGGCGCGGATCCTACTTGCCAGTAGGTTTGCGGGTGACCCAAACAGCAACGGTCCCCACCGACGTGACGCCGGTGGGGACCGTTGCCCCAGGGATTGGCTCAGGCGGCCTGGGTGCGCGCGACCCAGCTGTAGACCGAGAAGAGCTCGATCGGCGGAGGGGCGTCACCGCTGGATGGCTCGACGTAGAGGTAGTCGTCGGCGACGCGATAGGTCACGTCATCGAAGGAAGCATCCGACCCATCGGAGTAGTAAACGGTGAGATTCGAAGGGGCCATCGTCGAACACCTCGCTCCCAGTACGGTAACGATCTCCGCCGGTAACTGCGCCGGTGCTAGATCAATCACCGTTTACGGACGAACTTCAAACACGAATCTTCATCTCATCTCACGTTCGGGCCACCGTATCGGTTCAGAGTCCAGTGTGGAGCAGCAGGCGAGTTGGTGGAGCTGCCGTCGGCCCCGCGCCGGCGCATGACAGACTTGCTGCGGACCACCGCACGCGGTGGCCGAGGAGGGCTCGCCTAGTGGCCGATGGCGGCAGTCTTGAAAACTGCTATGGGGCGGAAGCCTCATCGTGGGTTCGAATCCCACGCCCTCCGCTCTAGCAGCGGCGTTGGTGCGCTGAGCTGCACTGACTCGGATTGTCGGCCGGCACGCAACGGGCACGCGTTGCCGTCAGGATCTCGGGTGTTTGCCGTGGTCGTGTGGGGTGTCGTCGATGGCCGTTGCCGTCAACCGGTGTCGCGTGCCCGTTCGTGCCCTCATCCCGTCTGCCGTCGACCCACCCTCCGGGGAGCGGGGCGGCGTCAGGGTCGCCACATGCTTCGACATCGGATGCTTGACGTCTGGAGGCTGGCGACCCCGGCGGTGGCCTGCTCGACTCGTCCTGGGGCGACGGTAGGCGGGCGGGATGCCCCATCCCCGGGGCCTGAGCGCTCCCGCCGGAGGCTGTCGTCAACCGAGGATCTGCGCGACGCGGCGGCGGAGTGCGTCCGCGAGGGCGGCCATGTCGTGGTCTGGGACGTCGAGGTAACCGCGGTCGAAGGAGAGAGCTGTGAGCTGCTGATCGTCGTAGGGAACACCGCGCGGTAGTGGTGCGAGGTGCCAGTGGACGTGTCGGTTGCCCTGCTGGCTTCCGAGGCTGAGGACGTAGAGGCGTTCGATGGTCACGGTGGCGGTGAGGGCTTGGCCAGCGGCATGGATGACCCGCTGGAGGGCGAGGTAGTCGTCCAGGGCGAAGTCGTCGACGGCGTGTTCGCGGTGGGTGACCGGTGCGACCAGGACGTGCCCCCAGTGGGAGGGGGTCTTGTTCAAGAACGCGATGGCGTGATCGTCGCGGTGGATGACGTGGTGGCGGTAGTCGGGGTTGTCGGCGAGAAGTTCACAGATGAAGCAGGCCCGACGGATGAGCTGCTGGTAGGCATCGCGGTTGAACGGGACTCGGGGCGGCTCGGTCATCCGGGCAGTTTCTCGATAACCGATGCGCGCCGGTTCGGTGGCCAGCTCGCCGACGGCGTCACCAGACGTCCGCGTCGGCGCGCGATCGAGCCGCCGCAGGCGGGCCGCTTGATCTCTTAAGGCGCAACTCGGCAAATACTACTCGGCCCAGTTCGAGATCCACGTCGGTTTCAAGATGGATGTATGGCCTAACGCATTGGCTATACTTTGCGGCATGGCGGTCACGGGAGCTGCGGCATTCTTTAGCTACGCGCACGATGACGACAAGCTGGATAATGGGGGAATTGTCCGCCTCTCGCACCTCCTAAGGGATCAGTACGAATTGATATCCGGTGGACCCCTAAATCTATTTTTTGACAGAGATTCGATTTCTTGGGGTGACGAGTGGCGCCGTCGAATAGATGGTGCGCTCAGGGATACGACTTTCTTCATTCCGGTCGTGACTCGTCGCTACTTCAGTAGAGACGAGTGCCGGCGGGAACTCTTTGAATTTGCCGGACAAGCTAAGAGCCTGAGCTTGGGCCGCTTAATCATGCCAATATTGTACGTAGGTGTTCCGAATTTCTCGAGCGAGAATCCTGATGAGGCCATCGCAATGGTGGCGCGATTTCAGTATGTGGATTGGCGAGAACTGCGCTTAGCGGATGCTGACGCCGCACCATACCGACGGGCAATCAGTGGACTCGCTATGAGGCTTCAGGAAATCGGGGCTGAAGTCGCAGAAGAGCAGGTGGATCGAGAAGGTAGATGGCCTCCAATTGGCGACGAGGGAATAGCTGAGGTTTTGGAAAAGATTGACCCCTTATTAAAAGATTGGTTGGAGGCGGTCCTAGCTGACAAGGTGACGATTGTGCAGATAACGGCAACTCTAAACGACTACGTGAAGAGGTTGCAGCGCCTGAGGCGGTCGCATGCCGCGTCGAGTGCGACGCTTGCAACCCATATGCGGCTGGGCACGGAGATTCTTCCTTTGAGCAAGCGCTACCTTTCTCAAACTCAGAAGTATCTCACTCGGAGCACAGAAATCGATCCCCATATGGCCACGATCGGACGCCAGATTAAGGCCCACCCCCAAAGTATGGAATTACTGGGATCAGTGAGAGACGCCGTTTACGAGGCCGTCGAGTCCATTCAAAGGGTGCAGGAGAACTTGGTTCATATAAATGAACCGAATACGTCTGCGCACCCAATTCTTGACCACCTGTGGGAAATCTCCCATCTGAGTCGAACGCTCGGCCAGTCGTCAGAATTCATGAGGCAGGGCTGGAGAAATGCAAGAACCGCAGACCAAATCGTGGCACGCTGGTGGGAGGGCGTCTTTGGTGGTGACCCGATTATACTCATAGACGATCGAGTTAATGAAAGCTTTGTCATTTGATGCGAATTTTGTAAAAATAGTCAATGGTTGTGACCGCTCCCGCTCGCATTAGCTGAGAGTATTTCTCGCTTATATTCACATAGCCAATTGTGGAAATGCCGACGGCGAGCCCACTTGAGGTCGCGCCTCGGTGTCGCGCCGAGACGCTTGATAGCGAGGATAGCGACCTTTACAAGCCCGCGCAGCCTTCGCCGACGATCGGGCACGTATCGGGCACGCGGTCAACAGGCACCGGTATGCGGCGGCTGATCTGGGCTTTGACCAGCGGCGGAGCGTGTTGACCACCGAGCGGAGGGGGAGCCTTGAAAACGGCTATGGGGCGGAAGCCTCATCGTGGGTTCGGAGTCCACGCCATCCGCTCCTCCCGGTGGCTTCTCGCCGCTGACTTGCCGGGCGCTCGCCGCGCTGTCGGTCGAGCACGTGCCGGCCCGAAGGGGAGCCTATGAAGCGACCCAGGAGATCGGCGGTCTGGTGGCCGCCGCGACCCGATCTCCGGCCAAGGAGCCTCGA
This sequence comes from Cryptosporangium japonicum, assembly GCF_039524755.1. Lineage (NCBI taxonomy): Bacteria > Bacillati > Actinomycetota > Actinomycetes > Cryptosporangiales > Cryptosporangiaceae > Cryptosporangium > Cryptosporangium japonicum. The sequence goes on from NZ_BAAAGX010000023.1 coordinate 354,232, forward strand.
AAACTGCTACGGGGCTGAAGCCGCGCGGAAGAATGTGGATATGGACGCGAGTGATCCGCACATCCATGTGACGGCCGAGCTCGGCACCGAGACCGCGACCCGCAACTTTTTGTCCTCGACCTTCGGGCTCGTCGCCGACCGGCCGGGAATCGTCAAAGCCGGATGCGGCCGGCGAGTGGCGTTCGCCATGACCGCCCAGCAGCCCGAGCACGTCACGTGCCTACCGTGCCGCGACTACGCCGCCGCCAAGCACCTCCGCACCGCCGAGCAACTCGTGGAAGCCGCGGCACACCAGGTCCTCGACCCCGCCGACCTCCGCCGCGCGGCCGACCACCATCGCGCCCTCGCGCGCCGCTACCGCTCCGACTAGCTCCGGGCCGGGACCGACACCCCTACGCCACCGTGCGTGTCCGCGCCGAAGCGTTCCACCTCCGCGGCCAGATCCAAGCGGCGGATCTCGTTGCGTCGGCCGCGGATCTCGTCGGTGAGCAGCGCCGCCGGCACCAACCAGGACACCTCGAACTCGATCCCGTCCGGGTCCTTGGCGTACAGCGCCTTCGTCGTCGAGTGGTCGCTGGCCCCCACCAGCGCGCCCAGTTCCGTCAGCTTGGCCTCCACGCGCTGCAGCTCGGCCAGCGTGTCGACCTCCCACGCCAGGTGGTACAGCCCCACCGTGGCCCGGCCGGCCTGCGACGGGCCCGCTTCGGCGCCGATCTGGAACAGCCCCAGGTCGTGGTCGTTCGTCGAGCCACCGGCGCGCAGGAACGCCGCCCCGGGGAACGCGTCCCCGCCTTCGATGACCTCGAAGCCGAGGGCCTCGCGGTAGAAAGCCACGCTGCGGGCGACGTCGCGCACGTAGAGCACCGCGTGGTTCAGACGCTGAATCGGCATGCACCGACGATACGCTCGTTTTGTTTAGCGTTCAACGAACTGTCGCTCCTGGCTCCGCTCGGATAATTTCGGCTCATGTCGTCGTCCACCCCGACCCGAACCAGGGCCGACGCCACGGATTCGCACAGCGGCACGATCGGCCTGCTCATCGCGGCGATCGTGGCGGTACTGATCGGCCGGCAGGTGCTGGCGTTGCTGATCGGCGGCCGGGGTGGCGTCGCCACCTGGACCACGGTTTTCTGCGCGATCGTGGTTCAGGCTCTGCCGTTCCTGATGCTCGGTGTCGTGCTCTCCGGCGCGATCACCGCGTTCGTCCCGGCTCGGTTCTTCTCCGCGATCCTGCCGCGCCGGGCCGCTCTCGCGGTGCCGGTGGCCGGCGCGGCCGGCGCGCTGCTGCCGGGGTGCGAGTGCGCCTCGGTGCCGGTGGCCGGTCGTCTGATGGAACGCGGTGTGGTGCCGGCGGCCGCGCTCGCGTTCCTGCTCTCGGCTCCGGCGATCAACCCGATCGTGCTGGTGTCCACCGCGGTCGCGTTCCCCGGCCAGCCGGGGATGGTGGTCGGCCGCTTCGTCGCGTCGCTGGCCACCGCGGTGCTCGTCGGCTGGATCTGGGCGCGTTTCGGGCGGCCGGAGTGGCTGACCCGCTTCGCCGCCCGCCGGCTGCTGCCCGCGGCCGACGACACCACGCCGGCGTTCGAGCGGTTCCGCCTGGCGGTCGCGCACGACTTCTTCGAGGCCGGCGGTTTCCTGGTGATCGGCGCGGCCGCGGCGGCGACGATGAACGTCGTCATCCCGCCCGACTGGATCAGCACGGTCGCCGGCATCCCGGTGCTGTCGATCCTGGTCCTGGCGGCCCTCGCCGTCGTGCTCTCGATCTGTTCGGAGGCCGACGCGTTCGTCGCGGCCAGCCTCACCGGTTTCCCGGTCTCCGCGCAGCTGGCGTTCATGGTCGTCGGGCCGGTCGTCGACCTCAAGCTGATCGCGCTGCAGACCGGCACGTTCGGCCGGGCGTTCGCGACCCGCTTCGCCCCGCTCACGTTCGTCGTCGCGGTGGGCGCCGCGGTGGTCACCGGCTTGTTGATCGGAGTGGCCTGATGAGGCGCGAGATCCAGGCGGTCGTCTTCGTCCTGCTCGGGGCGGTGCTGCTCAAGCTCGTCATCTCCGGCGAGTACCTCAACTACGTCCAGAAACTGCTGAAGTTCCCGCTGATCGCCACCGGCGTGGTGCTGATCGCGTTCGGCGTGCTGGGGTTCCTCCGCGACTGGCGCGGCCGCGCCGCGCTGGACCGCTCCCGCGAACGTGCGGCCGACGCGCGCGTCCGGACCCACGGCCCCGGAGCCCACGCTGACGACGACGTGCCGGAGGCCGAGGAAAACGGTCACGACCACGTCGGGGACGGCCACGGGGTGGGCTGGCTGTGGATCCTGCCGATCTTCGTCCTCGTGCTGGTGCCGCCGCCCGCGCTCGGGTCGTTCGCGGCCGAACGGGGCGCGGCGACCGTGCCGAAGCCGCCGAAGTCCGTGAAGTTCACCGCGCTGAACGGCGCGAACCCGGTGCCGCTCGAGGTGCACGACTACGCCCAGCGAGCGGTCTGGGACGACGGCCGCACGCTGACCGGCCGCACCGTCGAGCTCAGCGGGTTCATGACCCCGCACAGCGGCGGCAACTGGTACCTGACCCGGATGAAGGTCAACTGCTGCGCGGCGGACGCCCGGCCCTACCAGGTGGAGATCGTCGACTCGCCGGTGCCCGCGGTGCGCGACGAGTGGGTGAAGGTGACCGGCACGTGGGTGCCGAGCACGGCCAAGGACCCGTTCGAGAAGGTCGCACTGCTCAAAGCGACGACCGTCAACGGCATCCCGACGCCGGCCCAGCCCTACGAGTGACCTAGCGCCGCTTCTTTTTCTTCTTGCGCTTGGGTGCTGCGGGAAACGCCTGCCAGGCCGGCTCCGGGGTCGCCTCACCGATGCGCTCCGGGGGCGGGCCGTCGCCGCGCCGCGTGACGGTCACCCCCTCCGTCGGCTCGATCTCCGCCGGGGGTCGCGGGATCACCAGAGCGATCACCGCGGCGGTCAGCAGGCTGCTGCTGACCACGCCGGAGACGATCGCCGCCGTCCAGGCGACCGCGACGCCCTCGACCCGCTCGGCGCCGTACGCGACCTCGGCGTAGAACGACTGCCAGACGATCGCCGCCCATTCGGTCGCGGCCACCAGCGCCGTCGCACCGAGCGCCAGCCAGCGGAAGATCAGGCGTCCCGGCCGGGCCAGCAGCAACAGCCCGGCGGCGACGAGCGCGAGCACGGCCAGGAAACCGCTGAGCGTCGCGATCACCGACCACTCGGTCGGCAGTTCAGCCTCGCGGCTGAGCGGCCGGACCCAGGCCACGGGGACGAGGAGCGCGACGGCCGTGCCCGAAAGGGCCAGGATCCGCGCCACGTTGAGCGTGCCGGCCGACGATCCGGGCGCCGAACTCGGCCCGTTCGCCGCCCCGGGGCGGAACCACCGCACCACGACCGCGCCCAACGGCACCAGAACGGCCAGTACGACGCCGAAGACGCCGATCGCTCCCCCGATGACCTCCCCGACAATCACGACCCGGTAGCGGCCGTCCTGGGTGCCGGGCGGCATGGCTTCACGCCACTCCTGGTAGCGGGTGTACGTCGCCAGGAACGCCAGCAACACCGCGGGCAGCAGCACGGTCACACCGCCGCGCAACGCCGGGAAACCGAGCGGCGAGGCGCGCAGGATCAGCACCGCGACGACGCCGAACAGCACCGCGAAGCCCAGCACGAACCCGCCGAGCACGTAGACGGTCGGCAGCGCGCTGCCGGGGTCGAGGTTCTCGACCGAGCTGCGGCCGATCCGCAGCGCCTCGTGGTGCTGCACGGCCTCGGCGAGGAAGTGGTAGGCGGCGAACAGGCCACCGGCTGTTCCGAGCGCGAGCAGACCGGCGACGACCCGGTCGAGCATTCGATCTGTGCGCAGCAGTCGGCGCTGAGAAGCCATGCCGCATTGTTACGTGACGGCACCGGCCGGATACCCGAGGGCATCCGGCCGGTGTGGTCGTTCAGTGCGCGTCAGCGCGGGTTGCGGTCCTCGCGGTGGCGAGCCGAGCGCTGCTCGGGCGTCCAACGCGGGCGGCCGGCCCGGTAGTTCTCCGACGCACCGCGGTCGGAGCGCTGCGGCCGGTCACCACGGTCGTAACCACCGCGGTCACCCCGGTCGGAGCTGAACCGGTCGCCCCGGTCGGAGCCGAAGCGGTCGCTGCGCTGCGGCCGGTCACCCCGCTCACCGCGGTCGGTGCGGTCGGACCAGCGCGGACCGTCCGAGCGGCGCGGGCCGCCCCGGTAGCCACGCTCACCCGAACCGCTGCGCGGGCCACGCCGGAAGCCTCCGCGACCGCGGTCACGGTCGGCGTCGAACTCCCGGTCCCGTCGACGACGGGTCTCGGCGGCCGCGAGCTCCTCGGCGGTCGGCGGCGGCGGAGCCGGCGGCAGAGCGTCGGTCAGGACGCTCGGCAGCGGCGCCTCCGGCGCGATCGTCGACCGGATCGGGTTGATGCCGGCGAGCTTGGCCAGCCGGTGCGCGGACCGCCGGCTGTACGGCGCGACGAGCGTCGCCACCACACCGGAGGCACCGGCGCGGGCCGTACGTCCGGCCCGGTGCAGGTACGACTTCGGGTCGGTCGGCGGGTCGTAGTGCACGACCAGGCCCACGCCGTCGACGTGCACACCGCGCGCCGCGACGTCGGTGGCGACCAGAACCGGCGAGCGCCCGTTCTTGAAGTTCGCCAGCACCCGGTTGCGCTGCCCCTGCGTCCGGCCGCCGTGCAGCGGCTCGGCGAAGATGCCGCGCTCGGTGAGCTGCTCGGCGAGCCGGTCGGCGCCGGCCTGGGTCTTCACGAACATGATCGTCTTGCCGGTGGACTTCACCAGCTCGGTGGCCACCCGCACCTTGTCGGCGTGGATGACGTGGAGCATGTGGTGCTCCATCGTGTCGACCGACGCCGTGGACGGCGCCAGCGAGTGCGTCACCGGGTCCTTCAGGTACTCCCGGACGATCGTGTCGACGTCGTTGTCCAGCGTCGCCGAGAACAGCAGGCGCTGCCCGTCCGGCCGGACCTGGTCCAGCAGGCCACGGACGACGGGAAGGAAGCCCATGTCGGCCATCTGGTCGGCTTCGTCGATCGCGGTGATCTCGACGTCGTCGAGCACCGCGCTGCCGCGCCGGATGTGGTCCTCGAGGCGGCCGGGGGTGGCCACCACGACGTGCACGCCACGGCGCAGGTCTTCGAGCTGGCGCGACATCGCCGCACCACCGACGATCGGGCGAACCCGCACGCCGACCGTGCGACCGAGCGGAGCCAGCGCGTCGGTCACCTGGAGCGCGAGCTCCCGGGTGGGGACCAGCACCAGGCCGAGCGGACGACCGGGACGGACCCGGGCACCGGCGAGCTTGGCGATCAGCGGCAGACCGAACGCCAGCGTCTTGCCGGAGCCGGTGGAACCGCGGCCGAGAACGTCCCGGCCGGCCAGGACCTCGGGGATCGTGGCGGACTGGATCGGGAACGCGTCGGTCATGCCCTGCCGCTCGAGCGCGGTCACCACCGCGGAGGGCAGGCCGAGCTCGGCGAAAGGAACAGCAGCAGGCGTCTCGGCGACGTCGGCTTCGAGCTTTTCAAGGATCGCGTCTTCGGACGCGAAGTCGGGCATTTCAGATACAGCAAGCGAAGGCACAGAACGGCTTTCCGGGCAGACGACACAGCAGCCAGGGTCATCCACCCCGGTCGGGGTAACGGGGGTCTCCGATGGACTCATCGGTACGTCGAACCCACTGACCACCGGACGCTGGAACCGCCGGGACACGGGTTTACGACGAAACCTCGATAGGACATCTACCAAGTTCTCGGGACCCATCAGCTGCTCGTGGGGCTCCGAGGAGGCTTGGACATAACCAGAATACCTGGTCCCGCTGTTCCCGAGTTCACGACCGGATCACGACAGAGCCTCAGCGGCTCACCACAACCACCGATAGGCCACATGTTTCTCACAGCGGGTCGGCTGGTCTGAGTGGTGCGAGGTGCTTACCGTCTTGAGTCATGGGAACAGGTGGTCCCGGCACAGCACCGGGGGACAGCCAGCTCGCCACGGCGGGCCGTCGCATGAGAGGAACCGCGATGTACCGGCTGCACTGCCCAGAGTGCGCACGGCCCGGCGTCACGCGAACCAACCGTCGCGAGGTGCAGGCGCTGGCCAACACGCACAACCAGATGCTCCACCGCGGCCGTCCGGTAGCAACTGTCCGGATGGCGGGCTGGAACCTTTTTCGGAGGGTGATCCGTCAGCATTAATCGCTAGTGCCAGTTTTTCCCCTACGACAACCGGGGCCTCGCGCAACCGCGCGGGGCCCCGGCCCGTGTCTCTAGAGTGACGCCATGCACGCGATCACGATCACGGAGCCGGGTGGACCCGAAGTACTGCGCTGGGCCGAGGTGCCCGACCTCGAACCGGGCGACGGCGAGGTCCTGATCGACGTGGCCGCATCCGCAGTGAACCGCGCTGACCTGCTGCAACGCCAGGGAATGTACCCGCCGCCGAAGGGCGCGTCGGAGTATCCGGGGCTGGAGTGCTCGGGCCGGATCGCCGCGGTCGGCCCCGGCGTGGAGGGCTGGAACGTCGGCGACGAGGTCTGCGCGCTGCTGGCCGGCGGCGGGTACGCCGAGCAGGTCGTGGTGCCGGCCGGCCAGGTGCTCCCGGTGCCCGACGGCGTGACGCTGGCCGAGGCCGCGAGCCTGCCCGAGGTCTACTGCACGGTCTGGTCGAACGTCTTCGCGGTCGGCCGCCTCGCCCCCGGCGACTCGTTCCTGGTGCACGGCGGCGCCGGCGGCATCGGCACGGCCGCGATCCAGCTCGCGGCGGCCTACGGCGCCCGGGTCTTCACCACCGCCAGCGCCGCGAAGCACACCATCTGCCTGGCCCTCGGCGCCGAGCGGGCGATCGACTACCGCACCGAGGACTTCGTCGAGGTGGTGAAGGAGGCCGTCGGCGGGGTCGATGTGATTCTCGACAACATGGGCGCCAAGTACCTGCCCCGAAACGTCGACGCGCTGGCCACCGGCGGCCGCCTCGTCGTGATCGGGATGCAGGGCGGGGCGAAGGGCGAGCTCAACCTCGGTGCGCTGCTGCAGAAGCGGGCCTCGGTCACGGCCACGTCGCTGCGTGCCCGTCCGGTCAGCGAGAAGGCCGAGATCGTCGAGGACGTGAAGACGCACGTCTGGCCGCTGCTCGGCTTCGGCAAGATCCGGCCGATCGTCGACCGCGCGATCGCGCTCCAGGACGCCGCCGAGGCGCACCGCATCCTCGAGGCCGGCGAGGCGACCGGCAAGGTGCTGCTGGTCCGTTAGGCGACCACGAGACGCCAGGTGTCGGCCGCGAACTGCAGCTCGAAGCCGAGGCCGGTGTAGAAGCGCAGCGCGTTGTGCACGTTCTCGGTGTCGACGCCGAGCCCGATCGCTCGGCGTCCACGCAGCGAGAACGCGGTGAACGCGGTGCGCAGCAGCAGCGTGGCGATACCCGAGCCGCGCGCCGCGGCCACGGTGCCCAGGTTCTGCACCCAGCCCGTCGCTTCCCGGTCGTTGTGGCCGACCAGCACGCCGACGTCGACGCCGTCCCTGGACGCGATCCAGGTCAGCGACCAGTCCCGGTGGTCGGCGTCCATGCGCTTGCGCCACTCGTCGTACGGGGTCGGTTCGAAGCCGAAGTGACCGGCGAACGTCTCCTGCACGAGCCGGTACGCGATCTCCTCGTCCGCCGGTGACGTCACGGCCCGGATGCCGACGCCCTCCGGGAGCGCTGGCGGCGGCTCCACCGACAACGTCCGGGTGAGCACGTGGTGCCTGCGGACGTTCCGCCAGCCGCGGGCGGGCAGCGCGTGCACGGCCAGCACGGAGTCCGGCGTCAGCGCCAGGTGCAGGTCGGCTCCGGCGGTGATCTCGGCGGCGCGTTCGGTGAGCAGGTCGAGCAGGTGGATGCCGGCCGGCAGCGCGTCACGCAGCACGTAGTGGTCGACGTCGAAGCGGACTCCCGTCGACGCCGGCCACAGCACCGCGTAGGCCACCAACCGGTCGCCGTCGTACGCCAGCCACGAGTCGCGGGCGAGGTCGGCCGCCCGCCGCAGATCGCCCTCGACCTCCTCGACGGAGTAGCCGGCGTCCCCGGTGTCGACGAGGTCCACCTCGTTGATCAGCGAACGGACGGCGGGAGCATCGGCGAGGGTCGCGGCCCGAACCGTGAGTTCGGATGTGTGTTCAACGGGCATACCCTGCACCCTCTGCCACCGCATCGGCGGGCACAACCAGATTGCGGGAGGATGGTCGTATGACCGACAACCAGTCCCCTAACGAGCTTCCCGACACACCCGGTCAAACCGTCATGGTGATGGGTCCGGACGGTTCGCCGGTCGGTGCGATGCCGATCGAAGTCGGTAAGGAAGACGGCGACAACGATCCCTCGCGCCTGATCGAGCAGCCCGGCAAGGTCATGCGCATCGGCAGCATGATCAAGCAGCTGCTCGAGGAGGTGCGGGCGGCGCCGCTCGACGAGGCCAGCCGGGCCAGGCTCAAGGAGATCCACGCCCGGTCCATCACCGAGCTGGAAGACGGCATCGCCCCGGAGCTGCGCGACGAGCTGGAGCGGCTCTCGCTGCCGTTCACCGACGAGGCGGTGCCCTCCGAGCCGGAGCTGCGGATCGCCCAGGCGCAGCTGGTGGGGTGGCTCGAGGGCCTGTTCCACGGTATCCAGGCCGCGCTCGTCGCCCAGCAGATGGCCGCGCGCATGCAGCTGGAGCAGATGCGTGGACGCCCGGCGCTGCCCCCCGGCCTCGGCGGCATCGTGCCCGGCGACGGCACGCCCGGCGCTCACGGCACCGGCCAGTACCTCTGACCTATCGCGGGGTAGTCGCCTCGGCCTCGTCCAGCAGGGCGTCGATGTAGGTGGCTACCCCGTCCGCGTCGTTGCCGGTGGTGACCGTGTGGGCCACCGCGGCCGCCTCCGGGTGCGCACCGGCGACGACGACGCCCCGCCCGGCCCAGCTGAGCATCGGGATGTCGTTGGGCATGTCACCGAACGCCAGCACCCCGTCCGGGTCGACGCCGTAGTGCCGGGCCACCCAGGCCAGCCCGGTGGCCTTCGTCACGCCCGACGCGGACACCTCGATCAGGCCGCGGAACCCGGAGTGGGTCGCGGTGACCGTGCCGTCGAACACGCGCGTGCACCGCGTCCAGAGTTCGGCCGCCTCCACGCTCGGTGCGCGGATCAGCAGCTTCTCGACCGGCTCCGCGATCAGGTCCACGTAGCTGACCTGGTCCTCGTCGGTGCGCCGCAGGTCGTGACGCACCGGGTAGTCGGCCTCGTGCAGCATCCGGGGGCCGCGTTCCACCGCGAAGATCGCGTCCGGGAACGTCTCGCGCACCGAGGTCGTCACCGCGCGGAGCGTCTCGGTGGGGATGGTCCAGTTACGCAGCACCTCGCCGGACGCCCCGTCGAGCACCACCGCACCGTTGGCGCAGACGACCCGGCCCCGGCGGCCGGTCTGCGCGAGCACCGGGTCCATCCAGCGCCACGGACGGCCGGTGACGAACACCAGCGTGATGCCGGATCGCTCCAGCCGGCTGAACGTCGCGAGCGTGCGTTCCGAGACGGTCAGGTCCGATCGCAGCAGGGTTCCGTCGAGATCGGTAGCGACCAGCTTGGGCACGAACACGCACCAAGCGTTACACGAGATCCGCACTCACGATCGCGTTTGCCCGACGAATTGATGGTTAGGCTGACCGCGTGCCTAACTACGCGACCGCTGACGCGGTTGACCGGGACGCGTTGCTGGAGTTCCTGAGACCACGTCACCACGGGCTGCTCGCTACCACCCGCAAGGACGGCCGGCCCCAGCTCTCGCCCGTGACGTGTGGGGTGGACGCCGAGGGCCGGATCGTCATCTCCACGTACCCCGATCGGGCGAAGGCGTTCAACGCACGTCGGGACACCCGCGCGAGCATCTGCGTGATGTCGTCCGACTGGGACGGGCCGTACGTCCAGGTGGACGGCTCGATCGAGGTGCTCGACCTGCCCGAGGCGCTCGAGCCGCTGGTGGACTACTACCGGTGCATTTCCGGGGAACACCCCGACTGGGACGGCTACCGCGCCGCGATGGAGCGGCAGGGCAAGAGCCTGCTGCGCATCACGATCGAGCGCTGGGGTCCGATCGCCACCGGTGGGTTCCCGCCCCGTCTCGCCGAGCAGTTCGGTGGAGCCAGTTAGCGGCATTTGACCGAAGTCCGACAGAGCCCCCGCTCACACGTCCGCAGGGGGCTCCCCTCGGGGTCCTATCCTGTCGCCAAGAAGCGGGAGGAGGGGTCGGGTGACATCGCAGGACGCCGGACCTCGCCTCGGGGACCGATATGTCCTCCGTGAGGTATTAGGGCGCGGTGCGACCGGTGCGGTGTGGGCAGCCCACGACATCCACCTCGATCGGCCGGTCGCGGTCAAGGTTCTGATCGACGCCGGCGACACGCTCACGACCCCGGAGCGCTTCCAGCGCGAAGCACGCACCACCGCTCGGCTGAACCACGCGAACATCGTGGCGGTGTACGACGTCGGTCGCATCAGCAAGCGCGACTCGATCGACGTCGCGCCCGGGACCCCGTTCCTGGTGATGGAGCTGCTCACCGGTGGGAGCTGGAAGGACGCGCTCGGCGGGCCGCTGCCCCGGCCGGAGAAGGTGGCGGGCGCGCTGGCCGGAGTGGCCAGGGCACTCGCGGCCGCGCACGCGGTCGGCGTCACCCATCGGGACATCAAACCGGCGAACGTGCTGCTCACCGCCGAGGGCGAGGCGAAGCTCGCCGACTTCGGCATCGCCAAGTCGACGGAGTCGACCGGCCTGACCCGCCCCGGGGACATCGTCGGCACGCTCGCGTACACCGCGCCGGAGTGCCTGGAGGGGCAGGCCGCCGGTCCGGCCGCGGACGTGTGGTCGTTCGGCGTGATGCTCTACGAGAGCCTGGCCGGGCACCGCCCGTTCGAGCAGGAGACGCTCGGCGCGCTGATCACCGCGATCCAGTCCGGGCGGTACCGGTCGCTCGCGTACGATCTGCCGTCGCTCCCGCACGCTCTGTCGGCCACGGTCGACCGGTGCCTCGACCCGGATCCGCCGCACCGCCCCACCGCGGCCGAGCTGGCCCGCGTCCTCTCCGACGCGGTCGCCACCGCGGCGAACAGCGGTTCAGCTCCGCCCACCACCATCACGCCCATCTCCGGCCCACCGTCCTTCGACCCCACCACCGACGCCCCGGCCGCCTGGCCCCCCGTAAGCAGCCCACCGGTCTCCGGCCCGCCCGTTTCCGGCCCGCCCGTATCAGGACCGCCGGTATCAGGACCGCCGGTATCCGGACCGCCGGTCTCCGGGCCGCCCGGGGGCGGCTGGCGGTCGGCCGGGCCGCCGCCGTCGCCGCCCACCTCGGGCCAGCGGACCGGGCCGACCGCGCGCGTACCGTCGGCGCCCGGCAGCCCCGTCCCGATCCCGGGCCCGTACAGCGGCTCCCGCCGGTCCGCCGCCGCGACCGGCGCACCCTGGGCCGGCGTGCCGCCGGTGAACCCGCCGGTGCCGTCCAGCCCTCCGGAGGAGCCACGCAAGCGCCGCCGCTGGGTGCTTCCGGTCGCCGCCGGAGTGGTCCTCGTCCTACTCGCGGGCGGCGCAGTCGCCGGCCGCAGCCTGTTCCACGCCGTCGCCGGCTGCAGCGGCGAACTGCCGCTCGTCGTGGCCTCGTCGCCGGAGAAGGCCACCGTCGTCACCGCGCTCGCCGAGCGCTACAACAGCGACCCCGACGACGTCGACGGCACCTGCGTCCGCGTGCGCATCGTCATCGCCAAGTCCGGTGAGGCCGTGGAGGCACTGGCCAAGGGCTGGCCCACCGCCGACTACGGCGACCGTCCGGACGTCTGGACGCCGGCCTCCAGCGTGTGGGTCGGCCTGCTGGGCCAGAAGGCCGGCGCGATCGGCGCGACGGCGAAGGCACCGAGCCTGGCCCGGTCCCCGCTGGTGATCGCGGCGCCCGAGGCCACCGCGAAGGCGATGGGCTGGCCGGCCAAGACCCCCAGCTGGCGCGAGATCGCCGGCTACGCCGGTAACGACGCCGAGTGGAAGCGGGTCAGCAAGTCCACGAGCCCGTTCCTGTTCGCCCGCACGAACCCGCTCGTCTCCACGTCCGGCCTGCACGCGACGCTCGCCGCCTACCTCGCCGCACCCGGCCGCACCGGTGACGTCGAGGAGGACCTCGAGCGTGACAGCGTCCGGCTGTTCCTGCGCACGCTGGAACGCTCGACCGACCGCTACGGCGACACGACGCTGACGTTCCTGGACACGCTCCGGCAGCAGGCCGAGCAGTCCGGCACGTCGTCGGTGTCGGCGCTCGCCGTGGAGGAGCAGACGGTCTGGGCCTACAACCAGGGCGAACCGATGAGCGCGGGCAGCAGCCACCTGCCTGCCCCCGCGGAGAAGCTCGTCGCGATGCAGCCGAGCGACGGCACGCTGGTCTCCGACCACCCCTACGTCACCGTCGACTCGGTGATCGACGCACCGTGGGTGACGCCGGCCAAGCGGGCCGCCGCCGACGACTTCCTGACGTTCCTGCTGGAGGACGAGCAGCAGGCCGCGTTCCGCGCGGCCGGGTTCCGGGACAGCGACGACGAGCTCGACCCGGAGGTCGTCGCGAAGTCCGACGGCTTCATCGCCGAGCGCCCCGCCACGATGTTCCCCTCGCCGCAGCCGGCGGCGGTCGCGGCCCTGCTGGACGCCTGGCGCAACCTGAACCGGCCGGCCAACGTCCTGATCGTGCTGGACACGTCGGGCTCGATGAAGGAGCCGGTGGCGGGCACGAAGTCGACGCGCCTGCAGCTCGCCACGCAGGCCGCCGAGGCCTCGCTCGACTACTTCGGCACGAACGACCGCGTCGGTCTCTGGGAGTTCTCGACCCGCCTCGCCGGCTCGGTCGACCATCGGCAGCTCGTTCCGATCAGCTCGAAGAACGAGGGCGCGCTCACACGCGCACTGCAGAGCCTGACCCCGAAGAACGACACCGGCCTGTACGACACCGCGCGTGACGCCGTGGAGCTGGTGCGTTCCCAGAGCGACGCCGACGGCATCAACGCGGTCGTGCTGCTCACCGACGGCGACAACCAGGATCCGGGCAGCATCAGCCCGCAGGCGCTGCTGGCGGGGCTGAAGACGAAGGCGAAGCCCACCGTCCGGGTGTACCCGGTGGCGTTCGGCGACGAGCTCACCCCGGACGGCAAGCGTGTGCTCAACGAGATCGCCAAGACCACCGGCGGCCGCTACTACGAGTCGAATGACCCTCGTCGCATCGAGTCGGTTCTGGGCGACGTGATGTCTAACTTCTAGAGGTGTCGTCGCTCGGAACCCAGATCGCGCAGTCGCTGCCGATCTTCCTGCTGATCGTTCTGGGCTACGCCCTCGCCGCGTTCGCTCCCTGGGCGCGCGAGGCCGGCGGCGCGCTGAGCACGTTCGTCTTCAACGTCTCACTGCCGGCCCTGCTGTTCTCGATCACCAGCACGCCGTCGCGCTCGACGCCGAGCTGGAAAGTCGTCGGGGCGTACTTCGGCGGCTGTTTCGTGATTTTCGCGGTCGCGCGCCTGGTCGCCCGGTTCGCCACGAACCTCGACGGGATCGACGGCTCGCTGTTCGCGATCGGCGGCATCTTCTCGAACAACGTGTTGCTCGGTATCCCGCTCGCCCAGGCGTTCCTGGGGCCGGCCGCGCTCCCCGTCGTCGCGATGGTGTTGATCTTCAACGCCGCCGTGCTGTGGACGCTCGCCACGGCGTCGATCGAGCAGGCCCGCGGGGGTGAGCTGACCGCGCGGGCCCTGCTCCGGACCGCCGTGTCGGTCACGGTGACGCCACTCGTGCTGGCTATCATCGTCGGTACCTGCGTGCGGCTGATCGGGCTGCGGGTTCCGCGGCTGCTGGCCGAGCCGATCGAGTCGCTCGGGCACGCGGCGACCCCGCTGGCGCTCGTCGTGCTCGGGATCGGGCTGCAGCGGTACGGGCTGCGTCACGGCTGGAAGATCAGCCTCGGCATCACCGTGGTCAAACTCGTCCTGCATCCGCTGGCCGTGTGGCTGCTCGCGCTCGCGCTCGGCCTGTCGACGATCGAGACGCTGGCCGTGGTGCTGATGGCGTCGATCGCGACCGGCGCGAACGTGTACCTGATGGCGGAGAAGTTCGGCACGATGCAGGGTCCGGTGGCGTCGGCGATCGTCGTCTCGACCACGCTCTCGGTGCTCACGACCCCGATCTGGCTAGCCGTCGCGGGGAAGTAGGTCCTCGAGGTAGTGCGCCACGCCGTCCTCGTCGTTCGAGCGGGTCACCTCTTCGGCCACCGCCTTGAGCTCCGGGTGCGCGTTCGCCACCGCCACGCCCCGGCCGGCCCAGCCGAGCATCGGGACGTCGTTGGGCATGTCACCGAACGCCAGCACATCCGACGCGGCCACCCCGAGCGTGTCGCAGACCACCGCGAGACCGGCCGCCTTGGTGACGCCGGTCGGGCAGATCTCCAGGAACCCCAGCCCGGCGTACGTCACCTCGCCGACCGCCGCGGGCACCACGGCCCGCGCCACCGCGAAGAACTCCTCGACGTCGAGCCCGGGTTTGGCGACGAACACCTTGAGCAGCTCACCGGCGAACATGGCCGCGCGCTCCGCGGGCTCCCACGGGTCGGGGAACGGCCACTCGAACGTCGGGTCGCCGTGCAGCGGCGCGTGGTCGGCCTCACCGGCCTCCACCGTGACCAGCACCGGGCCGACGCGCTCCTCGATCATCGCGACCGCCTGCGCCGCCACCGCGCCGGCGATCCGTGTCGCCTTCAGCACGCCGCCGGTCTCCAGGTCGAGCACGAACCCGCCCTGCGCGCACACCAGGTAGCGGGACACGTCGACGGCGGCGGCGGACAGCGTCCGCAGCCGCGGACCACGGCCGGTCACGCCGACGACCTCGACGCCGGCGTCACGCACGCGGCGCAGCACGCCGTGGGTGTACTCGGACACCGTTCCGTCGGAGCGGATCAGCGTGCCGTCCAGGTCGGTCGCTACCAGAGCGGGAAGCACTGATGCCCCATCGGCCGCACGAACCTCAACGCTTAGGGAAACCACCGGCTGAGTGCGGTGGCGCACCCGTCCAGGTCCACCGGGTCGGTGATCTCGTCGGCCACGTCCTTGACGACGTCCATCGCCTGGCCCATGGCCACCGCCCAGCCGGCCCACTTGAACAGCTCGATGTCGTTGGTGCCGTCACCGATGGCCAGGACGTCGGCCGCGTCGACGCCGAGGTCGGCGCAGACCATCGCGGTGCCGGTCGCTTTCGAGACCCCGGCCGCCTGGACGTCGAGCCACGCGCTGAAGCCCAGGTCCCAGCTGTACTGCGCCGGGTCGAGCACCTCCCGCGCGACGGCCGCCATCTGCGTGACGTCCCAGCCGGGCCGTACGCAGACCAGGCGGACCACCGGCTCGGCGACCAGCGTGGCCAGGTCGACGACCTCCTGGGTGCCGACCGTGAACTCCCGGTGGAAGCCGTCGGTGGTGAGGAAACCCCTGGCGTCGCGCTCGGCCGCGAACACGGCGCCCGGGATGCGTTCGGCCAGCGCGGAAGCGGCCGCTGACGCGTCGACGGTCACGCGGTGGGTGGTCTCGCCGGTTTCGGCGTCGTAGACCACCGCGCCGTTCGTGCAGACGAGCTCGACGCCGTGGATGCCGAGCGCCACCGCCGTATCGAGGGCATCGAGCACCGCCCGGCCGGTCGCGACGACAACCGGAACCCCGGCGTCGATGACCCGACCGACCGCGGCGGCCACCGCGAGGCTCGGCTGGGTGCGGGCCGGGCCGTAGTTCACGACCGTGCCGTCCAGATCGAGCGCGACGAGCTTGGGACGCCAACCGGGATCTGGTTGTTTCACGGCGCGAGCACGTCCCGCCCACCCAGGAAGGGACGCAGCGCATCCGGCACCGTCACCGACCCGTCGGCCTGCTGGTGGTTCTCCAGGATCGAGACGATCCAACGGGTGGTGGCCAGCGTGCCGTTGAGCGTCGCCACCGGCTCGGGCTTCCCGTTCGCGCCGCGGTGGCGGATGTTGAGCCGACGCGACTGGAAGTCGGTGCAGTTCGACGTCGACGTGAGCTCGAGGTACCGGTTCTGGCTGGGCAGCCACGCCTCGCAGTCGAACTTCCGCGCGGCCGACGAGCCGAGGTCACCGGCGGCGACGTCGATCACGCGATAGGGGATCTCCACCTTGGCCAACATCTCCTCCTCCCACGCGAGCAGGCGCAGGTGTTCCTCGTGCGCCTGGTCGAGCGTGGTGTACGAGAACATCTCGACCTTGTCGAACTGGTGGACGCGGATGATCCCCCGGGTGTCCTTCCCGTACGAACCGGCTTCCCGGCGGTAACAGGTCGACCAGCCCGCGTAGCGCTTCGCCCCGTTCGACAGGTCGATGATCTCGTCGGAGTGGTACCCGGCCAGTGCCACCTCGCTGGTGCCGACCAGGTACAGGTCGTCGGCCTCCAGCCGGTAGATCTCGTCGGCGTGCGCACCGAGGAAGCCGGTGCCGCCCATGATCTCGGGCTTGACGAGCGTCGGGGTGATCATCGGCGTGAAGCCGTACTCGACGGCCTGCGCGACCGCCATGTTGAGCAGCGCGAGCTCGAGCAGCGCGCCGACACCGGTGAGGAAGAAGAAACGCGAGCCGCCGACCTTGCTGCCCCGCTCCATGTCGATGGCGCCGAGCTTCTCGCCGATCGCGAGGTGGTCCAGCGGGTTCTCCAGCTGCGGGATCGTGCCGACCTCGCGGATCACGACGTAGTCGTCCTCGCCGCCGGCCGGCGCGCCCTCCTCGACGATGTTCGGCACCGCGAGGTGCGCCTCACGCAGCGCGGCGTCGGCCTCGGTCTGCTCGGCCTCGGCCGCCTTGACCGTGGCCGCGAGCTCGCGGGCCGCCGTGACCAGGGCCGGGCGCTCGTCCTTCGACGCTGCCTTGACCTTGTTCGAGACCGTCTTCTGTTCGCCGCGCAGCGCGTCGGCCTTGGCCACCGCGGCCCGACGCCGTTCGTCGGCGGCGAGCAACTCGTCCACCAGGGACTCGGACTCCCCGCGAGCACGCTGGCTGGCGCGAACGGCGTCCGGATTGTCCCTGAGGAAGCGAAGATCGATCACTGCCCCAGACTACTAGCGACGCCCTCCTCGATTTCTGCCGCCAGATCGACGGTCACGGTGAGGGTGCCGTCTTCCCAGTGCCGGTGGGTCGGGAGGCCGAGGCCGGCCAGCAACCGCAGCATCGGGACGTTGTCCGGACGGACCAGCGCGTGGATCCGATCGCACTCCGCGTCCACCGCGGCGGCGAGCAGGCGGCGGGTCACCGCGGTACCGAGCCCGCGCGACTGCCAGGCGTCCTCGACGAGCAGGCCCAGTTCGGCGGGGGTGGCGTCGTCGGCGCCGCACCACATGAGGTTGCCCAACGCGACGATCGTGCCGTCGACCTCGCCGACCAGCGCGACGCCGAGCCGCGGGTTCACCAGCCGGGCCAGTTGCTTGCGCGGGACCCGCGTCAGGCCGGAGTGGTAGCGGCGGAAGCGCGTCTCGTCCGAGCAGCGGTCGTGCATCGCCGCGATCGCGTCGACGTCCGTCACCGACGCCCGCCGCCAGGTGACGACCCCTTCCGGGGCGCCGGCCAGCAGCGTCGCCAGGTCGGCGAGCGCGTGCGCCCGTGCGGCCTCGGAGGGCGTCAGCCGGGAATCCATCCGGACGACGCGGAGCGAGCCACCGCGGGGGTCGCGCAGCCGCAGCTCACCGTCGTCGGGGACCGGCACGCCGGCCGGTGACCATTCGACCGCGCCGCCGTCCAGCAGGTCGGACAGCGCCAGCGGCAGGCTCTCCGGGTCACGCACGAGCCGGGCCGCCAACTGCAGCGCCCTGGTCGGTGGGTCGGCCAGACCGTGCACGTCGGCCGGGCGGACCACGGCCCGTCGACCGCCGCCGGCCGCCACCGCCGCGGTCAGGTCCTCCGCGGTGAGGGAGGCCGGAGCGTCGGCCACGAAGTCGTCGACCGCACCCGCGACCACCGGGTGTACCTGGACGGAGAGGATGTTCACCGACAGCTCGCCGAGGCTGCCGGCGAGCGCGGCGAGCCGGCCGGGCTCGTCGTCGACAACGGTGCGGATCTGCCAGAGCGTCATGGGCCAATCGTGCGTGCCGAGCATTTCGGGATCGTTCCAGAGGGGTGACCCGGGCCCGTGCGTTGGATCACAGGTCCTGCGGGAGCGACCCGCGTACCATGAAATAACGTGCAGTTTCTTCAGGCCTCCGGCGGGCCCACCACGCCGACAGCTGACCTGACCTACAACGACGTCTTCATGGTGCCTGCGCGCTCCGACGTCAAATCCCGCCTCGACGTGGACCTCGCTACCGTCGACGGTGCCGGGACGACGATTCCGCTGGTCGTGGCCAACATGACCGCGATCGCCGGACGCCGGATGGCCGAGACGACGGCGCGGCGCGGCGGGCTGACGATCATCCCGCAGGACATCCCGCTCGACGTCGTCGCGAGCGTGATCGAGTGGGTCAAGCAGCGTCACGTCGTGTACGAGACCCCGGTGACGCTCACCCGGCACGACACGGTCGGGGACGCGTTGGCGCTGATCCACAAGCGTGCGCACGAGGCCGCGGTCGTGCTCGACGGGAACCGGCCGGTCGGTGTGGTCACCCCGGCCGACTGCTCGGGCGTCGACCGGTTCACCCAGGTCGAAGAGGTGATGAGCAGCGAACTGCTGACGATCACCGAGGGCACCCCGATGGACAAGGCCTACGGGACGCTGCACGACTCGCGGCGCCGGATCGCGCCCGTCGTGGACGCCGACGGTGCGCTGCTCGGTGTCCTGACCCGCACCGGCTCGCTGCGCAGCACGCTCTACACCCCGGCGCTCGACGCCAACGGCAAGCTGCGCATCGGCACCGCGATCGGCATCAACGGCGACGTCGCCGGCAAGGCGCGGGCCCTCCTCGAGGCCGGCACCGACGTCCTGGTCGTCGACACCGCCCACGGCCACCAGGAGCGGATGATCGCCGCGATCCGCGCCGTGCGCTCGGTCGATCCGCACGTGCCGGTGGTGGCCGGAAACGTCGTCACCCGCGAAGGCGTCCGTGACCTCGTCGACGCCGGGGCCGACATCATCAAGGTCGGCGTCGGCCCGGGCGCGATGTGCACCACCCGGATGATGACCGGCGTCGGGCGGCCCCAGTTCAGCGCGGTGCTGGAGTGCTCGGCCGAGGCCCGCGCGCTCGGCAAGCACGTCTGGGCCGACGGCGGGGTCCGCCACCCGCGTGACATCGCGCTCGCGCTGGCCGCCGGCGCCGCCAACGTCATGGTCGGCTCGTGGCTCGCCGGCACCTACGAGAGCGCAGCCGACCTGCAGCAGGACGGCGACGGACGGCTCTACAAGGTGTCGTTCGGCATGGCGTCCTCGCGGGCGGTCCGGCACCGCACCCGCTCCGAGTCCGCGTTCGACCGGGCCCGCAAAGCCCTGTTCGAGGAGGGCATCAGCTCCGGGAAGATGTACATCGACCGCGAACGCCCGGGCGTGGAGGACGTGATCGACCAGATCGTCGCCGGGCTGCGGTCGGCGTGCACGTACGCCGGCGCGAGCTCGCTGGAGGAACTGCACGAGAAGGCCGTCGTCGGCATCCAGTCCAGCGCCGGGTACGACGAGGGTCGTCCGCTGCGTACGAGCTGGTGAGCGACCTGGTGGCCGCGGTTCGGGCGGCGCTGACCGCGGCCGCCGACCCGGACCGGGCGCCCGGCATGCAGGCCTACATGAAGTCGACGATGCCGTACCTCGGCGTTCCGAAGCCGGTGCGTGCGAAGGCGCTCAAGCCCGTGTTCGTCGAGCACCCGCTGCCCGACCGTGCGAGCTGGGAGAAGGCGGTCCGCACGCTCTGGCACGAGGCCACGTACCGCGAGGAGCGCTACGCGGCGATCGACCTGACCGGGCACCGCGCCTACCGCCCGTTCCAGGACGCCGCGGCCCTCGACCTGTACCGCGAACTCGTCGTCGACGGCGCCTGGTGGGACTACGTCGACGAGATCGCCAGCCGGCGGGTCGGTCCGATCCTGCGTGCCGACCGCGTGGGCGTCACCCCGGTGATCCGGGCGTGGAGCACCGACCCCGACAAGTGGCTGCGTCGTACGTCGATCATCTGCCAGCTGAGCTTCAAGCAGGACACCGACCTCGCGCTGCTCACCGACGCCATCGCGGCGAACGTCTACGACCGGGACTTCTTCCTGCGCAAGGCGATCGGCTGGGCGCTGCGTCAGTACGCCTGGTGCGACCCGGAGTGGGTGCGTGCGTACGTGGGCGCCCACGAGAGTGAGCTTTCGCCCCTCTCCCGCCGGGAGGCGCTGAAGAATCTCTAGGCTGGCCCCGTGGTCGAGATGAGCCGCGAACGTTTCGAGGAGCTCGTCGGGGACGCGTTGGACGCGGTCCCGGAGGAACTGCTGCGCCGGATGAGCAACGTGGTCGTGCTGGTCGAGGACGATCCGCCGGAACGCGGGCTGCTCGGCCTGTACGAGGGGCACGCGCTCACGGATCGGGGCTGGGATTACGCCGGCGTGCTGCCGGATCGGATCACGATTTTCCGTAACTCAACGCTCGCTATCTGTTCCACCGAGCAGGACGTCGTCGACGAAGTGGCAATCACCGTCGTCCACGAAATTGCCCACCATTTCGGCATTCCGGATGAGCGGCTCCACGAATTGGGCTGGGGCTGACCAATTGCCGACTGGGTGCCGCACGTCGTTGGCCTGCGGGTCCTACCCTGATGTCACTGTCATGCGGAGGGAAATCTCATGCGCTCTGAACTGTTCGCCGCCTCGAACATGGAGCAGGAGTCGGCGCAGCCGGGCCTGCGCCTCCAGAATTCGAAGCTTCTGAAGGTGGAGCTCCGCGGCGAGATCTTCGCCCGAGTCGGCTCGATGGTCGCTTACCAGGGAAACGTGCAGTTCCAGGCTCAGGGCTCCGGTGGCCTCGGCAAGTTCCTGAAGCAGAAGCTCACCGGCGAAGGTGTGCCGCTGATGAAGGCGGTCGGCCAGGGTGACGTCTTCCTCGCTGACAACGCGTCGGACATCTACCTGATCGACCTCGAGGGCCCGCACGACGGTCTCACGATCAACGGCGCGAACGTGCTCGCGTTCGAGCCCACTCTGCAGTGGGACATCAAGATGGTCCAGGGCGCCGGCATGTTCTCGGCGCAGGGTGCGTTCAACACGGTCTTCTCCGGCCAGGGTCGGATCGCGGTGACGTGCAAGGGCACGCCGGTCGTGCTGCGCGTCGACCAGCCGACCTACGCCGACCCGCAGGCCGCGGTGTGCTGGTCGGCGTCGCTGCAGACCGGCTACCACCGCGCCGACCAGCTCGGCCTCGGCACGCTGATCGGGCGCACCACCGGTGAGGCGTTCACGATGAGCTTCGCCGGCCAGGGCTTCGTCGTCGTCCAGCCGTCCGAGCAGCCCGCGGGGCTCGGTGCCGGTGGTGGCGGCGGTCAGCAGCAGCAGGGCGGCCTCGGCAGCCTCTTCAGCTGAGTGGTTGCTCGCCGGCCCCCAGCACGGGGCCGGCGAGCTGGTCGGTCACCCGCAGCTGCCGCAGCGCCGCCAGGAGACCTGGTCCTCGGCGGCCACCGCGTCGCGACCGGCGTCGTCGAGCAGGCAGCAGGTGAGGCACGGCTGGCCGTAGGCCGGCAACGTGTACGCGTAACAGCAGGTGCGGCGCAGCAACAGCGGCCGCCACCCCTGGCCCTCGTCGAGCTCGGCGATCTCGACGAGCTGGGAGACCCCGTCGGGGAGGATCGACAGCAGCCGCTGCACGGTCGCGGCGCGATCCGGCAGGAACGTGGGGTCGGCGGTCGCCGCCGGGTACCCGATCGACTGGGCCACGGTGCCCCACAGCGGCCGCGGCCCGCCACCACGGAGGGCCCGGAACGCTTCGACGGCCGGTTCCAGATGGTTGTCGACGAGCGTGCGCCGCAGCACCGCCAGCAGCTCGTCCTCGGTCGCCACCACCGCGACGCCGTCCTGCCCGGCCATCGGGTCGTCCGGCAGCACCGTGTAGTGCAGGGAGACGAACTCCAGCCGCGGTTCGTCGGCCGCCTCGATGTGCATCCGGACCCGGGACGGCGAAACGTCGACGACGCGCCGCTCGGTGACCCAGCGGCCCACCGCCACCTCGATGAGCGCCCAGGTGTACGCCTTGAACGCGAGCGCCGAGGCGACCGGGAACCGGGCACTGCCGTGGTACTCGCCGTAGCGGGTGATCCAGTTCCGGAGTGCGCGCGGGTCGGACAGGACCCCCACGTCGACACACCCTCTGGACGTTGTCATGCGGTTAGGTTAGCCTAACCACACCAGAGAGGGAACTGCTGGGGTACGAGGGGAGCCGTGCCTAGTCTGTCACCTTTGGTACGCCCGGCCGGGCGACTCAGCCCCGCCCGGCCGGGCGTTTCATTTGTACCCGTCCTGCTCAGACCTCACCCGCGCGGACCCGCGCCAGCCAGCCCGCGGCGTCGGCGAAGTCGGCGTCCGACGGCTCGGCCCGTCCGTCCCCTTCGTGATCGACGCCGGCCCGCGGGTACGAGCCGAGGAAGCGGACGTCCGCGCAGACCCGCCGCAACCCCATCAACGCCTCACCGACCCGGGCGTCCTCGATGTGCCCGTCGCAGTCGAGGAAGAAGCAGTACCGCCCGATGCGCTCCTTGGTCGGACGCGACTCGATGCGGGTGAGGTTGATGCCGCGGACCGCGAACTCGGTCAACACCTCCAGCAGCGCCCCGGTGCGATCGTGCGCGATGAACGCGACGAGCGACGTGACGTCGGCACCGGTGGGCGCCGTCGGCCGCGTGGGCCTGGTCACGAGGATGAAGCGGGTGACCGCGGCCGCGTTGTCCCCGACGTCGACGGCCAGTTCCGCGAGCTGATTACGCTGCCCGGCCACCGGCGCGCACACCGCGGCGTCCCAGTCGCCCCGGACGACACCCTCGGCGGCGTCGGAGGTCGACGGCGCGGTGATGAGCTCGGCCTGCGGTACGTGCCGTCGTAGCCACCCCTGGCACTGGGCCAGCCCGTGGGGGTGCGACGCGACCGTCTTCACCGTCGTGAGGTCGGCTCCCGCGGACGCGTACAGGTTGAACGTGACCGGCAGGAGCACTTCCCGCTTGATCATCAGCCGCTCGCCGCCGGCCAGCCCGTCGAGCGTCGGGGGCACCGCGCCTTCCACGGAGTTCTCCAGCGGGACGAGCGCGGCGTCGGCTCGTGAGTCCCGGACCGCCTGGAGGGCTTCCGGGACCGTCACCATTGGGAGCAGCTCGGCACCGAACGTCTCGGGGAGCGTTCGTAGCGCCTGCTCGGTGAAAGTACCGGCCGGTCCCAGGTAGGCGTATCGGGTGAGCTCCGCAGACATGCCCGGAGCCTAACCGTCCGGTCAGACGCGATGAAAAAACGTCAGCGAGCCGAGCACCGCTCCACCGACACGAATCGGCGTGGAGATGGCGTCGAGCGTCCAGGTGGACGCCCCGGAGCGGATTCGCAGGAGGCCGCGGGCGAGTGCCCCGGTGGACAACGCGAGCAGCGGCGGGATGCGCTCCACCTCGTCGGGGCGCAGGCGGATACGGGAGGCGCTGAAGTCGATCAGCTCGACGACGTCCTCGAGGAGGCCGCGGCCGACCAGGGCCCCCTCGTGCGAGGGCAGCCCGAGCGCGCCGTGGCAGCTCGACGACGCGGCCAGCACGACGCCGTCCCGGTCGAGGAGCAAGCAGGGCTCCTCCGCCTCGCTGACGGAGTGCAGCCAGTTTTCCAAAGGCCTGATGCCGTCCACGAGCCGTAACGTCGGAACGACGTCCGAGGCGACCTCGGTGGTGGCAACGGACATGTCGATGTGGGCCATGCGGGCGTGTGCCCTCCCTCCCAACGATCGCCATCCATGGGCAGAAGTACCCCGAACTACGGATTCGTAGTCGCTGCACTCCGAACGCCCACTACCAGAGTAGACGCCATTACAGGATGCGTACCGGATAGCGACAAAGAGTTGTGTCACTCCGAACGGATGTCCCGTGAGTTGGGATCGACGTGCCCCACGAGACGCAGTGCGTCTCAATGGTTCACAGCAGTTGCCGGATCCGTCCCACCGATGGCGATCTTGATCGATTGCGGAATCCGTGGAATCTGCGTGCCGACGCCAACGATTCTTTGAATCGGGTTCAAGGATGCGGCGGTGATGGGGTCTACGGCGGACGTGCCGGCGCTACGAAAGGAGGATGACCCGCGGGATCCGTACCCCGGACATGCAGAAGGGCCGCTGCCCACAAGGCAGCGGCCCTTCTGTAAAGAAAGTCCGGCGGTGTCCTACTCTCCCACACCATCACCAGTGCAGTACCATCGGCGCTGAGGAGCTTAG
>NZ_BAAAGX010000024.1:0-338 GCF_039524755.1 Cryptosporangium japonicum
CATTATTTTAGTTTTAATAATTCTTCAAATAATTCTTTTCTGATTGCTTTCTTGATATAAAAAAACACCCCAACCTCTTTTGAGATTGGGGTGTTTAGAATAATGAGCTGGCGATGACTTACTCTCACATGGGTAATCCCACACTACCATCAGCGCTAAGAGGTTTCACTTCTGAGTTCGGGAAGGGATCAGGTGGTTCACTCTTGCTATGGTCGCCAGCACAACTGTTTATGGATACTTGCTTGGGTCTTACTTGATGCCGAAGCGTTTTCCAAATCTGTAACAGACTGGGCTGAATTGAATCTTACTTTATCTGTTCATTTTAGCTAGAGGTATAA
>NZ_BAAAGX010000024.1:375-4722 GCF_039524755.1 Cryptosporangium japonicum
TCATATACAACTGCTTGGGTGTTGTATAGTCAAGCCTCACGAGCAATTAGTATTGGTCAGCTTCACATATCACTATGCTTCCACATCCAACCTATCAACGTCCTAGTCTCGAACGGCTCTTTAGAGGACATAAAGTCCTAGGGAAATCTTATCTTGAGGTAGGCTTCCCGCTTAGATGCTTTCAGCGGTTATCCCTTCCGAACATAGCTACCCGGCGATGCGACTGGCGTCACAACCGGTACACCAGAGGTTCGTCCACTCTGGTCCTCTCGTACTAGGAGCAGATCCTCTCAAATTTCCAGCGCCCACGGTAGATAGGGACCGAACTGTCTCACGACGTTCTAAACCCAGCTCGCGTACCTCTTTAAATGGCGAACAGCCATACCCTTGGGACCTGCTTCAGCCCCAGGATGAGATGAGCCGACATCGAGGTGCCAAACACCGCCGTCGATATGAACTCTTGGGCGGTATCAGCCTGTTATCCCCAGAGTACCTTTTATCCGTTGAGCGATGGCCCTTCCATACAGAACCACCGGATCACTAAGACCTACTTTCGTACCTGCTCGACTTGTGGGTCTCGCAGTTAAGCGCGCTTTTGCCTTTATACTCTACGCGTGATTTCCGACCACGCTGAGCGCACCTTCGTACTCCTCCGTTACTCTTTAGGAGGAGACCGCCCCAGTCAAACTACCCACCAGACACGGTCCTCGTCCCGGATCACGGGACAGAGTTAGAACCTCAACATTACCAGGGTGGTATTTCAAGGACGGCTCCACTGGAACTAGCGTTCCAGCTTCAAAGCCTCCCACCTATCCTACACAAGTAAGGTCAAAGTTCAGTGTCAAGCTGCAGTAAAGGTTCACGGGGTCTTTCCGTCTAGCCGCGGGTACACTGCATCTTCACAGCGATTTCGATTTCACTGAGCCTCTGCTGGAGACAGCGCCGCCATCGTTACGCCATTCGTGCAGGTCGGAACTTACCCGACAAGGAATTTCGCTACCTTAGGACCGTTATAGTTACGGCCGCCGTTTACTGGGGCTTCGATCAAGAGCTTCGCTTACGCTAACCCCATCANTTAACGTTCCAGCACCGGGCAGGCGTCAGTCCGTATACGTCCACTTTCGTGTTTGCAGAGTGCTATGTTTTTAATAAACAGTTGCAGCGGCCTGGTTTCTGCGGCTGTCGTCAGCTCAGGAAGCGAGTTCCATCACCAACAACAGCGTACCTTCTCCCGAAGTTACGGTACCATTTTGCCTAGTTCCTTCAGCAGAGTTCTCTCAAGCGCCTTGGTATTCTCTACCTGACCACCTGTGTCGGTTTAGGGTACGATTCCTGTGTAACTGAAGCTTAGAGACTTTTCCTGGAAGCATGGCATCAACCACTTCGCTGTACAAGTACAGCTTGCTATCAGATCTCAGCATAGAGTACCCCGGATTTGCCTAAGATACATGCCTACATCCTTTCACCTGGACAACCAACGCCAGGCTGATTTAGCCTTCTCCGTCCTCTCATCGCATTACACAGAAGTAATGGAATATTAACCATTTTCCCATCGACTACGCCTTTCGGCCTCGCCTTAGGGGTCGACTCACCCAGCCCCGATTAACGTTGGACTGGAACCCTTGGTCTTTCGGCGAACGGGTTTTTCACCCGTTTTGTCGTTACTCACGTCAGCATTCGCACTTCTGATACCTCCAGCATGCTTCTCAATACACCTTCATCGGCTTACAGAACGCTCCCCTACCACTTGACTAATGTCAAATCCGCAGCTTCGGCACATAGTTTTAGCCCCGTTACATCTTCCGCGCAGGCCGACTCGACTAGTGAGCTATTACGCTTTCTTTAAAGGGTGGCTGCTTCTAAGCCAACCTCCTAGCTGTCTATGCCTTCCCACATCGTTTCCCACTTAACTATGATTTTGGGGCCTTAGCTGGCGGTCTGGATTGTTTTCCTCTTGACTACGGACGTTAGCACCCGCAGTCTGTCTCCCGGATAGTACTCATAGGTATTCGGAGTTTGCATCGGTTTGGTAAGTCGGGATGACCCCCTAGCCGAAACAGTGCTCTACCCCCTATGGTATTCGTCCGAGGCGCTACCTAAATAGCTTTCGGGGAGAACCAGCTATCACCAGGCTTGATTAGCCTTTCACCCCTATCCACAAGTCATCCCCTGGCTTTTCAACGACAGTGGGTTCGGTCCTCCAGTTAGTGTTACCCAACCTTCAACCTGCTCATGGATAGATCGCCTGGTTTCGGGTCTATACCCAGCAACTAAACGCCCTATTAAGACTCGATTTCTCTACGGCTCCCCTATACGGTTAACCTTGCTACTGAATATAAGTCGCTGACCCATTATACAAAAGGTACGCAGTCACACCACGAAGGTGCTCCCACTGCTTGTATGCATGCGGTTTCAGGATCTATTTCACTCCCCTCACAGGGGTTCTTTTCGCCTTTCCCTCACGGTACTGGTTCACTATCGGTCAGTCAGGAGTATTTAGCCTTGGAGGATGGTCCCCCCATATTCAGACAAGGTTTCACGTGCCTCGCCCTACTCGTCATCATTATGTGTGCCCTTTCGTGTACGGGAATATCACCCTCTACGTTCGCACTTCCCAGAGCGTTCCACTAAAACACACATAACTTAATGGGCTGATCCCCGTTCGCTCGCCGCTACTGAGGGAATCTCAATTGATTTCTTTTCCTAAGGGTACTGAGATGTTTCACTTCCCCTCGTTCGCCTTGCAACACTATGTATTCATGTTGCAATACCTACCTTAAAGTAGGTGGGTTCCCCCATTCAGACATCTCCGGATCAAAGGATATTTGCCGCCTCCCCGGAGCTTTTCGCAGGCTATCACGTCTTTCATCGCCTCTGACTGCCAAGGCATCCACCACATGCACTTAATTACTTGACTATACAACCCCAAACAGTCGATGTTACCTACAAGTTAGTAACTTCAACATTTCAGTTTAGAGCACTGTGCACTTAAGCACCGTACAGCTTCAATCTAAATTCACATACCAAAACGCTTGATTCAGTTAATTTGCTAGTTCTCAATTCATCTAGATTAATTGCTTAACCTAAACTCTTGAGTGAACAATTTATTTCAGACTCAATTTTGCCAATCTGTTAATGAGTTAATGTGTCTTCGTCAGATCACACTAATTACCGTGATAATGAAATCACAGAAGTTAATAAACCAAGATCTCAATCTTTATTTACTAATTTCTGTAATCCGAACTTATCTTAAGTTCTGGTGGAGACTAGGAGAGTCGAACTCCTGACCTCCTGCGTGCAAAGCAGGCGCTCTACCAACTAAGCTAAGTCCCCAGCTTACATCATCAATCATGTATCTTTTATCTATAACTTCAACCAGTCAAAGTCATGGTGGGTCTGACAAGACTTGAACTTGTGACCCCACGCTTATCAAGCGTGTGCTCTAACCAACTGAGCTACAGACCCTCAGATACATCTATGAAGAACAACTTGTTGTGGATTCTTACCAATCGTCAATCTTTCGTTAAGGAGGTGATCCAGCCGCAGGTTCCCCTACGGCTACCTTGTTACGACTTCACCCCAGTCATCGGCCACACCGTGGTAACCGCCCTCTTTGCAGTTAGGCTAGCTACTTCTGGTGCAACAAACTCCCATGGTGTGACGGGCGGTGTGTACAAGGCCCGGGAACGTATTCACCGCGGCATTCTGATCCGCGATTACTAGCGATTCCGACTTCATGGAGTCGAGTTGCAGACTCCAATCCGGACTACGATCGGCTTTTTGAGATTAGCATCACATCGCTGTGTAGCAACCCTTTGTACCGACCATTGTAGCACGTGTGTAGCCCTGGCCGTAAGGGCCATGATGACTTGACGTCGTCCCCGCCTTCCTCCAGTTTGTCACTGGCAGTATCCTTAAAGTTCCCATCCGAAATGCTGGCAAGTAAGGAAAAGGGTTGCGCTCGTTGCGGGACTTAACCCAACATCTCACGACACGAGCTGACGACAGCCATGCAGCACCTGTATCTAGATTCCCGAAGGCACCAATCCATCTCTGGAAAGTTTCTAGTATGTCAAGGCCAGGTAAGGTTCTTCGCGTTGCATCGAATTAAACCACATGCTCCACCGCTTGTGCGGGCCCCCGTCAATTCATTTGAGTTTTAGTCTTGCGACCGTACTCCCCAGGCGGTCTACTTATCGCGTTAGCTGCGCCACTAAAGCCTCAAAGGCCCCAACGGCTAGTAGACAACGTTTACGGCGTGGACTACCAGGGTATCTAATCCTGTTTGCTCCCCATGCTTTCGTACCTCAGCGTCAGTATTAGGCCAGATGGCTGCCTTCGCCATCG
>NZ_BAAAGX010000025.1:0-229128 GCF_039524755.1 Cryptosporangium japonicum
GCGCCGCCCCGCCTGCGATGCGCCGCCCCGCCTGCGATGCGCCGCCCCGCCTGCGGACGCGCCCGCCGCCCGCGGACACGCCCCCGTCCGCGGACACGCCCCCGTCCGCGGACACGCCCGCCGCCGGCGGATGGCGCCACGACCACCTCACCACCCCTATCGATCGATAGCACCTCGCTCGGAGCGCAAAGACGTGGCACCCAGGTCGGCTCGGCGGCCGGCCGTGGCGCCGTCGCGGTGGCCGCCTCCGCTCAGATAACGCCTCCCCATCGTGCCCAGGCGTGGGAACGCTTCGGTGAAACGCTGATCCACCACCTGCCGGCGGTCGGCCAGCACCACCTCGGCCGAGCGTCCGGCTGCGCTGGTGGACGTGGTTCGGGACCGCGCGCGTTCCTCCGCCTCGGTCAAGCGGTGGTGGACCGTCGTGCTGAAGCCCACGATCCACGACCGGCGGTACGCGGCGGTGTGCTCCCCGGGGGGAACGGGCGCCGCGAGCACCCCGCGTACCGCCTGCAGCAGCAGCGAGGTGAACAGGATCTCGGTGCGTTCGATGTCGGACGAGTACCC
This sequence comes from Cryptosporangium japonicum, assembly GCF_039524755.1. Taxonomy (NCBI): domain Bacteria; kingdom Bacillati; phylum Actinomycetota; class Actinomycetes; order Cryptosporangiales; family Cryptosporangiaceae; genus Cryptosporangium; species Cryptosporangium japonicum. Next base: position 568 of record NZ_BAAAGX010000025.1, read on the forward strand.
GAACAGCAGCGCCGTGGTGCCCCGCCCGCGGTAGCCGGACTTGTGGACCACACGCAGGCCCAGCGCTCGGGCGATGCCGGCCAGCAAGCCGAACTTGTCCCGCGCGTACGGCGGCTCCACCGGGATCTCCCGGTCGGTGATCGCGTCGGCGGTCTCGTCGCCGTCGGCGAGCATCGCCCGGTCGACGCCGTAGCGGGCCATCAGTTCGGCGGCCTTCGCGGTGAACGTCTCGGCCTCGGCCGGGCTCGCCGCCGCGTCCTCGGCCTGCGCGAGCAGCTTGCGGATGACCGCGAGCTTGGCGTCCGTCGTACTCATACGACCCACCCTCACAGCTCCCGGACCCCGCGTCGACACCCGCCGGAGTCGCTGTGGAAAACCCACCGGCCTAGGCTCGGACCCATGCCGCAAGAGCTGCTGGTGATCGTCAACGAAGGCGCTGGCAGTACCGAGCTCGCCGCCGTCGACAAGGCGGTCGAGGTCCTGCGCCGCGTCGCCGACGTCGTCGTGGCGCGTACGGGCGACCTCGACGCCCTCGGCGCTGCCCTGCGCATCCACCGCGAACGCACCACCGTGCTCGCCGGTGGTGACGGGTCGCTGCACGCCGCGGTGCAGCTGCTCCACGATGCGCACCAGCTCGATCCACAGCGTCCGTTCGGGCTGATCCCGCTGGGTACCGGCAACGACCTGGCGCGCACGCTCGGCATCCCGCTTGATCCGGTGGGCGCGGCCGAGACCGTGCTCGACGGGTACCCGCGAGCGCTCGACATCGCGGTCGACAACACCGGCGAGGTGCTGGTGAACGCCGCGCACGCCGGGGTCGGCGCGGAGGCGGGGCGGCTCGCGTCGGGCTGGAAACCGACGCTCGGCGTCGCCGCCTATCCGCTTGGTGGCCTGGTCGCGGGCTTCACCAGCGAGGGCTGGCACATGGACATCGAAGTGGACGGCGAGCAGGTGCACGGCCCCGAGACGCCGGTGCTGATGCTCGGTATCGGCAACGGCCGCTCGATCGGCGGCGGCACGCCGCTGGCGCCGAACGCCGAGCCCGACGACGGGCTGCTCGATGTGGTGGTCGCCGCCGTCCAGGGGCCCCGTAACCGCTACGAGTACGGGCTGGCGCTGCGCAACGGCGTCCACATCCGCCGGGAGGACGTGCACGTCTACCGGGGCGCCACGGTCGTGCTGAAGGCTCCGGACGGCGCCGACGCGTTCCGGGTGAACACCGACGGCGAGATCAGCGACGAGGTGACCCACCGCTCCTGGGACGTCAAACGAGGCGTCTACTCGATCCTGGTCTCGGGTTCCGCCCGGGCCGTCTGGTGACCGGCCCCGGCCCCGGCCCCGGTCCGGGCCCCGGTCCGGATCCCGACGCCGAGCGGCTGGTCGCCGAACCGGCCAAGGACCCCGGCACCGGCCGCACCCCGTACCAACGCGACCGGGCCCGCGTCCTGCACTCCGCCGCGTTCCGCCGGCTCGCCGCCAAGACCCAGGTCATCACCGCCGGCGAGGACGACTTCCTCCGCACCCGCCTCACGCACTCGCTCGAGGTCGCCCAGATCGCCCGCGAGATGGGCGTCGCGCTCGGCGCCGACCCGGACGTCGTCGACACCGCGGGGCTGGCCCACGACCTCGGGCACCCGCCGTTCGGCCACAACGGCGAGGACGCGCTCAACGTGGTGGCGGAGGCCGCCGGCGGATTCGAGGGCAACGCCCAGACCCTGCGCGTGGTCAGCCGCCTGGAAGCGAAGGTGCCCGGCGCCGGCCTCAACCTCACCCGAGCGACGCTCGACGCGATCACCAAGTACCCGTGGGGCCGCACCCCGGGCACCCGCAAGTTCAACGTCTACCCCGACGACCGGCCGGTCTTCGACTGGTACCGGGAGCACGCGCCGCCGGGCCGCCGGTGCCTCGAAGCCCAGATCATGGACTGGGCCGACGACGTGGCCTACTCCGTGCACGACCTGGAGGACGGCGTGCACGCCGGGCACGTCCGTATCGAACTCCTCGCCGACCCCGACGAACGCGACGCGCTCTGCGCCGACGTGGCCCGCGTCTACTCACCGGAGTCCCCGGGTGACCTGCGCGCGGTGCTCACCGAGCTGCTCGCCGAACCCGTCGTGGACGGCCTCGCGCGCTACGACGGCAGCCACCTGGCGCAGTCGCGGCTCAAGCAGGTCACCAGCGCACTGGTCGGGCGGCTCTCCGCGGTCGCCGTGCGGGCCACCCGGGAGAAGAGCGGTCCCGGTCCGCTGCGTGGCTACGCGGCCGACCTGGAGATCCCCCGGCGGGCCCGGGCCGAGTGCGCCCTCCTCAAGGGACTCGCGCTGCGGTACGTGATGAACCGGCCCGGCGCGGGCGCCCGCTACGTCGCCCAGCGCGAGATACTCACCCGGCTGGTCGAGGCCCTCCTGCGCCGGGCGCCGGACGCGCTCGACCCCGTCTTCGCTCCGCTGTGGAAGAGCGCCGCCGACGACGCGGCCCGCCTGCGTGTCGTCATCGACCAGGTGGCCAGCCTGACCGACCCGGCCGCGGTCGCCTGGCACGACCGCCTGGCCGGACCCCTGGAAGGAAAACCGGAATGAAGTACACCCGACTCGGCCGCACCGGTCTGGAAGTCTCCCGGATCTGCCTGGGCTGCATGACCTACGGCGATCCGGCCCGCGGGAACCACAGCTGGACGCTTCCCGAGGACGAGAGCCGCCCGTTCATCCGGGAGGCGATCGAGTCCGGCATCAACTTCTTCGACACCGCGAACGTCTACAGCGACGGCAGCAGCGAGGAGATCGTCGGACGCGCGCTGCGTGACTTCACCACGCGCGACCAGGTCGTGCTCGCCACCAAGGTCAACGGGCGGATGCACGAGGGCCCGAACGGCGCCGGTCTCTCCCGCAAGGCGATCCTGTCCGAGATCGACAACAGCCTGCGCCGCCTCGGCACCGACTACGTCGACCTGTACCAGATCCACCGCTTCGACCCGCACGTGCCGATCGAGGAGACCGCCGAGGCGCTCCACGACGTCGTCAAGGCCGGCAAGGCGCGCTACATCGGCGCGAGCTCGATGTGGGCGTGGCAGTTCGCCAAGTACCTCCACGTGGCCGAGGCGCACGGCTGGACGAAGTTCGTCTCGATGCAGAACCACTACAACCTCCTCAACCGGGAGGAGGAGCGGGAGATGATCCCGCTCAGCATCGACGCCGGGGTCGGGGTGATCCCGTGGTCGCCGCTGGCGCGCGGACGCCTCACGCGTGACCCCGAGGTCACCACCGCGCGCAGCGAGACCGACGCGTTCGGCAGCCGGCTCTACGACCTCGACGCCGACCGTGCGGTGATCGCCGCCGTGGCGCGGATCGCGGCGGAGCGCGGGGTCGCCCGTGCGCAGGTCGCGCTCGCGTGGATGCTGGCCCGGCCCGGCATCACCGCCCCGATCATCGGGGCGAGCAAGCTGTCGCACCTGCGGGACGCGGTGGCCGCCGTCGATCTCGAACTGACCGCGGACGAGATCGCCGCCCTCGAGAAGCCGTACGTGCCCCACGCGGTCGTCGGCTTCTGAGCCCTGAACAGCCGTCGGCCCTCCCGCGAACGCGGAAGGGCCGACGGGAGATGGTCGTTCTCTGCAGCGCGTGGTCGTCTGGATGTTGATGCGGGTGGCGGTTCCGTACTCACCGACCGCGCGACCCGAGTTCGGGTTGACGCAGAGCGTCGCGGTGCCACCGGCCGGCTTGAGGTACGTGATGATCGCGCGGTCGTCGTTCCGCGTGTTGTACACGGCGCACCCGAAAGCCGAGTCCGCCTGGGCCGGCGTAGCCGAGACGAGTACGCCGGCGGCGGCGGCCGCCGAAGCGGTTTCCCTTGGTCGTGGCTCGTGTTCAGAGCGGTTCAGATGGCACGCGCGCGCGGATGCGCCTCACGCCGGTGCGGTCGCGTACTCCACCGGGTGGCCGTCCAGGGTCCAGAAGTGAAAACCGCCGAGCATCTCCTTGACGCGGAAGCCCAGTTCGGCCAGGCGCAGTGCGGACTTCGTGGAGCCGTTGCAGTGCGGCCCGTCGCAGTACGTGACGTACATCGCCGCGCGGTCGAGGTCGCCGGTGCTCTCGGCGGTGATGCTCCGGGTCGGCAGGTTCAGTGCGCCGGGCACGTGGCCGGCCGCGTACTTCTCCGGCGACCTGGCGTCCACCACGACGAACCCGGTGACGCCGTGCGACAGGTCGCTCGCCACGTCGGCGCAGTCGGTCTCGAAGCGGAACCGGGCGCTCAGGCGGGCCACCGCCTCCTCGGGCTCGGCCGCCGGCACGCGGGTGACCAGCCCGCGCAGGACCTTCATCGGACCAGCTCGAGCGTGCGCACGGCAGTGGTGCGGCCACCGAGCTCGACCGCACCGTCGCCGGTGGGGCCGGCGATCAGCACCGAGCCGACGCCCTGGTGGATCTCCACCCGGCGGCCGAGCTTGCCGACGAGCGCGACCGCGGCGGCGCCGGTGGCCTCGTCCTCCTGGATGCCCATGTCGACCGGGAAGGACCGGGACCGGACGACGCCGGCCGCCTCGTCGATCCAGGCCCAGACGTACTGCTGGCCCTCCGTCGGCAGCGGGTAGGCCTCGACCTCGGCGGCGCTGCCGAGCTGCCGGAAGTCGAACTTCGGCGTCCACTCCGGACGGGCGGTCACCCAGGTGAGCTCCGGCTCGTAGCGCACCGGAACCGTCCCCGCGGGCGGGCGCAGCGCGTCGACCGGGGTGTTCTCCTGCGCGAGCAGCCAGGCGGTGCCGACGGTCGGGTGGCCGGCGAACGGCAGCTCGATGGCCGGGGTGAAGATCGTGATCGCGCCGGTGGCGGCGTCGTCGACGAAGACGGTCTCGCTGTAGCCGAGTTCGGCCGCGACGCCCTGACGGTCGGCCGGGGGAACGCTCGCGCCGTCCAGGACGACGCCGAGCGGGTTGCCGGCGCTACCGTCGGGACCGGGGAAGACCAGCAGTTCGTGCACCTCGATGCTCATGACGACGAGCATGCCGTGCGGGGCGCCGACCAGTCGACTGGCAGCCTTGCCGACCATCGCAAGAATACTGCCAGAAGGGGTCGCCGCCGATCGTCGGGGGTTCGCCATACACTCGACGCCGTGGCGGGGCGGATCAGGGACAGCGACATCGCGCTGGTGCGGGAACGGTCACCGATCGTCGACGTCGTCGGTGAGCGGGTGACGCTCCGGCCGGCGGGCGGCGGCACGTTCAAGGGCCTGTGTCCCTTCCACGACGAGAAAACGCCCTCTTTCAACATCAACCCCGCCAAAGGCGTCTACTACTGCTACGGCTGCGCCGAGGGCGGCGACGTCCTGAGCTTCGTCATGAAGACCGAGATGCTGACGTTCTCGGAGGCGGTCGAGCGGATGGCCGCGCGGGCCGGCATCCAGCTCACCTACACCGAGGCCGGGCCGGCGCCGGTACGCAACACCGGCCAGCGCCAGCGGCTCATCGCCGCGCACACCGCGGCGGCCGAGTTCTACGCCGAGCAGCTCGGCACCCGGGACGCGATGCCCGCGCGCGAGTTCCTCGCCGCCCGTGGCTTCGGCCCCGACGCCGCCCGCCAGTTCGGCTGCGGGTTCGCGCCCTCCGGCTGGGACCACCTCACCAAGCACCTGCGCGGCCGCGGCTTCACCAACGAGGAGCTGGTCACCGGCGGCATCTCGAAGGCCGCGCGGTCCGGGTCGCTGATCGACCGGTTCCGCGGGCGGCTGGTCTGGCCGATCCGCGATCTCGGCGGCGAGGTCATCGGCTTCGGCGCCCGCCGCCTGCTCGAGGGCGACGACGGGCCGAAGTACCTGAACACGCCCGAGTCGCCGATCTACAAGAAGTCGCACGTGCTCTACGGCGTCGCGAACGCGAAGAAGGACATCGCGAAGCAGCAGCGCGCGGTCGTCGTCGAGGGCTACACCGACGTGATGGCGTGCCACCTCGCCGGTGTCGTCACCGCGGTGGCCACCTGCGGCACCGCGTTCGGCGCCGACCACATCCAGGTGCTGCGCCGCCTCCTGATGGACCAGGACGAGTTCCGCGGCGAGGTGATCTTCACGTTCGACGGGGACGCCGCCGGGCAGAAGGCCGCGGTGCGCGCGTTCGAGGACGACCAGCGGTTCGTCGCCCAGACGTTCATCGCGGTCTCGCCGCAGAACATGGACCCGTGTGAGCTGCGGCTCGCCCACGGCGACTCCGCGGTGCGCGACCTGGTGGCCCGCCGCGAGCCGCTGGTCGCGTTCGTGCTGCGCACGCTGCTCGCCAAGTACGACCTGGACACCGTCGAGGGCCGGGTGGCCGCGCTGCGTGCCGCCGCGCCGCTGGTCGCGCGCATCAAGGACCGCGCGATGCGGCCGGAGTACGCGCGCAAGCTCGCCGGTGACCTCGGCATGGACCTCGAGCCGGTGCTCAAGGCCGTGAACGAGGTAGCGGGCAAGGGCGCCGGGCGCAACGCGGCCCCGAACGGGCGGGCTCCGCGCCAGAGCCGTGCGCCGGAGGTCGAGGACAACGCGCCGGTGAGCCCGGCCGGTGGGCGGCCCGATCCGGCCGATCGCGCGCTGATGGTGGAGCGCGAAGCCATCAAGCTCGCCGTGCAGGAGCCGGTGCTGGCCGGCCCGCTGTTCGACGCCGTCGGCGAGGACGCGTACACCAACCCGGCGTACCGCTCGGTGCGTCGCGCGGTGGCCGCGGTCGGCGGCGCGGTGGCCGGCACGTCCGGGCCGGCCTGGGTGCAGGCGCTCATCGACGCGTGCGACGACCTGGTCGGCAAGGCCCTGATCGTCGAGCTGGCGGTCGAGCGGCTCTTCAACGACGGGGAGATCGATCCCCGTTACGTGTCCGCGCAGATCAACGAGGTGCAGCGCCTCGCGACGGTGCGGCGCGTCGTCGCGGTCAAGTCGAAGTTGCAGCGGGTCAACCCGGTCGACGCGGCGGACGAGTACATGAAGCTCTTCGGCGAGCTGGTGGCGCTCGAGCAGTACCTGCACGGGCTGCGCGAACAGGCGATCGGAGGCTTGTAGTGAAGCTCATCGACCGGCTGTTCCGCCGGGACGCCCCGCCGGTGACGCCGCCGCTGGAGGCGGCCGACCGGGTCGTGGCCTGGGCCACCACCGCGGAGGCGATCGCGGTGGCGAGCGTGCACGCGCTCTGGTTGCCGCCGAAGAAGGGCGTCACCGACCAGGAGTGGCACCGGCTCGGCTGGCACGAGATCCACAAGGCGGTGTGGCGCGAGGGGTCGCTCGTCGTCACGCCGGGCGTCGAGGTCGAGCCGGGGGTGGTCGCGGACGGCGCGGTGCGTCGGCTGCGGTTGCCCGATCCGCGTGATCTGCCCACCCAGGTGCGCGAGCGGGTGGAGCGGAGCGTCGCGCACACCGAACACCACGCGCTCAGCACCGGTGGGGGAGTCCGGGTGGTGGCCAGGCGCGTGCCCGGTCAGAACGGCTTGACCTGGCAACTCCGCTTCGACGACCCCGCCGACCGCAACTCCGACGCCGCCCGCGCCGAAGCCGAAGGGCTGCTCGCCGCCGCCCGCGCCACGCACGAACCGAGCTAACCCCGCAGATAGGTCAGCACGGCCAGGACGCGGCGGTTGTCGTCGCCGGCCTGGCCCAGGTCCAGCTTGGTGAAAATGCCGGTGATGTGCTTGCCGATCGCCGCGTCGGTGACCCGCAGCTGCCGGGCGATCGCCGCGTTCGAGCGCCCCTCGGCCATCAGCGCGAGCACCTCGCGTTCCCGCTCGCTCAGCCGCCGCAACGGATCGCGGTTCCGACGCAACAGCTGACGCACGACCTGGGGATCGACCACCGTGCGACCGGCCACCACCTGCGCCACCGCGTCGACGAATGCCCCGACGTCGGTGATCCGGTCCTTCAGCAGGTAGCCCACCCCGGCGTCCCCGGGGGAGTCGAGCAGCTCGGCGGCGTAGGTCAGCTCGATGTACTGGCTGAGCACGAGCACCGCGAGCCCGGGGCGCGCGCTGCGCAGCGCCACCGCGGCACGCAGCCCGTCGTCCGTCTCGTCCGGTGGCATCCGGACGTCGGTGACCACCAGGTCCGGGTCGAACGCCGACGTCGCCGACCGCAGCGAGTCGGCGTCGCCGACCGACGCCACCACGTCGTAGCCGAATCGGGACAGCGCGGCGGCGATCCCCTCCCGGATCAACGCGCCGTCCTCGGCGAGCACTACGCGGACGGCACGCACGGCAGCTCCACCCGTAACACCGTCGGCCCACCCGGTGGGCTCTCCAGGCCGAGCCGCCCTGCCGCCGCGGCGACCCGGTCGGCGAGGCCTGCCAGCCCGCTCCCCGGGGTCGGCGAAGCGCCACCCACCCCGTCGTCGCGAACCTCGATCACCAGCCGGTCGCCGACGCGCCCGCCGGTGACCGACGCGCCGGAACACCCGCTGTGCCTGGCCACGTTGGTCAGCGCCTCGCACACCACGAAATACGCGGCCACCTCCACCGACGACGGCAGCCGTACCGGCAGGTCCAGCTCGACATCCACCGGAACTCCGGACCGGTCCGCGAGCTCCGCGACGGCGGCGGGCAGCCCCCGGTCGGTGAGGATCCGCGGGTGGATCCCGCGGAGGAACTCCTGGAGCTCCTCGAGCGCGCGCCGGGCGTCACCGTGGGCGCGTTCGACGAGCGTGCGCATCTCGTCCGGTCCGGCCAGGCGGGCCAGGCCGAGCGTCATGCCCAGCGCGACGAGACGCTGCTGCGCGCCGTCGTGCAGGTCCCGCTCGATGCGACGGCGCTCGGCGTCGAACGCGTCCACCAGGCGGGCGCGCGACCGGGTCAGCTCGACGACGTTCTCGCCGGTGGTGCCGCGTCGCGGGGCCAGGAACGCCCGGGCCAACCGGGTCCTCCCGGCGGCGTACAGCCGGATGACGTGGCCCGCGAGCGGCACGGCCAACGCCCCGGCGGCCGCGGCGGCCCAGGCCGGCCCGGGTGAGGTCACCAGCACCAGCTTCAGCACGTTGACCTCGTCGAACCAGGCCTGCAGCGCGGGTGCGGACAGCAGCGCCACCGGTACCGCCACGCCGTAGCCGAGCACGGCCAGGTCCAGCCACCACAGCAGGCCACCGAGCAGAAGCGCGTAGGCCAGCTCGCGCCAACTGGCGCGCTCGCGGAGCCGGCAGGTCAGCCAGGCGCGCAGACCGGGCCGGTCCGGCTCCCGGTGCGGGTCGCCGTCCACCCCCAGCCGGCGCCGCTCCACCCAGCCCACCGGCAGCCCGGCCAGCAGCACGGACCCCAGGATCGGCACCCCGATCAGCACCGGCGCGGTGACCACGCCGACCGTGACCAGACCGAGCAGCAGCACCGCGGTGACCGCTCCGGTGACCACGCCGGTCGCGAGGGAGACCACGGCACGCATCACGGTCGGACCCTACGGGTGCGGCGCGCCCGCGGCAGTAGAGAAACCACTACCTCCGACGTCGAAGCAGGCCTGGTGCGTGCCGGCCGCGGCTGGGCTGTGCTGATCGGCATGGACGATCAGGCGGTACGGCTGCGTGCGGTCACGAAGACCTACGGGCGGAGATCAGCGCGCGTGACGGCTCTGGACGACGTCGACCTCGACTTCCCGGCCGGGACCTTCACCGCGGTGATGGGGCCGTCGGGGTCGGGGAAGTCGACGCTGTTGCAGTGCGCGGCCGGGCTCGACCGTCCCGATCGCGGGAGCGTGCTGGTGGCGGGGGCCGATCTCACGCGGATGAGCGAGACCCGGCTGGCGCGCCTGCGCCGCGACCGGATCGGCTTCGTCTTCCAGTCGTTCAACCTGCTGCCGACGCTCACCGCGGAGCAGAACGTGGGGCTGCCGCTCCGGCTGGCCGGCCGTCACCCCGGACGGGCCGCGATTCGGACCGCGCTCGCCCAGGTGGGGCTGACCGGCCGGGAGCGGCACCGGCCCGGTGAGCTGTCCGGCGGCCAGCAGCAGCGGGTCGCGATTGCCCGCGCGCTGGTGAGCGCGCCGCCGGTGCTCTTCGCCGACGAACCGACCGGCGCGCTGGACAGCACCAGCGGCCGGGGCGTGCTGGAGATGCTGCGGGCGATGTCCGGGCGGACGATCGTGATGGTGACCCACGACCCGGTCGCCGCCGCGTACGCCGACCGCGTGGTGTTCCTCGTCGACGGGCGCCCGGTGGACGAGCTCGACCGGCCGACCTCGGCGTCGGTGGTGGAGCGGATGACCCGGCTGGTGGAACCGGCGTGTTGACCGTCGCGCTCAGCACCCTGCGCTCCCGTTGGACGACGTTCGTCACCACCGTGCTCACGCTGACGCTCGGCGTCGCGTTGATCGCCGCGGCGGGCGTGGTGATCGCGGGCACGGTGACGGCACCGGACCGCCCACCGCGGCGGTACGCGACCGCGCCGGTGGTGGTGACACCGCTCGACGAACTGCGTGTCCGGACCGCGAACGGGGTGCGTGTGCTCCCGCTCGCCGAGTCCCGCGGCCTGCCGTCCGAGGTGGTGACACGCGTCGCGGAGCTGGGCCCCGTGGTGATCGACCGGGTCTTCCCCGCCGGCCTCGCGGGTGGCGACTCCGGGATGGTGGGGCGGCCGTGGGCGGCCGCCCGGCTCGGGAAGTACCGCCTGGTGGCGGGCCGGGAACCCCGGCGGACCACCGAGGTCGTCGTGCCGGACGGCGGGGCCGCGGTGGGGGCGACGGTGACGGTGTCGACCGCGGACGAGACGCGGCGGTACACCGTGGCCGGGCTGACCGGACCGGTCCGGTTCGAGCGGGCGGTCTTCTTCACCGACGCCGAAGCGGCTCGGCTCTCACCGCGGGTCGACGCGGTGGCGTCCCGGGCCGCACCGGCGTCGGTGCGGGCGAGCGTCGGTGACGACGCCCTGGTGTCGGCCGGGAGCCGGCGCCGGGCGCTCGACCCGGACCACCGTGCCGACACCGAGGCCCTGGTCGCGGCGAACGCGGTCGTCGGGACCGCCGCCGGCGTGTCGGGGTTCGTCGCGGTGTTCGTGATCGCGTCGACGTTCGCGTACGCGGTGGCGACCCGGCGCCGCGAGCTGGCGCTCCTGCGTACCTCGGGCGCGACCCCCGGCCAGGTCCGCCGGTCGGTGATGGCCGAGGGGCTGCTGCTCGGGGTGATCGGGTCGGCGGCCGGGTGCGCGCTGGGCGGGCCGCTGGCGCGCCGGGCGGCGACCTGGCTGGTCGGCAACGGGCTGGCCCCGCCGTGGTTCACGGTCGCGCACCCGCGCTGGCCGTTCGTCGTCGCGTTCGGGGCGGGGGTGCTCACCGCGCTCCTCGGTGTGGTGGCCGCCGCGCACCGCGCCGGGCGGATCCGACCGGTCGAGGCGCTGCGCGAGACCGCGGTGGAGGCGGCCCCGCTGACCCCCGGCCGCTGGCTCTTCGGTCTGGCGACGGCCGCCGGCGCGGTGTTCATGCTGGTGGAGCCGGTCGTCGCCGCGCCCGCCGAGGCGCTCGGCCGCAAGCACTACCTTCCGGCGACGATGCTCCTGCTGGTCGCGATCGCGTTGCTGGCGCCGCTGGTGGTGCCGCCGCTGGCGCGCCTGCTCGGGACGGTCACCGGGCTGCTCGCCCGGCAGGCGGCGCTGACCGCGTCCAGGCGCACCGCGGCGATGGCCGTTCCGGTGCTGCTCACCGCCGGGCTGACCGGCTGCGTCCTGACGACGACGGCGACGATCGACGCCGCGAAGGCCGCGGAGAACGGCGGCCTGGCGGTGTCGTCCGACCTCGGCCTGGGGCCGGACGCGGTGGCCCGCCTCCGGGCGGTACCGGGGGTGCAGTCGGTGAACGTGGTCAGGCCGACCGCGATCTACGCCGTGGACGACGACGCGGCGGTCGTGCGTCACACGGCGCGCGCGGTCGACCGGGTGCCCGGGGTGCCGGTGCTCGCCGGTGACCCGTCGGCGCTGGACGACGGGTCGATCGTGGTCGACGCGGAGTTCGGCTGGACGGTGGGGGAGCGGGTCCAGGTGTGGCTGGCCGACGGGAGCCCTCGGTCGTTCCGGGTCGTGGCGGTGGTGCGTGAGGGGGTCGGCGGCAACGGGGCCTTCGTGACCGGCCGCCACGCCGGCAAAGCCGTCGTCTCGTGGGTGGAGGTGGACCTGGCGCCGGGGGCGTCCCGGGCGGAGGTCGCCCGGGGCGTCGAGGTCGCGGTGCGTGGGCGGGGGGAGGTGGCCACCACCGAGACCTCGCCGCCGGCCCGGACGCTGGGGCTGCAGGTGATCCTCGGGTTGGCGACGGTGCTCGCGGTGCTGTCGATCATCGGGACGACCGTGATGGCGGCGCGCGACCGGCGCGGCGAATCGGAGTTGCTCGGCCTCGCCGGAGCGACGCCGCTGCAGGTGGTGCGGGCCAAGGCCGCGGAGGCCCTGCTGGTGTCGGGCCTGGGGCTGGTGCTCGCCGCGGCGGCGACGGCGTTGCTGGGCGCGTCGCTGTGGGTGTGCCTGTGGCGGCTGACCGGGCAGCCGCTGCCGGTGGTGGTCCCGTGGGCACCGGTCGGCAGCGTGGCCGCGGTGTGCGTAGGAGTGACTCTCGTGTCCGCGCTCGGAGCGTCTCCAGCACGGCGGCGGGCGCTGGGTCGTCGAGCGTGATCGCGAACCGGCGACCCCCGGTCGTCGACCCGGCCAGCGCGGGCCCGGAACGCAGCACGACCGCGGTCCGTCCCGGCGACCACCGGTACCCCCACTCGCCCGGGTCGACGTCGATCGCACCCACCTCGGCGATCCGGTGCAGCGGGACACGGAGCGCGGCCGACACCACACGCAACCGGCGCGGTGATCGTGCGGCTCCACGCCCGGCCTCACCCGGACGGAGCGTGATCCGTCCGGATGACGTCCGCATCGGCGGCGGGGTACCCGGCGTCGAGAGGAAGTAGGGGACGGTCGCGAACGCCGCGCAGGCCACCAGCGCGACGACCCACCCGCCGTCGGGGTAGCCGGCGCGCAGCGTCAGCCCGGTGGGCACCAGCCACACCCCGGCGGCCAGGCTGCCGGCACAACCGAGCATCGACGGGCGTGGCCTGCCGATGCGGGTCCTGCTCACGCCCGGTCAGGCCGGCGACAATCCGCAACTACTGCCGTTGCTCGACGGCATTCGGGTCGCCCGGATCGGGGCGGGCCGGCCTCCCACCCGTCCGGACGGGGTGATCGCGGACAAGGCCTACTCGCATGACTCGACCCGGGCCGCTCTGCGGTCCCGCAGAATCCGATGCACCGGTCCCGAACGAGCCGACCAGACTGCCCATCGGGCGGCCCAAGGCAGAGCCGGTGGCCGGCCGCCGGCCTTCGATCGGCACATCTACAAACGGCGAAACTTCGTCGAACACTGCTCAACCGACTCAAACCAGTCAGAACTCATCCTCGCCGCGATCGCGCTCTGGCTCCGATGACTTACAGGACACTCGCTAGACACCGCCCCCATCCCCTTCGCCGTCTGGCGACTCGGTGACGATGTACGCGACTCAGCAGACGCTGGCGCAGCGAACACGCTCAATGCCCAGCTCGCCCGACGACTCATCGAGCTCTACACGCGCCGCGGTGACTGGGTCGTCGACCTCGCACACGACGACGACGCCCCCATGCCGCCGCCGTCGGCGCCACCGCCACTACATCGCCCTCACCGACCGAACCCGCAGCGTCTCCGATCACCCGGCGGCCCGCCAACTCCTCGCCAACGGCGGATGCGTGCTCGCTGTCCTGACTGGTGAGGAAATCCACCAGCGAATACTCCAGTCCGCCGCTCGAGCGGCCGACCTGATCCCGGTGGCCCAGATCGTGGCCGTTCACAGCGATAGTCCCGGCGACCAGTTCAGCTACTACCTCGGACATCGCCGATGCACAACGGCTTGGTGAACGAGCCCTCGAAGTAGCTCGCGTCGTCGTCCGCCCCACGGAGGCGGCGCGATGACCGGAGAAACCGACGGATTCGACCCGCTGTGGTCGCTCGGACGCTTCGTCCCGGGCTACCGGCTGGGAAAGTACCTACGCTTCCGGCGCTCAGCCGTGCTGGCCCGGCTCGAAGAGCACGCCGACGAGACCTAAGAATCGAAAGTATTTCCAGGTCTTTTCAAGGATATTGTCCCGGGGTAGCCTCTCCAGTACCCCTGGAGAGGGCCTCTGACCTGCGAAGATGCTCCCCCGACTGGACTCGAACCAGTAACCCTTCGATCTAAAAAGCTACACAGAGCGTCATCGTTCGTCAGCGCTCGACACCACTCCATAGATGCCTTGAGCTGCTCGAACGTCAAGTTGACACCGTTCGTTGTTAGCTGACAGAACGCAACCCTGGGCCTCATATTCCGGGACTTAGACGGGACGTCTTAGACCGGAGGCATCATGGGACGGCCGCCATTGGCGGTAGGCACGTGGGGCGAATACCGCTACTACAAGACCCGTGTGGGGTGGCGGGTCCGCACCACGTATCGAGACTACGACGGCGTGACGCGCGAGATTCAGCGTGCGGGCGCGACCAGGACCAAGGCCAAGCGTGCGCTGGATCTGGCCATCAGGGACCGGCTCTACGTCGGCGGCGGCGCCGACCTGAAGCCCGAATCACTGGTCGAGGATGTGGCCCGCGCCTGGATCGAGGACCTGCGCCGGCAGGGCAAGGGCGCCGGCACGATCCAGCAGTACGAAGGCAACCTCGACCGGTGCCTCATCCCCGGCATCGGCAAGCTCCGCATCCGGGAGCTCGCCAGCGTCGCCACCTGCGACCGCTACCTCAACGCCGTGAAGGACAAGCGCGGCGCCGCCACGGCCAAAACCTCCCGCTCGGTGCTCTCCGGGGTGTGCGGGTACGCCGCCCGCAACGACCTGCTCGACCGCAACCCCGTCCGCGACACCAGCAGTATTGCCGTCAAGACCCAGAAGATTCCGACCTCACTGACCACCGCCCAGGTCATCGATCTGCGGATCTGGTTGACCTACGACGACAAGGCGATCCGCCGCGACCTGCCCGACCTCGTCGGCTTCATGCTCGCCACCGGGCTACGCATCAGCGAAGCCTCCGCGATCCATTGGGACGACATCGATCTCGCCGCCAAGACAGTCCGGCTCCGCGGCAACGTCATCCGCATCAAGGGCGTCGGACTGGTGATGCAGGAAGACGAGTCGAGCAAGCTCAAGAAGCGCACCCTCGACCTGCCCGGCTGGTGCGTCCACATGCTCCAGCGGCGCCGGGCGCGGGCCAGCACCGGCCCGGTCTTCACCTCCGCGAAGGGCAAGTTGCGCGATCCATCGAACACTGAGGCCGACCTGAAGGAAGCCTTCGCCTGGTGCGGCTACGACTGGGTCACCAGCCACGTCTTCCGCAAGACCGTCGCCACGATAATGAAGGAAGCCGGCCTCACCAGCCGCGCCGCCGCTGATCAACTCGGGCACAACAAGGTCAGCATGACCGAGGACAACTACTACGGCCGCGACATCACCAACACCGGCGCCGCACCCGTTCTCGAAGCCCTCGACATCGCAGCCGCATGAGTCCTCGTCGTTAAGCGCGCATTGCCGATCCAGAGCAGCGCAACGACTCTCGATCGTCCTCAAGGTGACACGTTTCGGCGTCCCACGACGAGAAGCGCCAATGCGGCTGAACGGCTCAAACTCGATGGGCCTTATTTGGATCGAACCTGGCGCACCATTTTTGCCAGAATAAGAACTGGTTCTCGCAGTTCCCGGGCCTGACGTCGTCATCAGGGCGCTACAACGACGCTGGCTCTCGCCCAGCATCGGTTAGCCGGCCGCCGCGTTCCGGCGCTACTCCTCAACAGCGTTCTTTTCGCCGACATCATCAGGTAGCGCTGGCCCGAAAATTGTTCGGCTCCCGGCGTACGCCATCAGGACGGAGGAACGAGTTCGTAGAGGACGCCGCGCTTGTCCCGCATGAGGTCTTCGACCGAAGCGGCGAGTGCGCTGTCCTCGATCAGCAAACCTAGTTCAACGTTTCTATTCTCTGCCGGGTATGAGAAATTCGCGCTTGTGACCAGCATCAGTGCCCGATCCACTACGATGAACTTCGCGTGGCTGACGAACCGCTGTTTCCGACCGGGCCGCATGGTCTTCGTGCGATAGACACTCGCGAGCGGCAACATGTCGGCAACCTTCTGAGCCCCTCCCGTTCGCCCGTCGACATACACGGCGACGCTGACCCCGGGCCGCTCGGAGGCGGCTGCCAGCGCCGCCGACTTCCACGTTCCAGCGCTGAAGTTGAACGTCGCGCACACCACCGACATCCGAGCGCTGTCGATGATGCGCTGGGCCTCCCGAGTGAGGCGACCGGAGGTGGCCTCGGAACCCGGCATTGTCCACACCGGTGTCACCGTGGTCTCAACCGATCTGGCGCCAGCGATTGCTCGAAGGATCGCGACCGAGGCGTCGCGCCGACTGTGATGGATGCCGGCGGCGTCAAGCAGCTCACGAATATGTGTCCGCCGCGACGACGGGACTCCGTCTACCGCGGTCATCGTCGTCTGCCCGGCGGCGAAGGCAAGCGCGAGCTGTCCCGCCTCGTACGCAGTCAGGTAACCGCCGAGGGCCTCGTGCGGGTCACGCCCGCCGATGTCGTCAGACGGCATCGTGTGCACTGAAGAAGCCGGGCACCCGCTCGTCCTCGATGGTCGGAAGGGTAAGCAGGAATCGTCGGTCGAGGAAGCGGTTGGCCCGCTCGCACGACGTTTCCGACGCGAAGCAACAGCAGTGGCACGCCGCGCCGTGCAAGAAGTCCTCCCCGTGTCGAGGGGTCCGCTGGCCGCACACGGGATCGGACGAACACCGCGCCGCACGCCGCAACGCGTCGTCGACCAACTCCTCGAGCCGCTCCGGATCACTGAGCGCGACCAGTCCACCGAGGGTGCCCTCACTGTCGGAGGCCGTGGTGCAGATGAGCAGTCCGGCCGCGGCCGGACGACCGGGCGCCGCCGACCAGGCGTAGAGCCGCTCACTGAGACTGGCCGCGCCGTAGCCGCACGACATCGCCATCTCGCGAATGAGGATGTGCGCGAACGTGTGGACCAGCCAGTACCGCGGTGGGGGCAATCGCGTGCCTGGGTCGACCTGCGCCGCGCTCTCGGAGAAGCGCTTCCTGAAGTTCAGCTCGTGTGCGGCGCAGTGGGCGGCCCAGAGGCCGGTGGGGCGGATGCGCTGTTCCCACACGGCGACCGCTTCCTCGTCGAGCTGGACGAAGACACCTTCCCCACGGTCCTCGGTGGCCGGCACCCAGGTTGGCCGCCTCCCGCGAGTCAGTTTCACCAAGCGGGTGGGGAGGTCACCCACTCGGTCCATCTCATCGATCCGAGTGAAGCCCATGAAGGCGTTGACCTTCTTCATCCGGTTGACCGCGATGACACGGGTCAGCTGCCGCCGGAGGGACTGGCCCCTGGGCATCTCGGTGACCATCAGCCCGCTGGTGTTGTCCTGCTGCGGAAACAGCACCGGCTTTTGCAGGTAGTCCCACTCTGGGAGCCGCAGCTCGATCGGGTCCCACTCGCGCAGCTCCGCGTGCCGTTCCTCCTCAGACGGTCCAGGCTCCAGTGCGTTGCTCACTGCGGAACGCAACTGGTCGTCGCTGACCTCAGCCAAATCGTGTTTGCCGACCAGTACGTCCCGGAAGTAGTCCGGGTCGTCGGAGTACTTGGCGATCCGGTCGGGCGTGACGTGCGCGCGGATCGCCGCGACCAGCGCCGACTGGTCCTCCTGCGCGGTACGGGGCATGACGATGACCGACTGGGTGGCGGCGAACCAGAGGTTCGCGGCACCCATCATGATCAGCCTGGTCGGCAGGCCGCAGGCCTGATCGAAGGCGTCGAGATGTGGGTGTCGTCCTCGGCATGCGGGAAGCTTCCGGCGCCCCACCTCACCCTGCGCCTCGCCGACGCCCCGGCGTTCCCTGCAGCGTGTGCACACGACCACGGCGCCAGCGCCCTGCCCGAGGTTGCTGTCGAGCAATTGAAGATCCGGGAGCGGAGCGGCTGGGCAGTCCTCGCCCCGATGCACCCACAGCAGGTACGGGAACTCATCCAAGTGTCCGTCGACGCAGGCCAGCAGATGCCGGGCCGGAACCGCAGCGGAACGGCGCCGGCCTCCCGAGCCGCGGCCCGGGCAGCTCTCGTGGGTGAACGCGGCGAGGTCAGAACGGTATGGATGGGTATTGGTGTAGGTGAATCGTGGCAGCGGCCCCAGGTAGTCGCAGCCAGTGCACCGAAGCCACTGCGGGAACACCCGGGCCGGGACGCCCAGGTCCGAGCCCTCCTGCGACTGTGCGACCCTTTTCGGTTGCCACGGGAAGTCCCGCAACTGTCGCACCGACCGGCCCAGGTGCTTCTGGACGACGTCCAATAAACGCGGCTCATCGATGAGTGGGACGGTCTGACGGCGACGCCAGATCGGTTCCCAGTCGTCGAGGCCCGCCGGCATGATCGAGAACTGCGGCAGGTCCATGATCGACCCGACGCCATACGTGTAGAGCAGCGCCGACGGGCGGGCCGCGCCGACCTTCGCGCGATTGTGGGCCTGGCTCTCCTCTGCCTCTGCCAGGAGGTCCATCGGCTCGGCGGACTCAAAGATCATTGCGTCCGTCGGTTCCGCCTCGTCACCGCCAGCGGGGTCGATCGACGTCATCGCTGCTCTCCGTCCTCTGGCAGGATCCACGCTGGCGCCGCGTCGGGCTCTGCCATGTACAGCCGCTCCGGGAGCGGGCTGACCAGCAGGTTGACGTCAGGTTGGACCTCGCGCATCGAGTGAGCGACGACGAACGGCGCGCGATCCGGGCTGCCCGGGTGGGCCTTCGCGTTCTCCGGGCTGATCAGCAGCGGCAGGTACTCCTCGGATTTACCGGTGCGCTCATACACCAGCGACTTGTGCGACTTGGCCCCGTAACCGGCGCGCCCCTTCCATTGGTCCAAACGGTTCAACAACCGATCACGGGCGAGCGCGGTGGCGTCGTCATGGCCCGCTGCGGCCTGTATTCGCGGCATGAGCCGCCCGATCAGCGTGGTCAACGCATCAGCCTGCTCGGCGACGAGGTAGGCGTTGCGTTCCGGCGAAAGACCGTCCGGCAGGTGGGCCTGGCTGACGCGTGCGGCGCTGACGAGCAACCCGTCGATGCCGCGCTCAAGGGATGTCGGCGAGTACGGCGTGACCGAGAGCGCCTCCACCTGACTGTAGAACGTCTCGTGGTAGTGCCGGAACTGCTCGAAGTGTGCCAGGTCCCGTGGGCGTGCCCAGTTGCCCAACGTCACGACCAGGCCCGGCCGGGCCGGATCACGTCCGACCCGCGACGAGGCCTGGATGTACTCGGCGGTGTTCTTCGGCTGCCCGACGACGAGCATCAACCCGAGCCGCTGGACGTCCACCCCCACCTGCAGCATCGAGGTCGCCAGAACGACGTCGAACGGATCGACGGTCGGCCGCGGAGTCCGGACCCCCGGCCGCTGTTCGGCGATCCGGCGCTGCGTCGCGGCCGTGGTGGCGTACTCGGGGTCGAATCCCAGGGCCAGGGTGTCGAGAGCGCGACCGATCTCGGCCGAGGCGATGCGGGAGGTCAGCTCACCGGTGACGAGCGTGCCGAAACTCCCCAGGCGGCGCGGGAAGCCGGCGCCTCGTCGAGGTCGCCGGACCCGGGTCTGCACGTCGTCGGCGACGTAGCGTGCCATCCCGGCCAGTTCCCGGGTCGCGTTGAAGTATCCGACCAGCGTCATGTACGGGTCGGCCGCCGCCCCGGCGCGGTCGAACAGCAACTGCCCAGCGACCAATAGCACTTCCGCGAGCCGGATCTCCGCGCTGGACAGACGCACACCCTGGGCGCTCACCCCGATGTAGCGCCGACCGGGATGCTTCGGCGTGACCGCCAACTCACTGGAGAAGTAGGTGTCGCCCGCATCGAGGACCTGCGGCGGGAAGATGTCGACCCGTCGTCCGTACAGGCCGCGCACCTGGTCGACCGCCCGGCGGACCGTCGCGGTCGAGGCCACGATCATCGGACGCACCGGGGCGCCGTCGGCCCGTTGCCAACAGGCGAGCGTCTCCACGGCGGCCTCGAACAGGCCCACCGCCGTACCCAGTGCACCCGTTATCAGGTGCAGTTCGTCCTGGATGATCAGGTCCGGGGGCCGACGTCGACCAACGGGCCGCACGGTCGCAGCGGGCAGTTTCTGCCCAGGGTCGGCCTTGTGCGCGGCGGTGATGTCGCAACCGGCGTAGTCGGGATGCACGTACCCGTGCCGACCGCAGTGGCGCCCTACGTAGCCGAACAGTGACGCGGCCTCTCCTTCGCGGGCCAACCTGGCGAACTTGTCGACGGTGGCGATCACGAACGCCGGAGCGAGTCGGTAGATCTCCTCGTCCACCGTGAGCATCGGCAGCCCGTCGGCTACCTCGCCTCCACGGGCGAAAGGGCAGACCGCCATGTCGTCGCCGCAGTACACGAACACCCGACGCGTTGCCTTGTCCGCGCGCAGGTTGGCTTCCCCTATCGGCGTTCCGCACCAGGGACAACGCTGAACCTGAAGGACGGTCAGCCGATGTTTGCCACCGGGCATGGCACGGCTCAGCTGCTCGTTGGCCTCTTCCCACCGCTTCGGGCTGACGTCGGTGCCGACCCAGAGACCGATCCGGAAGGGCTCCTGTCCCCAGGTCTGCTCGTCGCGCCTGCGGGCCAGCTCCGCCGCGCACATCAGCGTGGTGGCGCGTTGATACTGCTGCGCGGTCAGCAGGCGCAGTGTGTACCGCATGAGAACGGCGACCCCATCGCCACCGTCCAATGGTCCATCCGCCGATTCGACGACGCGCTGCAGCCGCCGGATTGCGAACGTGTAGGCGGCCAGTCCGAGATAGGCCTCGGTCTTGCCACCACCGGTCGGAAAGAACAGCAGCTCAACCCGTGCGTTCGGTCCACTACGAACGCCCTCGGTCGGATCGGTGAGAGCGGGAAGTTGCATGAGGATGAAGGCCAACTGGAACGGCCTCCATGCCGACGGCTGGTCGCGCTCTTCCCCCCCGACCAGGCTCTCGGCGTCCTCGCGGCCTAGGTCCGGATTGGCGCTGCGGGCGGCGGCGATCTGTGAGTGCACCCGCTGGTCGTGCATGACCTCGTTCATGAACCGGAAGCATCGAAAGGCGTTGGCGTCCCTGGTGACATGGTCGAGGCCGGCGACAAGCCGGGCGTGCGCCTCCCGAGCGGTGACGATGACGTCCTCCGCGACCTCGGCCAGGTGCCCCGGAAGAGCCGCAGCCTTGTTCTCCTGCTCGTCGAGCCAGGCGCCGTATCCGTCGACCAGCGGAGTGAGACCTGCCCGGACCTCCTCCGGGGACGCTGCGGCCAAGGCGGCCATCTCCAATTGTGCGTCAGCGACTTGCCGCGCCTGGGTCTGCGGGGTCTGCGCGGTCGGCAGCCAGGTGGTCCGGACGACTGTGGCCCGCCGTGCGCCGGGCGCCACCGTCCAGTCGACTGAGCAGGTGCGGCCGACGGCGAACTCCAGCCGGTCCCGATACTGCAGGTCGAGACGGCGGCGCTCGTTGTCGTGCTCCGGCCACTCCTGCTCCACCACGTCACGGACGGGCAGGAACACCGGCTCTCCGCCAGCCTTGATCGTTAGGCCGGTCTGGAACAGCCACTCCGCGATCGGTATCCGCGGCGGTGTCTCCCGGTCGTTGCAGAGCGCAATCTCGATCAGCCGCCGTCGATACGGCCGGTCCTCGTAGACGTCGATCTGAAGCTTGATCTGCCCGGTGAGCATCCGCGAATAGGTGCGTCCCTGCACCAGATCGGCCACCCGAATGGTCTCCGTGATCGCGACCGGTGTCCGCCGGTAGCCCCGAACCGGGCGCCCGCTCTTGTCTACCTTCTCGGCCTTGACACTCTTGTACGTTCCCCAGGTCGCGGTGACCGTGAACTCGGCCAGATCCTCGGGGACCTGGAATCGGAGCCCCATCGAGGACGGCACCATCAGCCCCTGGCGGGGGCCGCGGTCCTCGGCGTCCTCCCCCTGCTCGTCCGTGGCCGTCTCGTCGACCGGCTCGGACGGGACGCCGGTCTGGCTGGACCGGGCCTCCGGATCGGCCAAGACGCCGACCAGGATGTCGCCCCTGGTCGCCTCGTCCTCGTCCTCCGGCCGACTCTCATCGGCTATGTCCGCCTCGACGAGGCGAGCCGGAGCGAGGTGGCCCACCAGATAGACCTGGCGCGGGCTGACCAGCAGGAGTTCGTCCGGACCCTCAGCCGGGCCGAGCAGCTCCCGCTCCAGGATGTCGGCAAGGTTCTCGCGAACCGGGTACGACGTGCCATCGAGGTCGTGAGCCAACCGATATGTCGGCGTCGGGTCAGTCATCGCGGGTTGTTCCTCACAACAGTGTGCCCTGGTTCTCGTTCACTGTCCGTTGGCGTGCGATGCGTGGTCTGGTGGCAGTCAGTGCCTTGCCGGTTCGCTTGGGCTGGGCCGCTGCGCGGCGCAGGTTCTCGGCGAGCAACCGGTCGAGCAACTCGACCCGAGCAGCCGGGCTGACCGTCCACCGGGTCGCCTGCCGGTAGGTGTGGAATCCGTGATCGAGGTCGACGTCGGACCAGTCGTAGGCCGCTGCGACCGCCTCATCCAGTTGCACGTGGAGGCGTCGCATCGTCGCGACGTCCTGGTCGACGTCGTCGGGCAGGTCGGGGTCGTTGACCAGGTTGTAGAGCTTGGTCAGACCGAGTTGGCGGCGCAACATGATCTCGCGCCGCCGGTTGTCGAGCGCCTGGCCCATCTGATCAAGCCGCGTTGTTGCCTCCGGTCGCGGGAAGGTGTCGAACACATCCGACGGGGTGTACCGAGGATCATTGCGCATGCCGGAGCCATATTTGATCGCCCATAGCTGATGCAGGCTCGACGAAAGTACCGCCTGGTCAACATACGACCCGGTGGCAAATATAACAACGGCGTCACTTGGCACTGATGCATTTGGAATACGCACCGGCATGACCGTCCTGCTCACCCGAGCGATCACTAGAATGCTATCCATTTCTGCGAGCTTCTCACGCATCCTCTGCCGCGGTCTCCAGAATTGCCACCAGTTCGCGGCAGCGACGACAGCACTCGCCTTCGCCCGCTCCAGCCGAACAGTCTCATACAGACGGGCAAATGGCTGCGGATACCGACCAGAACAGATCAGGCAACGATCGCCAAAATCAATAACCCAACGCGACGGCGATAGGTCTGGTCGAGAATTCACATCCTCTCCGTTCAAGTAGGGAAACAAGACCTCACGATTTTCCCCATCGGCAACTATCCACGAATGAGCCTCGTCCGGTTCAAGGAGAAATCCTTTCCCTAGGACAATGCATCCCTGGTAGGCGACACCGTCATTCTCAGTTAGCTCCACCGGATTTCCGTCAATTCGACCGGCAGCTTCCAGCAGACTCGATATCCGGGGCACGACCACACCGTCGGCGACTCGGTGCGCATCCTCAGCCACTGGAGCCACACTCCCCCAGATCGCCGCATACTCCAGATTAGCGCTCGCTGACGGCCAAGCGGCACTCTGCACAGCGCGGGTCAGTGTGACCCCGTTAGCGACTAGCTGATCCAATCCGACTTCCCGGCTGATTCCTTGGCCGACGCTGTTCGTACCAAGGAGGCCAAATGTTCCAGTCGACCGAAGCAACTCGTAAGCCCGCAGAAAAAAATAGACGACAAGATCGGCAGTTCCAGTCTTGCCATTTGCCAATTGTTGAATTATCCAGTCTCGAAAATTTGATCCTGCGACACGAGCAATCTTGCGCCCGTCAAGATATGGCGGGTTGCCGATCACGGCGTCGAAGCCACCGTGACCGACTAAGACATCCGGCACTTCCAGCACCCAGTGCAGCGGCTTCCAGCGCGAGTAGTCGGTGGTCACTGTGGGGGTCAGCCCCGCCTCGATGACCATGTTTAACGCCTCCGGATTTCCGGCGCCTCCATCCGGCGGCCACGCCGCGCCGACCGCTTCGGCCAAGTCGTCGTACGCCTCGTCCATTGCAGAGCCCGGCTTCCCCCCGAGCCGGAGACCGACCGCGATCACCGCGTCGGCGATCGTGCTCGCGTCGGCGATCGCCTGATGCTGTCGGTCGAGCAGCCGGCGCTTCGCGGTAGCGCTGCGCTGCGGATCGAACTCGTCGACCTCACTGGCCAGATCACCGCGAATGCCCATCACCCGGCGGACCGCCGTGTCGGCGTCCACAGCGGTCAGCCGCGGCTGCTGGTTCTCCGGTGGATCGATGTGCAGCGCCCGGAGTTGTCGCAGGCTGGTGAGCCCGAGTAGCGAGTTTCCGTGCAGGATCTTGTCGTCGACGAACGAGAACGGCAGGTTTCGGTCGAGCGAGACCAGCCACAAGGAGAGCTTGCACATCTCCACGGCCATGGCGTTGATGTCCGCCCCGTAGAGGCAGCGGGCAACAACCTGCCGGACAGCCCGCTGCCCGAGGCCACGAAGCCGGGCATTCGTCGGGTCCTCGGCGATCCATGCCTCGACCAGTCGGGCGCCCAGATAGCGCGCCGCCGCGACGAGGAACGCGCCGGACCCCGCGGCGATGTCGACGACCTTGAGGCCGAGGATCTCGTCCGGGGCACGTAGTCGCCAGCGGGTGGTGTCCGGCGTCTGGTGCGGGCCGGGCGAGTAGCAGAGCGGCTCGAGAGCGTGCTCGACCACGGCCATCGCCAGGTCACTGGGCGTGTAGTGGGCGCCGGCGTTCCGTCGGGACGGAGTCTCGGTCACGAGAAGGCCGCCCTCGGGTACCACTGTCGGGTGTCCTCGCAGGTCCGGACGGGTCACGGTGGCCCAACGGCGCAATCGATCGCGCAGCACGTCGTCCGCGGATACCGCACGCAGGGCACGCTCGGCCTCCTCGCTCGGCGCGGTGGCGAGCAGCTTGGCGAGGGTGCTCACGCTCGGTGGGCGCGCGCTGGGCTGGTTCTCCTTGAGCCAGCCAATAATCGCGGAGGCAAGAGCCGCAGGCTCTGGATGCAACTCCGCCAGCGCCTCGAGCACCGTCAGCGGCATCTCTGGCTCGGCCCCGGCGCTACCGCGGAGCCCGACCTGAATGTCCCCGATGACCCGGGAGCACGTGTATCCGAGCAGGTTCTCGTAGATATATCCGATCTGCTCGACGTCGATGTCGCGAAACGAGATCCGGCGAGCGTCGCCGGCGCCGAATTGGGCGATCTGGATCGAGCGCAGGATGTGCAGCATGACCCGGTCGCTCACGGTCAGGGCCAGCGTCCCGCTCTCCCCCGGTGCGATGAGAAACGGGAACCTCTCGGGGTCGAAAAGCGATCCTCCGTAGGCAGGCATCCGCATGTCCTCGAACGTCGCGCCACGGTGGAGGGCCTGGCTGGTCGCGAGCAACCGATGCCACGTCAGGTAGGTGCTGTCCAGCGACTCCTCACCCTCGTCGAGCACCCGACGCTCCAGCACGTCCAGTTGGTCGCTCAACCCGTATCCGGCGCGAAAGAGCCAGCCCGCGGGCAACAGACCGCGTTCCTCCGCGAAGAGCAGGAACACGACCCGCATCATCACGGTGACCGCGGCAGTGTAGGTCTCACCGGGATCGGCCGGAAGCGGGTCGTCCTGACCGCGGCGACGAGCCTCCTCGGCGGCCTGCCAGAACGCCTGAACCAGTCCCTCGGTGGCCGCGCGGACCTGTGTGCCCAGCGCCTCGGTAACTTCCTCGGCGGCGGCCACCGACTCGGCGAAGAGCACCGGTAGCCGCTCGTCGGGCGCGCCACCGATGAGGTACTGGCGGCTCAGCAGAGTGAGGAAGGCATTGCGGGCCAGCGGTTCCTCGGTCCAGGTCAACGCGTCGACGATGCCGGAGGCCACCATGACCTCCGGCTGGACAGAGACCAGCGCCCACCACTGTCCGTCCGTCACGACACCGATCCGGACGTCGCTCTGCCGCAGCATCTCGGCCATTCGGTCGATCGCGCTCGCGGCCCACCCGTCGCTCCCCGTCGCGCGGAGATCCGCCGACCGGTCGACGACGCTGACCAACGCGGCTAGCCCATCCGGGCCGCGCAGCACCCCCTGCGAGGCGACCTGGACCCGACGGTCCGGCGAGTCAACCACGACGGCGAGGGCTTCTTCCGCCCCCCAGATGAGGGCATTCTGCCAGCCGGCCACGTCGCGGAGCACCGTACGAACCCACTCGTCCCGGGCCTGGCGATATTTGACCCGCATCGGCTCGTCGTCCGGGTCGAGGTCGGCAGCCTCCCAAGCATGGTCGAAGGCCGGTTTGGCTATCCGCAGCGCATCCAACCGCTCGGCGCTCAGACCGGGCATCCCGTGCGGCCACACCCTCTTGAGCGGCGGGACGGCCAGGAACGGCCCCTCGCTGTCGACCAACTCCAGCCAGCCACGGTGCAACTCGCTCGCCGTCTTGGTACGCGGTGCCCAGCCGTGGCCTCCCCGTCCGCGTGGCGGCATCAGTCCTCCCCTCGCCGTGCGGCGTCGTCGGGTGTGAGCGCGAATACCACGGCGGCGGCAACCGTGTGCGGCTTCACGTCTCGGTACCGATCGGCGATAGCCGTGACCTCGCGGTCTTCCTCGTCGGACAGTTCATCGCGGCGGCGGTGCATCGCGTCGATGTCGCGGCGTCGTTGCCGTTGCTGTTCGTCGGTAAACAGGCGCATCTCGTCCTCGCGCTCGGCAGTCAGCAACTGGTCGAGAGACTCGTCGAGGTTGCGGCCGAAGGCATTGAAGATCTCCCTGGCACGGCGCACGTCGGCGTCACGCCGACGTGCCAACTGGTCGCTAACCCGTTCATGCCGGGCATTCGCCCGCTGCGTCATCGATTCCAGCAGACGCTCCCGCAGCGGAGAGTTCGGTGCGTTCCAGTCGTCAGCCAGTTGTGCGCGAACCGCGGGATCAGCGGCGGTCACCGACCGTTGGACCATTGGATCGGTTAGCGTCCTAGGCGGGTCCAGAGCTTGGTCGAGGAGCCGTTCGGCGCGCTCCTCAGCGAGAGCCCGACGACCCCGTAGGCGGACACCCGCGAGGAACACCTCCTCGTGCAGGCGCAGGCCGCCCCGGCCAACCAGCACCATCCGAGTGACCGCGGCGACGAACGACTCCGGCAGGTCGGGAACCACGACGGCGCTCACCCGCTCCAGCGGAGCCTCCGCGCTCCAGAGCGAATGCCGCAGCAGGCGTTGCGCCTTCCGGACGAGCGGATGACCAAGGTGGACGTACACCAGGTCTTCACGGCCCTCTGCCGCCTTCTCGTCGAACGTGATCGGGCGCCACACACCGGGATTCAGCCGCGTATCCAGGCCGCGCAGGCTCGGTAACCACGCTCCGCCGAGCGCCGGGACCGCGAAGACCTCCGCATCGGTGCGGTCGTCACCAATTCGTCGGAGCATCGGCTGGTGACTGATGCGCAGCGCCGTATCCACGACACGGCGGAGGTTCGCAGGCTCCAAATGTAGGGCAACCTTGCTCTCGGCATAGCCGCGGGCGAGCTGGGTGAGGCGAGCGTTGAGCTCCAGGCCGCCCGCAAGGGTGCGATTGATGATCGCATTCC
Organism: Cryptosporangium japonicum; assembly: GCF_039524755.1. Classification (NCBI taxonomy): domain Bacteria; kingdom Bacillati; phylum Actinomycetota; class Actinomycetes; order Cryptosporangiales; family Cryptosporangiaceae; genus Cryptosporangium; species Cryptosporangium japonicum. Next base: position 28,063 of record NZ_BAAAGX010000025.1, read on the forward strand.
CGTCAGCAGCCGGGCGCTTGCGTCTGGCCATACTTGTACGCGCGAAATGCGCTTGGATTTCTTCGCCAATGACCTGGTTGGCCGAACCCAGATCCCGCTCCACAGCCACGATCTTCCGGGCGATGCGTTCCATGAATCCCATGTCGGCCGCGTAGGTCGTGGAGCTCGCGTCCGGCCGGAAGTGGTAGATCAGCGGCGTCTCGTGCTGGCCCCACCGGTCGATGCGGCCGATCCGCTGCTCCAGCCGGGAAGGGTTGAACGGGATATCAAGATTTACCAATCGATGGCAGTGTCGCTGAAGATCGATACCTTCCCCGGCCGCGTCGGTCGCCAGCAGGATCCGTACCGGGTTGGCCGCCGGGTCGGTAGTGAATCCCTCTCTGGTCAACTCGCGTGCCTCGATCGGCGTCGCCCCCCGGATGGTCGCTACCCGCTCCTTCCAATCGTTGCCTTCTTGCAGCAACACCCGATGGGCCCACTCCAAGGTGTCGGCGTACTCGGTGAACACCACAACACGCTCGTTCGACCAGAGTCCGCCCGGGCAACAGACCGCCTTCAGCATCCCGATCAGCTCGGTCAGCCGCGTATCGGGCGTCCCGGCCTGCGCCAGACCCCACGCTGCCAGGCGCTCCAGGTCGCCGGACGAGGCGGCGACGAGGGGGTCGCTTGCCTTGCTGCGGCGCAGCAGGGTTGCCTCATCCTGCTCCCAGAGGCCTTCCTCTTCGTCCGACTGCCCCTCGCCGAAGACCTCGTCGGGGTCCAGGTCGGCGGGCAAACCGCCGGCTGCCCGCGCGTCGAGATAGTTGCGGAGCGTCCTGCCGAAGGCCAACGGGCTAGACAGGAAGCGCTTCTTGAACAGCATCGCGGTGATGTCGCCGGTCACGCGAGTTCCGTTCGCCTGGGCACTCCGCGTGAGAATCTCGTCGAGCAGGGCGAACATCTCCTGCTCCTCGGCGCTCGGGGTAACCGGCAGCACGGACAATGTGCGCTGCCGGAAACCCAAGTCGGGTAGATCCGATTTCAACCGGCGGACGGTCACATCCCGCAGCGCACGCTCGTCGAGCAACGCGCCACGGCTGAACCTTCGCGAGTCGATCATCTCCATTAGCGCGGTAAATGATTCGGGATGTCCGTTGTGTGGAGTGGCGCTGAGGAACAGACGATGCTCGCAGCGTTCAGCCAACTCTCGGACCGCCATCGTGCGGTGACTGTCGATGGCGTAGCCGACGCCGCCGAACGCCGACGGGCTCGACGGAGCGACATGGTGCGCCTCGTCGACTACCAGAACGTCGAAGGCATACCGTCGGCCTGCACCGTAGCGCTCAATCGGCGCGTACACGTCGCGGAGCATCCGTTGTGCCCGAACCTGCGGCAACCAGGCCATGCTGACGATGATTCGGGGGAACAGTTGGAACGGGTTGGCATGCAGCCCGTAACGACGCCGCACCGTGCGCAGCATCTCGCTGTTGACGATGCTGAATTCCAGACCGAACTTGTCTCGCATCTCGTCCTGCCATTTCAGGGCGAGACTCGGTGGACACACCACGATCACCGTGCGGGCACGATGCCGAAGCAGGAGTTCCTGAATGACGAGGCCCGCTTCGACCGTCTTGCCCAATCCGACATCGTCGGCGAGCAATAGGTTGGTACGCGGCGCCGAGAGCGCGCGGCGCAGTGGCTCCAGTTGGTAGGCCTGCACCTCGGCACCACTGTGGAACGGCGCCTGCATGCTGCGGTCATCGGCGGAGGTGATCGCGCCCCAGCGCATCGCGTCAACGAAGGCCGCGAGCGTACTCGGGTCGTCGAATGCCTCCGGGTTGATCCGCGTCGGCAGGCCCTGGGCCGGGGTCACCGTGTGCCCGACCTCCAGCTCCCATACAACCGTGAGTTCCTCGCCGAGTCTGTCCTCGTCGAGGGCCTGAAGCGTGACAGCGTGATTGAGTCCGGGAGCGACTTCGTCGGCCGGACTGCGAGGCAGCACCTGCTCGTCGACGCGGGCGACCGCCCAGGTCGAGCCCCTCACTTCGACGACCTGACCAGGCTCCGGTAAGCGCGCCGGCGCGCCATCCACTTCGGATTCGGGAACCGCCGTGTGAGAGGTAGTCACCTCGCGCACCTTAACCGATTATCATCAACCGATTACTGGGTGTAGTAGTTGATCCCTCAATATCGCTATTGAGTGCTTCTACCTTTACCATCCGTTAGTAGTGCCCTGTACTTGTGCACAATGAGATGACCCATCCTAATTCGTTTATGGGATTTACTGCTATCTAGTCCGGTTTAGTCTCCGCCGCTGGGCCCTGCTACAGGACCCGATAGACCGAGTCGCACGAGCACTGATCACTCCCCTCGACGTAGGACGCTTCGCCGAAGCCGCCTCCGCCCTGCTCAACCACCCGCCGCCCGGCGCGGCCCGGGAACGACCGCTAGCATCCGTGGCCTGCTCGCGCCAACTCGTGGGTTGAACCGCATTCGATGCCGGTGCCAACTCCGAAACCCAACGACATTGGCTCTCGGCCGGAAGCGCCTCCGTCGCCGCCGGCAACGTATGACTGGCCGCCCGCATCCGTTACTGCCAGGCACGCCAGTGAACCCACCCCGGCATGTCTGGAGGCTCGTGATCTGTGGCGAGGTCGGGTCGTGTCACGTCGGTCGCAGTACCCGCAGGAGTTACGTGAGCGTGCGGTGCGGATGGTTGCCGAGATCGCACCGCACCATGAGTCGGAGTTCGCGCCGATGCACGCGGTCGCGGAGAAGCTCGGGATCACCACGACCGAGACGGTCCTCGGATCCGTCGCAGATTCCGCCGGGGAGGGTCCCAGCAGCCGGCGGCGGGTTCGTGGGCGCGGCGTACTGCGAGGAAATGGCCGTCGCGGAGGATAACGGCGCTGGCTGACGGTTTGGTCCGCGCAATGCGCTGGCGAGGGCTCTGCCGGGATTTGAAACGATCGACCCGTTCTTCGCCAAGAATCTGGCACAGGGACACCGCCATTCCTCCTCCCGGCCCGGGCCGGCTGAGTAGGCTACTGCCGGCCTTCCTCCCAGTCCGGCGGTTCCGTGGCAGCGGCTGGGGTAGCCACGACGGAACCGGTCAGCGCCTACCGCCGGGGTACGCGACACCCGGCAGCAGGCGGTCTCGGTGCGGCGCTTCTGAACGCGCGGAGCATCACGGCGTCTCGCCACTGCGTCGAGTCGCACCCAGCGCAGCGAGCAGCATCTCGGCGTGTCCTTCCGCGGCCCGCAGCGTCTCCGCCGTGATCACACTGGCGCGGCCGACAACCTCCAGCTGCTGCGCGACCGTCGCGACGACATCCGCTGCGGTGACGCCGAGTTGCGGATCGACCGGCTCGTGGCAAGGCTCGGGCGGCAGCCCGTAATAGCCGAGAGGGTCGTAGCCGGAGTATCGGCGGTAGCTCACCGCCGGGCCTCCTCACCGCTAGCGACGACCGCCGTCAACGCGTCGAGCAACTCCGCATCGCGGCCGAGCAGGAGCGCGTAATCGGCGCCGTAGAGGACGGCGGTCCAGTAGAGGCCGTGGTCATCGCCGGCGGCGCGTGCCGCGATCGCATCACGAGGAGGTGGGACCGAACGAGAGGTCACGAGGTGCTCCCTGGAGCGTTCGGCGGCACGCCGTCGATCTCACCGCGCTCCGCAGCACCCAGGACCGCAGCCGCCCACGCCCACCGCGGGCACGCCCACTCCGCCGGATAGACGTGCGTCCCCGACGCACACCACCCGGGCCGGTCACTGCTCTCGGTGTGCTCCACGATCAAGGCGCGAGCGGTCTCGACGTCCTCGGGCTCGTAGGGCCGATGCCAGAGAACGGATTCGCGCGGGTCCACTGGCATTCACCTCGATCGGGATGCGGATCGGTAACTGACCGTCTATCTGTGGTGACGTGAATAGACTGCTGGCACCGGGCAGCCGAACGGAACGTGGTTCCGTTCCAGTCGTGTCCTAGTTCTGACCGACGACCGGCAGGGCGGCGGCACGGTGCCGATTACGGAGGTCGCGTGATGGCGCAGGTGGAGCGGTGGACCGGCCGCGAAGCACGCGCGCTGCGTGAGGCGCTGCGCATGAGCGTGCGCGCTTTCGCGGCACACCTTGGCGTGAATACCTCCGCGGTCTCGAATTGGGAGAAACGCGGTCCGCAGGCGCGTCTGCGCTATCAGACCCAAGAAATGCTCGACACCGATCTCCGGCTCGCCTCAGACGAGGCCCGAGCACGTTTCCATGGCGCAGTGGAGCACCAGGCCGCAGTTGCGGAGGTCACGAAGACGAGTGCCGCTGATCGCGGTGGGGCTGCCGACCTCGTGACGGTGGCGCAGATTCGCGAGCAACTGTGGACACTCGACGTCGCCTACGACCGCGAACCCTCCAGCGCCCTGCTCGGTGACGCGGGGCGCTGGCACGGCCAAGTCGAGTACCTCCTGCACCAAGGCGCGAGCCCACGCGTACGCCGTGAGCTGCACGCGGCGCACGCGGAGTCCTCCACGCTTCTGGGCCAACTGCTCTGGGACGCCTCGCAGCGCCGGGATCACGTCGCCCCGGTGATGTACTTCGACCGTGCGGTCGAAGCCGCCGAGCAGGTCGGCGACAAGACCGCGATCGCGCGGGCGCGACTGCGCACGAGCTACGTGGCGCTCTACGGACTGAAAGACCCTCGACGCGGCCGGGACCTAGCAATGGCCGCCGCGGATGCGAGCCGATCAACGAGTCCTACGCTTACCGGGCTGGCGTTGCTGCACGTCGCAGAGGCCCACTCGATGCTCGGCGACGGCCAGGCCGCAGAGCAGGCCCTCGCCGCCGGCGAGACCCGCCTCGACCAGGCCACGAGCGACGACGCGGCCCGGGAGTTGTACGCGCCGTCGCTGCTGCCCCGGATGGCGGGCTCCTGCTACCTGAACCTCGGCGCCCCCGAGCGGGCAGCCACGTTCCTTGAGCAGGTCCTCGCGGGCGGCGGTGCCGCGTCCAAACCCGGCGCGGTCGCCACCGCGAACCTGGCGTTGGCCTACAGCCGCCAGGACAAGCTCGATGGCGCGGTCGCGACGCTGCACCGCGCCATCGACGTGCTCGCCGACAACCGTGGAGGCGGTGGCTTGAACGTCGCGTTCACCGTCGGACGTGAACTCAATCGCTGGCGCGAGGATGCCGCCGTTCGCGAGGTGCACGACCGGCTCTGGGATTTGGTCGCTGCCTGATGATCGAGGACAGGAAGTCTCAGGTCCGCGAGCGCGTGTGGTCGAGCCTGGAGGACATCGGGGCCGTTGAGCCGGGCGTTCGCGGGTGGATTCCGGATTTCCGGGGCGCGGACGCGGCCGCGCAGCGGCTCGCTGCCCAGCCGGAGTGGCAGGCCGCTCGGGCCGTCAAATGCAATCCCGACCGGGCGCAGCTGGCCGTGCGGCGACTCGCGTTGCGCGAGGGAAAGACGCTCTACATCGCGGTCCCCAACCTCAGCGACGAGCGGCCGTTCCTCCGGCTCGATCCCGCGACGCTGGGCTCGAACGCCGATTCCACCGCCGAGGTCGCGGAGGCACGCAAGCTCGGCACCGCGGTCTATGCCGACGAAGTCGAGCCTCTCGACGTCGTCGTCTGCGGCACCGTCGCGGTCAACCGCGAGGGCGTCCGCATCGGCAAAGGCGCCGGTTACTCCGACCTCGAGGTCGCACTGCTCACCGACGTCGGAGCCATCACACCGGGCACGCTCGTCGTTACGACCGTCCATCCGCTGCAAGTCGTCGCTGAGTCGCTGCCCAGCACCAGGCACGATTTCACCGTCGAACTCATCGCCGCACCCGACGAAGTAATCCGGTGCTCCAGACGACGGATCCCGACCACCGTCGATTTCGACGCGTTGCCGGAAGCACGAATCGCCGCCATGCCCGGCCTCCGTGCCCGCGCAACACACTAGTTGCCCTGCAGCGCCTCCTGAGCCACGGCTAGGTCGCGTCGCGCGAATCCGTGGCTACGCCACGTCGCGAACATCCACCGTTCGGCGGAAACCTGAACAGCGACACCGGAGATCGGGCCAAAATCGCGGTTGAGGAGATGAGAGGTTCACGCGCCCCGGCACAGCGACAGTGAGCGGGAGGTGCCAGGTATGCCGGTGCGGCGGCTGCCGCCGAGTGAGCGCCTGTCTCCCGGCGATGTCCCGCCCGGCGTCTTCCTTCCCCAGCAACTGGGCGCGGCCGGGAGCGCGGTGCTGCGGCTGGTGGCTGAGTACGGCGTACTGGACACCGACCAGGTCGCCGTCGCGCTCGGAATGTCGCGGCCGACCGCGCATCGCCGGCTGACCGCGCTAACAGACAGCGGGTTGCTGTATCGCTCGCGGGAAAACAGTCGGAGCCACCGCAACCGCTACGAGCTCGCCCCGGACGGGCTGGCCACCATGGCGGTCTGGATGTCCAGGGACCGACGCTTGCACCTGCCGGACCTCGCGCAGCGCGCTCACCCGCTCCCTGGTGGCCGCGGGAAACAGGACGTCATCAACCGGTTCTTCCTCGCCGTTGCCGAGCACGGCCGCCGCGCCGGCACGGGCGTCCTGCACCGATGGTTGCACCGGGTCGACGCCAACCGCTGGCTGGCCGACCAGGGCCTGCGCAACGCGCGGTGTGACGGCTACGGCGTCTACGTGACCCTCGACGACGACGCCGCGGGCACCGCGGCAGCGGTGGCCTTCACGCTGCACTGGGCGGTGACGCACACCCCCGGTGACGATCCACGCGGCAACCCAGCACTCGATCCCGCCGTCATCCTGGCCGGTTACGACCGGTCGGTTCGCCTCGACGTCGCGTTGGTCGTCACCGCGGGCATCACCGAGGAGGCTGACTGGCTGGCTTACGCGGTCGCGCACGCGGTGCCGGTCCGGATCGCCACGACGAGTGAGGACCTCCTTCGCATCGAACCGGACGGACCAGCCGGACCGATCTGGGCCACCGCGAACAGTGTCGGCGACGCAGGATCGCATCGCGTGCGACTCAGCGGACTCAGCTCGGGACGCTAGGCCGCGTCAGTGCCGGTTGGTTGGCTGTTGGGTGGACAACGTGAACAGCGATGCGGGATCGGGCCCTTCGGTTGGGCCTTTGGTGGGTGAACGCAGACCGCAGGAGCGCGAGTCGCGAGCCTGCCTCACCGCCTTGGAGCCTTCATGCCTCACAGCCCGGCGTACTCATCTCTCATCGAATGTCGTTCGGGGATCTGTCCCGTCGTCGGTCTCACCGTCGGTCTGGGAGTCCGCCTGGAACCGCACCCCCGAACCGACCCCTCGCAGCCGTCAACACCGCAGGTCAGCCCGCTGGTGGTCCGACCGCGGTCGGCTGTCACTGATCCCCTGTGGGGGATCCCCCCGAGGGGAAGAAGGCTCAGGCCTTCGTGACCGACGACGTCCTGCGGGTCCAATCCCGACTCACTGCCCGGGATCACACCCTGCTCGGCTGGCTGGCCGACCATGGCGTGCTCACCACCTTCCAGATCGCCCATGCGCTGTTCTGCTCCCTCGGTTTCGCCCAGCGACGGCTACTCACGCTCTACCGAGTCGGCCTGGTCGACCGATTCCGACCGAACAAGTTCGACGGCGGCTCGTACCCGTACCACTACGTCCTCGGCCTACTCGGCGCCGAGGTCGTCGCCGCCCAACGTGGCGACGACCCACCACGACGCTCTCGCATTCAGGCACGGCGCCGTGCCCTGACGGCCCGCACCAACCTGGACCACCTGCTCGGCCTGAATCAGTTCTTCACCGACCTGGCTGGACACGCGCGTACCCATCCGCCGGCCAGCCTCGACCGCTGGTGGCCGGAGACTCGCTGCAACGAGCCGTGGGCGTTCGGCACCGTCGGCGATCTCGGGAGCCGCATCGTTCGCCCGGACGGCCACGGCATCTGGACCGAGCCCGGTCCCGACGGCCGCACCTTGCTGGTTCCGTTCTTCCTAGAACACGACACCGGCGCCGAGCCTCTCGGCCAGCTCATCGACAAGCTCGGCGCCTACCGGCGGTTGGCCACAGCCGGCGGCCCGAGGTGGCCGGTTCTGTTCTGGCTGCACTCCACGCGCCGCCAGACCAACCTGCACGCGCGGTTGCGTGAGGTCGGCACGCCGTTCCCCGTCGCCACCGCCGCCCGCGACTACGCCGCGGAACTGCGGCTCTCCCCCGCCGAGCGGGTCTGGCACCTCGCCGACTCCGTCACCGAGCCGATCCGGCTCGCACAGTTCGCGGAACTGTTCCGCCTTCCACCACCGGCTACCTGACCCGCACGCACCCACGAGAAAGGACAAGCGCATGCGCCTGCCACGCCGTCCCCGAACCCTGCTCACACCCATGGAGCGGTATGACATCCCCACGCGACCACCCGGACCGTGGTCCGGACCCGATCCATCCGTCGGATGTGCCCCCACCTGACCACTCATCCGCCCACCCGCCCCGCGCCTCGATCGGTGACCGGCGCGAACAAGCCCGAGCCGCCTATCGGCAGAGCCTGGTCGAACAGCGGCCGCTTACCGGCGTCGAACTGGGCGCGATGTTCGGTCGGTCCGATCGCTGGGCCCGACAGCGGATCGCCGAGGTTCGCCGCCCCGCCGCGGCCTCCCTGAGCGGAGCGGCCGATGCGCTCGGGCCGCCGTCCGCTGACCATCCAGACAGCGCACCAGAGGCGCGCCGAGCGCCGGTTCGGCACACGACGTCACCCCCGTCCTCGCCGGATCCGGAAGGACAGAATCGGAACACGCCGACTGGCTACTGGTGGGCGCTCGGCTCCTTCCTGGGAGGGGCCTTGCTCTCCGTCGCTGCCAACGTCGCCCACGCATTCCACCCCACTGAGTACGCAGACCGACAGCACGCCAGCACCTACCGACCCGAACCGGGCTCCGTCGTCGCGGCGGCGTGCTGGCCGCTCCTGCTCCTCGGCGCCGTCGAAGTCGTCTCCCGCGTCGCTTGGCCCCGCGGTTTCTGGTGGGGTTCGGCCCGCTATGGCGGTGCGGTCACGGTCGCCCTGATCGCCGCCGTCATGAGCTACCGCCACATGAGCGGCCTACTCACCGACTACGGCGAAGACCCGCTCGGCGCGCACCTCGGCCCGCTGGCCGTGGACGGCCTGATGGTCGTCGCCGGCTTCGCCCTCCTCGCCACCCGCCCGCAACGAGATCACGCCGCTCGCCGCCCCGAACACAGCGTGGGCGGTGATGCGATCTGACTACGACCACTCCCAACCGCCAGCCCGACAACCCACCCAGCCATGACGACCGCCTGATGACCCTCGCGGAGGTCTGCGCGTTCTTGCGCATCCCGGTCGGCACGGCCCGGAAGCAGCGCGCCGAGGGCAAGTTCGTTCCGGGTTACCGCGTCGGCAAGTACCTGCGATTCCGCCGGTCCGCCGTCCTCGAGTGGCTCGAAGAGCACGCCGACGAGATATGAACAGGGGCCGTGGCGATTGACGGGAGTTCGACGGGACGCCCTACCGGCATGTACCCTGTCAGCACCCGGAAATATAGGCGCTGACCTGCGAAGATGCTCCCCCGACTGGACTCGAACCAGTAACCCTTCGATTAACAGTCGAATGCTCTGCCAATTGAGCTACGGGGGAATGCTTCTCTGCCCACCACCTCGCGGTGACGTGCCTGGCAAGCCTACAACATGCCGACCCGTGCCTCGCCACAGCGGTCGGCCACCCGACGATGGGCACCGCGTTTGGTACTACAAGTGTGGGATAGACCCCCGTCGGGCATCACTTCGTCACTGGCAAGCACCCAACCACCCCGAAGCCGACTTCAGGAGTCGACATGCGTAACAAGCTGCTCTTCCTCACCGGTGTTGGCATCGGCTACGTGCTGGGCACCAAGGCCGGGCGCGAGCGGTACGAGCAGATTCGTCGTACCGCGGCGAAGGTCAAGGAGAACCCCACCGTTCAGGAAGCGACCGGTGTGCTCCAGGCGCAGGCCGGGAGCCTGGTGAGCACCGCCAAGGACGTGGCGAACGACAAGCTCGCCGGCACGGCCATCGGAGCGAAGGTGAACAGCCTGCTCGGCTCCGGCAGCCCCGAGCCCACGGTCACCGCCGGCCCGGCCACCGGCGCGCCGTCGGCGCACACGCCGCGCCCCGCAGGCTCCAACGGTTCTCTGTAACGAGACAAGACCCCGTCCCACACCCAAAGACCCGGTCCCGACCAGGGCCGGATCGGGGCCGCCTGCGCACACGCCGGCGGCCGCGGAAACAGAGCGAGGGCCCAGCCGAAACGGCTGGGCCCTCGTCCTGTCCGGCGGGTGCCCGGGGTACCGGCCCCGAACACCCGCCGGCCACCGCCGTGCGGTGCCGCCGCGTCGACCCCGCCCCCGTGCGACGCCACGCGCCCCCGTGCGGTGGTCACTGACCGGGCGGACGGTGAACACATCAGCCCCTCACGGAACTAGACGCGACCACCGACCCATCCGGTTGCAATCAAATTCACGACCCCGAACTGAACGCCGCGTCGAACGACGCCTCCGGGGGCTCGATCGACGTCAGTTTGCGCACGAACGCCAGCGCGTCGGGTGCCCCCACCAGGCGATCCATCCCGGCGTCCTCCCACTCGACGGAGATCGGCCCGGAGTACCCGATCGAGTTGAGCATCCGGAACACCGGCTCCCACGGCACGTCGCCGTGCCCGGTCGAGACGAAGTCCCAGCCGCGCCGCGGGTCACCCCAGGGCAGGTGCGACCCCAGCCGCCCGTTGCGTCCGTTGAACTGCTTGACCGACTCCTTGCAGTCGACGTGGTAGATCCGGTCCTTGAAGTCCCACAGGAACCCGACCGGGTCCAGGTCCTGCCAGACGAAGTGCGACGGGTCGAAGTTCAGCCCGAACGCGTCCCGGTGATCCACGGCCTCGAGGGCGGCCACCGTCGACCAGTAGTCGTACGCGATCTCCGACGGGTGCACCTCGTGCGCGAACCGCACGCCCTCGGAGTCGAAGACGTCCAGGATCGGGTTCCAGCGTGCGGCGAAGTCCTCGTAGCCGCGGGTGATCATCGACGGCGGCACCGGCGGGAACATCGCCACCAGGTGCCAGATCGACGACCCGGTGAACCCGACCACGGTGTCGACGCCCAGCAGACGCGCTGCTCGCGCGGTGTCCTTCAACGCCGACGCGGCGCGCTGCCGCACGCCCTCGGCGTCCCCGTCACCCCAGACCGCCGGCGACAGGATTCCCTGGTGACGCTCGTCGATCGGGTTGTCGCACACCGCCTGACCGGTCAGGTGGTTCGAGATCGCCCAGACCTTGAGCCCGTACCGGTCGAGGATCTCCCGCCGGGACGCCACGTACGACGGCGACGACACCGCTTGGGCCACGTCGAAGTGGTCGCCCCAGCACGCGATCTCGAGCCCGTCGTAGCCCCAGCCCGACGCGAGCTTGCACACCTCCTCGAACGGCAGGTCGGCCCATTGTCCGGTGAACAACGTCACTGGCCTCGGCATGATCAGACCTCCACCCATCCGGATCCGCGGGAAGCGCTGACCGAAACGGCGTCCAGCACCTTCTGCACCTGCAACCCATCAGCGAACGACGGCGAGGGGTCCTCACCCGAACCGACCGCCGTCACGAAATCCCGGAGCTCGTGCGTGAACGTGTGCTCGTACCCGAGCGGGTGCCCCGGTGGCCACCACGCGCCCAGGTAGGGGTGCGTCGGTTCGGTCACCAGCACCCGCCGGTACCCGTTCTCCTCGTCGGGCGACGCCCCGTCGAAGAACTGCAGTTCGTTCATCCGCTCGAAGTCGAACCGGATGCCGCCGCCGGACCCGTAGATCTCCAGCTGCATCGCGTTCTTCCGCCCGGTCGCGAACCGCGTCGCCTCGAACGTCGCGATGCCGCCCTGGGCGAACCGCCCGAAGAACACCGCCGCGTCGTCGACGGTCACGTCCCCGACGCCGACGCCACCGGAGGCCGCCGACAGCCCGGAGCCGCCCGACAACGGCCGCGACGACACGAACGTCTCCAGGAGCCCGGAGACGCCCGACAGCACGTCGCCGACCACGTACTGCGCCGCGTCGACGATGTGCGCCGCGATGTCCCCGAGCGCGCCGGACCCGGCCCGCTCCTTCTGCATCCGCCAGGTCAGCGGCGCGGCCGGATCCACCAGCCAGTCCTGCTGGTACGCCGCCCGCACGTGGTGCAGCGTCCCGATCCGCCCGGCGGCGACCAGCGACCGCGCGTACGCCAGCGCCGGCACCCGCCGGTAGTTGAACGCCACCATCGAGCGGACGCCCCGCGACGCGGCGTCAGCGGCGGCCGCGGCCATGTCGGCGGCCTCGGAGACACTGTTGGCCAAGGGCTTCTCACAAATGACGTGCTTGCCCGCGGCCAGCGCCGCGATGGCAATCGAAGCGTGCGTGTCCCCCGGCGTGCAGATGTCCACGATCTGCACGTCGTCGCGCGCGATCAACGCACGCCAGTCGGTCTCGGTGGAGGCCCACCCGTGCTGTTCCGCGGCCGATTTGACGGCGACCGGATCCCTACCGGCGATGGCCGCCAGCCGCACTCCGACCGGCAGGTCGAACACGTGGTTCACGGTGCGCCATGCCTGTGAGTGCACGGCTCCCATGAACGCGTACCCGACCATGCCGACACCGAGTTCAGCTTTGCTCATGAACGGAATCCAGTCTTCAGGTATTGGTCCACGTTTTCCTTCGTCACGGTCGCCGAGGAGAGCGTGATGCTCGCCGGGACGTCGTTCTCGACCAGGTCGGAGAAGCCCTTCTTCTGGCCGATCAGCCGCGCGATGGAAATCGCCGAGGACGCCATGCTCGGGCTGTAGGTGACGGTCGCCTTCAGCACCGAGTTGTCGGCCTTGATGAGCTCCATCGCGTCGAGCGAACCGGCGCCGCCGACCATCAGGAACTCGCTGCGGTTGGCCTGCCGGATCGCGGCCAGCACGCCGAGGCCCTGGTCGTCGTCGTGGTTCCAGACCGCGTCGATCTTCGGCGCGGCCTGCAGCAGGTTCGAGGTGACCTGCTGTCCCGACGCGACCGTGAACTCCGCCGCGACGCGGTTGGTCACCTTGAAGCCCGCGCGGGCCAGCGCGTCCTTGAAGCCCCGCGACCGGTCCTGCGTCAGCGGCAGCGAGTCGATGCCGGCGATCTCGGCGATGACCGGGTTCGACTTGCCCTTGAGCTGCTCGGCGATGAAGTTGCCGGCGGAGACACCCATGCCGTAGTTGTCCCCACCGATCCAGGTGCGGTACGCCAGCGGCGAGTCGAAGACCCGGTCGAGGTTGACGACCGGGATGCCGGCCGCCATTGCCTTGGACGCGACCGCGGTGAGCTGCTTGCCGTCGTTCGGCAGCACGACGAGGACGCCGACCTTCTTCGTGATCAGCGTCTCGATCGCCGCGATCTGCGCCGCGACGTCGTTCGTCGGCTCGACCGGCTCGAACGTCACGTCCTCGAACGTCTTGGCCTGGGCCTCGGCGTTCTTCGCGATCGCACCGATCCAGCCGTGGTCGGCCTGCGGCGCGGAGAACCCGATCGTCACCTGCGTGCCCTTGGCGGCGTTGTCACCGCCGACGGCCTTCGTGTTGGTCTCCGGGCTGTCGTTGCCCGAGTCGTTCGAGGTGCACCCGGCCGCCAGCAGGGTGGCGCCCACCGCGGCTCCCCCGAACAAGAAGCCCCGGCGTCCGAGCCCGCTACGCGGGCCACTGATGACGTCACTCATGGTTCTCTCCTTTGAGAAATACGAGAATTACGCAAGTCGGCGAACCACCGTTGGGCGAGGCCACGGCGGCGAGTGAACGGAAAGCGGTCAGGTCGCGGATTCCGAGCGGCGGCGCTGCAGCAGCACGGCGCCGAGAATGATCAGGCCCTTCGCCAGGTTCTGCACGGGCGTCGACAGGTTGTTGAGAATGAAGAGGTTCGTGATCAGCGTGAAGACGAGCACGCCCAGGAACGTGCCGACGAGCGTGCCGCGGCCACCGGTCAGCAGCGTGCCGCCGATGATCACCGCCGCGATCGCGTCCAACTCGTAGTTCTGGCCGTTCGTGGAGGAACCCGACGCGGTCTGGGCGGTGAGCATCACGGCGGCGAGCCCGCAGCACAGCCCGGACACCCCGTAGAGCAACGCGGTGTGCAGGCGGATGTCGATACCGGCCAGACGGGCGGCCTCGGGGTTGCCGCCGACCGCGACCGTGCGCCGCCCGAACGTCGTCAGGTTCAGCACGACCCAGCCGATCGCGAACGTGCCGACCAGCAGCCAGACCAGGTACGGAACTCCGAGGAACGCCCCGTCGGCGATCCCGTTGAACGTCTCGCTCTTGACGACCTGGGTCTGCAGGCCGGCGATCTGCTGTGCGAGCCCGCGGGCGCCGATGAGCATGCCGAGCGTGACGATGAACGGCACCAGCCGCCCGTAGGCGATGAGCGCACCGTTGACCAGGCCGACGATCAGGCCGACGAGCAGCGCGCAGAGCACCATCACGAACGGGCCGTAGGACTGGGTGGCCACGGTGGTGCACCACACCGACGCGAGCCCGACGATCGAGCCGACCGACAGGTCGATGCCGCCGCCGATGATCACGAACGTCATGCCGACGGTGACGACACCGATCACCGACGCGTTGGTGAGGATGGTTCGGATGTTGCCGGTGGTGGCGAACGTCTCGGCGGTGGCGAAGCCGACGATGCACAGGATGACCAGGACGACGATCAGCCCGATGTTGCGGGTGGCTCCGCCCTCGGAGAGCGACGCCAGCCAGGTGCGGAACGGCGACGGCTCGACGGCGGGTTCCGCGGCGGCGGCTTCGACCCGGGCCTGTTCGTCGGCCGGTGGAACGGTGGCGACCGGCGCCGGCCCCATCCCGGCCGCCTGGGCGGACGGCGCCGGGTCGGTCGGGTCGGTCGGGGTTCTGGTGGGATCAGTCATGAGCGCCTCGCTCCAATGCGGTGGCGGGAGGGGGTGCGCACTGCGCAAGCGGTGGGGTCAGCGGGCGGTGGTGACGCGTTCGCCGGCCATGACCAGGTCGAGGACCTGGGCTTCGGTCAGGTCGGAGGCCGGTGCTTCGTGCACCACGCGTCCCTCTCGGACGACCAGGACGCGGTCGGCGAGACCGAGCACTTCGGGAACTTCGCTGGAGACCATCAGCACGCCGACGCCCTGGTCGGCGAGCGAGCGGATGAGCGCGTAGAGCTCGGCGCGGGCACCGATGTCGACGCCCCGGGTCGGCTCGTCGAGCAGCAGCAACCGCGTCCTCCCCAGCAGCCAGCGGGAGACCACGGCCTTCTGCTGGTTGCCGCCGGAGAGCGTCCGCATGGCGCGGCGGGGATCGGCCGGGCGCAGGTCGAGCGAGCGGGTGACGGCCCCGACCTCGGCCCGCTCGGCGCCGCGCCGGACGAAGCCGAACCGGGCGAACCGGCGCAGCGACGCGAGCGAGACGTTCCGGTAGACCGGCTCGCCGAGCAGGAGCGCCTGGCTCTTGCGCTCCTCGGGAGCCAGGCCCATCCCGGCGGCGACCGCGGCCTTCACGCTGCCGCGCCGGATCGGCTCGCCGTCGATCTCGACCGTGCCGGTGGCGGCTTTCCGCGCGCCGTAGACGGTCTCCAGGATCTCCGAGCGACCGGCGCCGACGAGCCCGGCCAACCCGACGATCTCCCCCGCCCTGACCTCGAACGAGACCTCGCTGAACTCCTTCGGCCGCCCCAGGTCGGTGACCCGCAGCAGCGGCTCCCCGCCCGGCGTGCCGCTGCGCGAGGGGAACACGTACTCGACGTTCCGGCCGGTCATCAGGCGGACGACCTCGTTCGTCGGGGTCGTCTTGGCCGGCAGGTCGACCGCGACCGTGCGGCCGTCCTTGAGGATCGTGACCCGGTCGCCGATCTCGCGGATCTCGGCGAGCCGGTGCGAGATGTAGATGACCGCGACCCCGGCCGACGTGAGGTCCCGGATGACCCGGAACAGGTTCTCCACCTCGTCGTGCGCGAGTACCGCGGACGGCTCGTCCATGATGATCAGCTGCGCGTCGTGCGAGAGGGCCCTGGCCATGCTGACGATCTGCTTGCCGGCGGCGGGCAGCCGGCCGACCTCGCGGCCGGGCGGGATCTCGGCGTGGCCGAGCCGGCCGAGCAGCTCCCGGGTGCGGCGGCGGGCGGCACCGCGCGAGCTGAACCCGAAGCGGCGCGGCTCGTGGCCGAGGAACACGTTCTCCGCGACGGTGAGGTCGTCGACGAGGTCGAGCTCCTGGTAGATGGTCGCGAGCCCGGCGTTCAACGCGGCCGTCGGCCGTACGAACCGGACTTCCGAGCCCTTCCACTCGATCGTGCCCTCGTCCGGCTGGTGCGCTCCGGACAGCACCTTGATCAGCGTCGACTTGCCGGCCCCGTTCTGGCCCAGCAGGCAGTGCACTTCGCCGGGCGCGACGGTGAGGTCGACGCCGTCCAGCGCGCGCACGCCGGGGAACGTCTTGACGATTCCGGAGAGGCGTAACAGGGGCTCGGTCATCGCGTCACCGGTCCGTAGGCGAGATCGCTGGCCAGGGTCGCCGCGCCGGCCACGCCGGCGCGGGCGCCGAGCTCCGACAGCACGACCGGCAGGTTCCGGGTGGCCAGCGGCAGCGACCGGCGGTAGATCACCGACCGCACCTCGGCCAGCAGCAGGTGCCCGAGCCCGGCCAGGCCACCGCCGATGACGATCATCGACGGGTTGA
This sequence comes from Cryptosporangium japonicum, assembly GCF_039524755.1. Lineage (NCBI taxonomy): Bacteria > Bacillati > Actinomycetota > Actinomycetes > Cryptosporangiales > Cryptosporangiaceae > Cryptosporangium > Cryptosporangium japonicum. Next base: position 44,719 of record NZ_BAAAGX010000025.1, read on the forward strand.
AGAAGCTGACCAGCGACGCCAGCACGCCACCGAGCCGACGACCACCGTCCCGGATCAGCCCGATGCAGACCGGATCACCCTCCACCGCACCCGCGCCGACGTCGGCCGCGGTGACGGTGCCGTTCAGGCGCAGCCGCTCGGCCAGCGCCGGTGACGTGTCGTTGCGTGCCGCGGCCAGCGCGTCGCGCGCCAGCGCCGCGCCGCCGAACATCGCCTCCAGGCACCCGGCGTTGCCGCAGGCGCACACCGGGCCGTGCGGGTCGACCTGGATGTGCCCGATGTCGCCGGCGCACCCGTCCACCCCGCGGTACACCTGGCCGCCGACCACGATGCCGCAGCCGATACCGGTGCCGACCTTCACGAACAGCAGGTCCTCGATCGACCGGGCCACCCCGCCGCCGCGTTCACCGACGACCATGATGTTGACGTCGTTGTCGACGACGACCGGGCACCCGTGCCGCCCGGCCAGCTCCTCCCGGACCGGGTAGCGGTCCCAGCCGGGCATGATCGGCGGCGACACCGGTACCCCGTCGCGGAAGCTCACCGGGCCGGGAACGCCGAGGCCGATCCCCGCCAGCCGGGGCAGGTGCCCGTCGACCCGGACCTTCGCGACCAGGTCGTCGATGCGGTCGAGCACCGCTTCCGGGCCGCGCCGGATGTCGATCGGCTCCTCGATCGAGGTGACCGGTTCCAGCGAGCCGTCGGTGACCTCGACCGTCACCGAGGTCACGCCGAGGTCGACGCCGACGAACCGCAGCTCGGGGTCGAGCTCGACCATCGTGGAGCGCCGGCCACCCCGGGACGCGGCCGGCCCACCGTCGCGGGCCAGGCCGAGTTCGTGCAGACGGGTCAGCTCGGCGGCCAGCCGGGCTCGGGGGAGCTCGAGCCGGTCGCCGAGCTCGGCCCGGGAAGCGGGCCCCTCGTCGCGAAGGGTCAACAGAATCTGGGACTGGGCGGAGTTGTCCGGTCTGGGCCGAGGCGTCATTGCACAGCCTTCCCAAGTTGCCTACGTCACAAGGCGTGGGGAGACCGTAGAGCTCGCTTCCCGTCGATGTCCAGAGTCTTTTGGATTACAGACGCCTAACTTTTGTTCGAGCGAGACGAAAGTTCTTGCACGCCGGTACGAAACTGGGCGTAGCGGTCACGAGCCCCCGAGTAGTCGTCGGTCGCGTCCGGGGTGTGCTCGGCCGCGACCGTCCACTGGGGCGGCTCGGCCGCACCCGACAGCGCCCAGGCCGCCTGCCGCGCGGCGCCCAGTGCGACGTACTCCCCGGGCGCCGGCACGTCGACCGGCACGCCGAGGATCCCGGAGGCCACCGCCCGCACCGCGGGCGACATCGCGGCCCCACCGATCAGCAGCGCGCGCCGGACCGGCACCCCGTGTTGACGGACGGCGTCCAGCCCGTCGGCCAGGCCGAGCAGCATGCCCTCGACCGCGGCCCTGGCGAGGTTCTCCGGGCGGGCGTTGGCCCTGGTCAGGCCGGTGATCCGCCCGGTCTCGTCGGGCAGGTCGGGCGTGCGCTCGCCGTCCAGGTACGGCAGTAGCGTCAGCCCGGCGGCGCCGGGCGTGCTGGCCAGCGCCAGCTCGGACAGCCGATCCAGGTCGACGCCGAGCAGGTCGGCCGCCGCGGTCAGCACCCGCGCCGCGTTGAGCGTGCAGACCAGGGGCAGGAACCGGCCGGTCGCGTCGGCGAAGTCGGCGACGAACCCGCTCGGGTCGTTCGTCGACGCCTCGGCGACCGCGAACACCGTGCCGCTGGTGCCGAGCGAGACGACGACGTCGCCCGGGCCGGCGCCCAGCCCCAGCGCGGCCGCCATGTTGTCGCCGGTGCCGGCGGCGAGCGCGATGCCCTCCGGGGTGCGGCCGACGATCTCGGCCGGCCCGGCCACGCGGGGCACGCCGATCTCCCGGCCGAACGCGCGCTCGAGCAGGTCGAGGCGGTACTCGCCGGTGGCCGCCGACCAGTAGCCGGTGCCGGACGCGTCGCCGCGGTCGGTGGTGGGCTCGATGCTCTGGCCGGACAGCTTCCAGGTCAGCCAGTCGTGCGGCAGCAGGATCCGCTCGACCCGCTTGGCCTGCTCGGGTTCGTGCGTGGCGAGCCAGCGCAGCTTGGTGACCGTGAAGCTCGCGACCGGCACCAGGCCGACCGCGTCGGTCCAGGCCTGGGCCCCGCCGAGCTCCTCGATCAGGTCGGTGGCCGCACCGGCCGAGCGGGTGTCGTTCCAGAGCAGCGCCGGACGGACGACGTTCCCGTCGGCGTCGAGCGTCACCATGCCGTGCTGCTGGCCGCCGACGGCCATCGCCTCGACGCCGTCGAGCAAGCCGTCGGACGCGCTCTGGAGCGCGGACCACCAGATGGCCGGATCGACCTCGGTGGCGTCGGGGTGCGGTGCCCGACCCTGGCGGACCACCTCGCCGGTCTCGGAATCGCAGATGAGGACCTTGGTGGATTGCGTCGAACAGTCGACGCCAGCGACGAGTGCCATGCCGTTTTTCCTACCTTGTGATGCCCGTTCGCACCACCATGCCGAGGCGGGCGCCCATCCGGCGGGCCGCTTCGTCGAGCCGGTTCGGGGGATGTGCGGCATAACCGATCACGAGTCCGGGCCGGCCGGGCAGCGTGCGGTGCCAGGACAGCGGCTGCACCCGGACGCCGACCTCGGCGGCGGAGGCGGCGAGCACGGTGTCGGGGATGTCGCTGGGGAGCGTGATCACCAGGTGCAGACCGGCCGCGACCCCTTCCACGCGGGCGTCGGGGAGGTGCTGTTCTAGCGCGGTCAGCAGCGCGTCGCGGCGACGACGCTGGCGCTGCCGGACCCGGCGCAGGTGCCGCTCGTACTCGCCCGAGCGCAGCAGGTGGGCCAGCACCAGCTGGGACAACGCCGGGTTCCCCAGGTCGGTGGAGTGCTTGACCGCGATCAGGTCGTCGCGCAGCGCGCCGGGCGGGATCATCCAGCCCAAGCGCATGCCCGGCGCCAGCGTCTTCGAGGTGCTGCCCATGTAGACGACCCGGTCGGGTGCGGAGGCCTGGAGCGCGGCGACCGGGGCCCGGTCGTAACGGTGCTCGGCGTCGTAGTCGTCCTCCAGGACCAGGCCGCCCCAGGCGAGGAGCTCGCGGCGGCGGGCCGGGCCGAGCACGACGCCGGTCGGGAACTGGTGGGCGGGGGTGAGCAGGACGGTGTCCAGCCCGGTGGCGACCAGGTCCTCGACCCGGAGGCCGTGTTCGTCGACCGGGACCGGGTGCGTGCGCAGTCCCCAGCTCGTGAGCTGGTCCCGGGCTCCCCGCGAACCGGGGTCCTCCATCGCGATGTTCCGCGCCCCGAGGACCCTGGCGGTCAGGGCGAGGGCCTGGGCGACGCCGGCGACGACGAGGATGTCGTCGGGTTCGGCCCGGGTGCCGCGGGTGCGCGCGAGCCACACCGCCAGCTCGCGACGCAGCGCCAGCACACCGCGCGGGTCGCCGTACCCCAGGTCGGCGCTGGTCATCGACGTGAGCACGGCCCGCTCCGCGCGCAGCCAGGCCGCCCGCGGGAAAGCGGCCAGGTCCGGCTGCCCCGGCGACAGGTCGAACTCGATGCCCTCGGCCGGCCCCAGCGGCAACCGGAACCCCGCCGGTGTCGACGCCGCCACCGGCTCTCCGGACCGAGCGGCCGGCGGCGTCGAGGCCGTGAGCATCCCGGTGATCACGGTGCCCGCGCCGGTGCGTGCCTGGGCGAGGCCCTCGTCGACCAGGCGTTGGTAGGCCTCCACCACCACCCCGCGCGAGACACCGAGGTCGACGGCGAGGTCACGCGTGGCCGGCAACCGCGCCCCGGGGGCCAGACGCCCGTCGGCGACGGCACCGCGAATGGCGTCGACCAGCCAGGTGGTGAGGCCTTTGGGAGGGGCCGCCGCCGCCCGGAGCTGCAGGAAATCCGATCCGGCCGACATTGGTCCACCTCCTTGCGCTTCCAATGGTCCTTCAACTGGACCATGATCGGCCCCCAGCATGGCGGCATGCTCACTTCACGTCTAGCGGCGGCGTCCGGCGCGACCGGAATGGTGTTCGTCGGCGGGAGCGTCGCGGTGTCGTCGCTGCTCGTCGGTAGCCCGCTGTTCACCGTGCAGGCGGTGCGCTACGCGCTGGCCTGCGTCCTGCTGATCGGGTTCGCCGGACTCGCCGGGCAGCGCCTGGTGCGGCCGCGCGGCACGGAGTGGCTCTGGCTGTGCGGGATCGCGGTGACCGGCCTGGTGGTGTTCAACATCGCGCTCGTGCAGGGCTCCCGGCACGCGGAGCCTGCCGTGCTCGGTGTCGCGGTGGCGAGCGTCCCGGTGCTGATGGCGGCGGTCGGGCCGCTGCTGGAGGGCGCCCGGCCGAGCGCGCGTGCGCTGGTCGCGGCGCTGGTGGTGACCGCGGGCGCGGGCCTGGTGGAGGGCCTCGGGCGCAGCGACGGGCTGGGGCTGCTGTGGGCCGTGGTCGTGTTCGCGAGCGAGGCCGCGTTCACGCTGCTGGCGGTGCCGGTGCTGGGGCGGCTCCGCCCGTGGGGAGTGTCGGTGCACACCACCTGGATCGCCGCGGCGGCCTTCCTGGCGATCGGCGTCGTGCGCGAAGGTCCGTCCGCGGTGGCCGACCTCGGCCGGGCCGAGATCGGCGCGATCGTCTACCTGGCGGTCGCGGTGACCGCGCTGGCGTTCGTGCTCTGGTACTCGTGCGTCGCCCACCTCGGGAGCGGTCGCGCCGGGCTGCTCACCGGCGTCGCGCCGGTGTCGGCGGCGCTGTGCGGGGTGGCGCTGGGGCAGCCGTTACCGGGTGTGCTGGTGTGGCTGGGTATAGCCGTGGTGGCCGCGGGCCTGGCCGTCGGCCTTCCCGGGGGCGTCCGGGCGGATCCAGCCACGCCGGACCCCCTCCTCGACCAGGCGGCTCGTAGCGGCGCCCAGTGACGTGGAGCCGGCGACCACACCGGCTTCGCGGGCCCGGACCGTGCTCTCGGTCGCGCCCGGCATGTGCCACGTGCCGCCCCCGGTGAGCCAGTTGAGCAGCATCGGCTCGAGCCGGTCCATCGCCTTGCCGAAGCGCGCCTCCGGTGTGCGGCCCGCCTCGAACTCGTCCCACAACGCACGCAGGTCCGCCGCCTGGTCGTCGGGGAGCAGCGTGAACAGCCGGTCGGCCGCGGCCTCCTCGCGTTCACGCTGCCCCACGACCGCGGCCGGGTCGAACACCGGGCTGTCGCCGGCGTAGATCTCCACCAGGTCGTGGACGATCACCAGCCGCATCGTGTGGCCGACGTCGATCGGCTCGTCGGCGTACTCGGCCAGCAGCAGCACCATCAGCGCGAGGTGCCAGGAGTGCTCGGCGTCGTTCTCCCGACGCTCGGCCGCGGCCAGCGGCGACGCCCGCAGGACGGTCTTGAGCTGGTCGACCTCGGCGACGAACGCCAACTGCCGCCGGAGCCGCTCGTCGAGACCGTCGGGCAGCGGGTTGCGATCGATGAGCACGGCGCCCACCCTAAATCGTCCGGCTGATCGGCCTCTCCGGCCTGGCCCGGCGCGATCGGTTGCCGCCGACGGTCGCGTCGCACCGGTCCGACCCGGGCGCCGCACCCGACGGCACGATGGCCACGACCACGGCGCTGGCCGGCACGGCGGCGTTCGCGGTCGGCGCCGCCGTGATCGGTGCCGTGGTCGCCGCGCTCCCGTTCCCCGACGCGACCCGGTGCGGGGTGTTCGCGACGGCCAGACGAACACGGTCGACTCGGCGCGGGAGCCACCCCGCTGATGGCTGCCTCACCCGACACGACCCCAGCACGACTCCCGCGAGCGACGCCCACTACCGACTAGCGAGTGTCCTGTAAGTAGTTGAGCTGCGCCTTCTGGTATTCGTGTGGCTTGGTGGGTCGTGGAGAGCTGGATCGAGCCGTTGTTACCGACCTCGGGCCGGGGTCGGCGGTGGCGTGATCATCGGCAGGTCATCAACGCCATTCTGTGGAAGCTGCGGACCGGTGCTCCGTGGCTCCAGAGCAACGAGCGGGACCCGGGCGGGCCCGCGTCCCGGGTCGGGGTGCCGACGATGCCGTTCCCCGGCTGGCTCCGCTGCACAGTGTGTAACCTGCTCGCGCCGCTGGAAGGCGGTGCGTTCGGATTCGAGAATTCCAACGCCCGGCAGCCCCAGGACGCGCACTTCTACCACGACACTTGCCCGAAGAAGAAGACGGGGAAGCGTCCGCTGGCTATCCCGGCCCGCTTCGTGCTCACCTGCATCGGTGGGCATTTAGACGAGTTCCCTTGGGTGTCATTCACTCACCGCGGCGGCACCTGTCCCGACGTAGCCCAGCCGAGCCTGCTCATGGACGACCGCGGCGGCAACCTCGGCGCGAACGTCGAGCTGCAATGCCGCAGATGCGGCGCAAAGCGCAACATCCGTGAGGCCGCCGGTGCGCGCGGGGAGCGGAACCTGCCGCCGTGTCGGGGCCGGCACCCACACCTGGGTTGCTTCGACCCCGCCGGCTGCACTCGAGACCCGAAGATGCTGGTCATCGGTGCGTCCAATCAATGGTTCGCCGATACGCTTGCTGCGCTGGCCGTGCCCAAGACCGGCGCGAGCACAGATGCACCGGACCTGCTTACCCCCGAGTGGCAGATCTTCACTGAGCCCGGAGTCCCGGACTCCAGCTCGGACTTCACCCTCCGTCGTGATCGCGGGGGCGTCCCCGGTGCGCTCAAGGAGATCTTCGCTGACGTCGTGCACGCCGAGCGGCTTCGGGAAGTCCGGGCGCTGGTCGGGTTCACCCGTTTGGACGCCCCTGACCCGGAGGAACCTGGCGCGGTGCAGCGGGTACGGCTGGCTCGCGACGCTCCGACGTGGGTGCCGGCCAGCGAGGTCCGCGGTGAAGGCATCTTTCTGCGCCTACCCGAGGACCTGCTGGCCGAGTGGGAACAGCGCGTTAAGGATTCGGATGCGCTTCAGGCGCACCGCGAGGCTTATGCACGGTTTCGCGCGAACCGGTACTCCGACCGGCAGGGCCAGACCTTCGAGCCGATGAAACGGTGGCCCGGTGCCCGCTACATCGCCCTGCATACCCTTTCCCACTTGCTGATCCGCACCATCTCCCTGGAGTGCGGCTACAGCGCGGCCAGCCTGTCGGAGCGGCTCTATCCGAGCCAGGGCGACGATCCACGGGCCGGGATCCTCATCTACACCGCAGTTCCCGACGCGGAAGGGACGCTCGGTGGCCTGGTGTCGCTGGCCGAGCCGGAGCCGTTGACCCGGCTGGTGCGTCGCGCGTTGAGTGAGGCGCGGCACTGCTCGTCGGATCCGTTGTGCGCGGAACGGCTGCCGGAGCCACCGGCGGACTTCGTGCATGGCGCGGCCTGCCACGTCTGCCTGTTCGTCTCCGAGACGACGTGCGAACGCGGCAACCGGTTCCTCGACCGCCGGTTCGTCGTCCCGATCGACGCCGACGCGAGCCTGGCGCTCTATCCCGACCTGCCGTGAGCCGCGACCGCTTCGTCGAGGCGGTCGCGGCAGCGCTCACCGATCTCGGGCCGACCCGCCTGCGCCTCATCGCCGACGGAATCGCAGCCCACCGGACCACGGATGACCTGTCCGCTGCCGTACCTGTACCCGGATTCTCCGCGGTTGTCTCCGCACTCACGACCGCTCACCGCGACGCCGGCCTGTCGACCGCCGAGGCCGCCTATCTGGAAGGCGCGGCGACCGGCTACGACGCGGGGACTACCGAACGCGCCCAAGCTGTGTGGAGCGGCCCGGCTAGCGCGGCCGTGCCCCTCCGCGCAACCGCGCAGGTCTTGCTCGACGTGGCCGCAGAGGCACGGACAGAGCTACTGCTGACGACCTACTCGGCCAAGCCGTACCCGCCACTGCTCGACGCACTCCGCGACGCCGTCGCCCGTGGCGTCCGCGTCGACATCGTCGTCGAGACGCTCCAGGGAGCAGGAAGCGCGCTCAACGGCGTAGAACCCGCGACAGCCTTCACGGCCGTACCGCAGGCACGGCTCTGGCACTGGCCTCCGCACGAGCGCGGCGCCGCCGGAGCGAAGATGCACGCCAAGGTTGCGATCGCCGACCGCCTGGCGCTCCTCGTGACAGTGCGAACCTCACGCAGTCAGGCATCACGACGAACCTCGAAGCGGGCCTGCTCGTGCGCGGGGGGGCGGCCCCGGCGCGGGTTGCCGAGCATCTACGGCACCTGATGAGCGATGGCACGCTCGCTCCGCTCATGCAGGCCTGAAAGTGGCGGTGAAGGGACCAGTCCCATCTGGTAGTCCAGCCTCTGTCCTGTCGATCGGACTGGAATGGGCCCAAACTCCACTGTGGAACCCACTGCTACTCATGACCGGTTCGGTGAGCATCGCTGATGCGAGAGTCGCGGTCGCGAACGACTTGTCTCGAGACGGCCCACCACCGCGGACCGCCGCTCCTAGAGTGGGCCCCATGGGAACCTGCCTGCGCACCGACGCCGCCTACTGCGCGGTCGCCGCGCTGCTCCTGGGCCTGTTCGCGGAGCCGGTGGGCGGCGCGCTCGGCGTCCCGGCGGGGGTGCCGCTCACGGCGGCCGTGCTGACGTTGGGCTGGGCCGGGATGCTGCTCGCGCTCGCCGCCCGGCGTCGACCGCGTGGCCCCGTGCGGTTCGTTCTGGTGGCGAACGTCGTCGCGGTGGCCGGGCTGGCCGCGCTCGCATCCACACGGCCGCTCGACGCGCTGTCGCTGTTGCTCCTGGCCGTCGCTGTCGAAGTCGGTGCGTTCGCGGTCTGGCAGGCCGTGCTGCTCCGTACTAGGCGCGGCTGACGACGTGGGTCGGCACAAGCGGATGCGCGATCCGCGCTTCCGGCGGCAGCAGGAGCGCGATACCTATGCCCCGCACGTCCGGCCGGTGAACGAGCTGGTCGACGAGCTTCGAGCGGTGCGCGGCCGCGGCTGGGTGCCCTACGTGGCGCCGTGGCACGGTGGTTCCGAGGCGAGGGTGCTGTCGGTGCTGCGCGATCCCGGGAAGAAGACGCTTGCCGCGGGCGGTTCGGGCTTTCTGTGCATCGAGAACGACGACGAGTCGGCCAAGCGTCAGGCTGAGCTGTTCGAGGCGGTCGGTGTCTCACCGCGTGACATCACACCGTGGAACGCCTACCCCTGGTACATCGACGCAAAGCCGACGGCGGAGCAACTGCTACTGGGCGTTCCTCCGCTGCTGCGGCTGATCGCGTTGATGCCCGACCTGCGAGTCGTGCTCCTCCAGGGCAACGACGCCCAGGAGAGTTGGGATCTTCTCGTGAAGCGGGAGCCGCGGCTGGTGCGCGAACGCGGGCTGGTCGTCGTGCGGACCTACCACCCCAGCCCAAAGGCGATATGGCACAAAGATGCGGTGGAGCGTCGGCGCCGCGAGGAGGACCGTCGCACCAAGTACGGCGCGGTAGCCGACGCACTCCGCGCCGCAAGGGCGGAGGCGGGTGACCATGACGCAGGCATTGCTCCCGGGCGGCTGCGACGGATCGCTCCTGGCCCTCTCGCGAAGGCCGCGGTGCCGGCCGCGGGCGCTGCCATCGCCCTCGTGGCGGCCTCTCTCGTCCGCCGCGGACGCCGCTGAGTCACGTTGCCAATTGCGTCTCCGCGAGCCATGCCCCGACCGTAGTAATTGTCCTCGGTCATGCTGACCTTCTCGTGCCCGAGCTGGTCGGCGGCCGCACGGCTGGTGAGGCCGGCTTCTTTCATGATCGTCGCGACCGTCTTACGGAACACGTGGCTGGTGACCCATTCGTAGCCGCACCACTTGAATGCGTCCTTGAGGTCGGCCTCGGTGTTGCTCGGGTCACGCAGCCTTCCGCGGGCGGAGGTGAACACCGGTCCCCTCAGCGTTTGCGGGCCGACGGCGCCGGAGCATGAGGACGCACCACCGGGGCAGGTCGAGCGTCCTCTTCTTGAGCTTGTTGGACTCGTTCTCCTGGATGATCAGGCCCTGCCCCTTGACTCGGATGACGTTGCCGCGGAGCCGGACGGTGCCGGCGTCGAGGTCGACGTCGTCCCAGTGGACCGCGGCGGTTTCGGAGATCCGGAGCCCGGTGGCGAGCATGAACCCGACGAGGTCGGGAAGGTCGCGCCGGATGGCCTTGTCGTCATAGGTCAGCCAGATCCGCAGGTCGAGCACCTCCGCGGCGGTCAGCGACGCGGGAGTCCGATGGTCTCGGTGTCCCGGACGGAATTGCGGTCGATGAGGTTGTTCCGCGCGGCGTAGCCGCACACGCCCGACAGCACGGACCGCGCGGTCTTCGCCGTCGACGCCCCGCGCTAGTCCTTCATCGTCTTGAGGTACCGCTCGCACGCGGACACGGTTCCGAGCTCCCGGATGCGCAGCTTGCCGACGCCTGGCTTGAGGCAGCGGGCGAGGTTTCCCTCGTAGTGCTGGATGGTCCCGATCCCCTTGGCTCCTTGTGACCTCAGGTTGGCGATCCAAGCGTCGGCGATGACCTCGACAAGGGTATCGGGAGTGTGGTCGGGGCTGCCGACTTAGACACGGTCACGCACGGCGAGGTCGAGGGCGAGTCGGGCTTTGTTCTTTGTGGCGGCGAATCGTTTGCAGGTCGCTTCCCAGCCGCATTTCGTAGGATAGAAGCGGTACGTTCCAGCAGTGCCGACGGCGAGAGGTGGGCGTCCCATTTAAGTGCTCCCGGAGGCTTGTGGACCATCTCAGGACCACAATTTCCGTCATCGCACTACACGTTGTCGCCCAACAACGAACACCCTGACGAAGATGTTTCCGCAGCTCAGAGGCAGGTAAGCGTCTGCAAGAGACAACGAACAGTAGTGCTTCGAAGGGTTACTGGCTTGAGTCCAGTCGGGGGAGCATTTATCTGCGGAAACGCAGTCTGGCCCACCTTGTGAAGGTGGGCTCTTGACATTTCACCGGCAGTTTTTCGAAGGCTCTATCAGGCGCTGGCCGGCTTCGGTGGTTGCTGGAGATCGACGTTCCCTCGCGCGATCGTGCTGTGGTTCCTGCACGCTCTCGGCGGCATGTGACCACGGGTTCACGGCTTGAGGTCGACTCGTCCGAGTAACCGTGGTTACATCAAGATGTGCCTACTGAAGCAAGCCGACCGGGACGATGGGTGCTGCTGGCCTATCGCATGCCGCGGGAACCGTCGCGTCCGCGGATCGCGGTGTGGCGCAAACTGGAGCGTCTCGGGGTGGCTCGGCTCGGTGACGGGCTGGTGGCGCTTCCGGCCGACGCGCGGACCAGGGAGCAGTTCGACTGGCTGGCCGAGGAGATCGCCGAGGGGGGTGGCACGTCGACGCTCTGGGTTGCTGAGCCGGGGTCGCTGGGGCAGGAGCGGGAGGTCGCGGCGGCGATGCGCGCGGCCCGTGCCACCGAGTACGCCGCGGTCCTGGTCGAAGCGCGGACCGTCGAGTCCAGTGACGATGTCGAGCGTGTGCGTGCGGCCCGACGCCTACGAGGTGAGCTTCGCCGCATCACGCGTCGGGACTTCTTTCCGCCGCCGGAGCGGGACGCCGCCCGCGCCGCAGTGGATGCGCTTGCCGGCGAACACGTCCGGGAGGGGGCATGAAGTGGGCCACCCGGGCGGGCGTCCACATCGACCGCGCGGCGTGCGCCTGGCTGATTCGTCGCCACGTCGATGCGACCGCCGAGTTCGTGTTCGTCGCGGATCCGGGTGACGTGCCGGGGGATGCGACACCGTTCGACATGCGTGGCGTCGACCTGGGGCACCACGGCGGCGACTGCACGTTCGAGACGATTCTGCGCCGCTACGACCTGGCGGACCCGGTGCTGTGGCGGCTCGCCGAGATCGTCCACGAGGCCGACATCGAAGACGAACGCTTCGACGCCCCAGAGGCACCCGGCCTGGACGCGGTGCTGCGCGGCTTGTCGATGATCTGCGACGACGACCGCGTGCTGGAGCTGACCGGGCCGCTGTTCGACGGCCTCTACGAATACCAGCGGCGGGCACTGCTGCTCGACCGCCCACCCACCTGAGCGGAGGCCACAGTGAGCACCGAACCCGATGCCCCCGCTGCGGTCGGCACCGGTCAGGACCTCATCCCATTCCGGGAAGCCGTCCGCACCTGGTTCTTGATTTCGCTGCAGACCTTCGGTGGGCCGGCGGGGCAGATCGCGGTGATGCAACGGCACCTGGTCGACGACCGGCGCTGGATCGGCCAGCAGCGGTTCCTGCACGCGCTGAACTACTGCATGCTGCTGCCCGGCCCTGAGGCCCAGCAGCTGGCGATCTACATCGGATGGCTGCTCAACGGGCTGCGCGGCGGGCTCGTCGCCGGCACGCTGTTCGTGCTGCCGGGCCTGGTCGCACTGTTGGGGCTCTCGGCCGTCTACGCCGGGTACGGCGACACGACCGTCGTCACCGCGCTCTTCGCCGGGCTGGCGCCCGCGGTCGTGGCGATCGTCGCGCAGGCGGTGTGGAGGGTCGGGTCCCGGGCGTTGAACAGTGCGGCGCTGGTGGGGTTCGCGGTCGCCGCGTTCCTCGCGCTGGCGGTGTTCGGGGTGCCGTTCCCGATCGTCATCGCCCTCGCCGCCGCAGCCGGGTGGGCGCTGCACCGCTGGCGCCCCGCCGCCGTGACCTCCTCCGGCGGACACGGCGGTAGAGACGATGGACCGCCCCCGCTGATCGCCGACGACGCACTGCACCACGACCAGCCGTCCGCGCGGCGCGCCGCGCTCATCCTGTCCGTCGGCCTGCTCGCCTGGGCTCTCCCGGTCGCGCTCGTCGCCGGGCTCACCGGCGTCGGCAGCGTCTTCACCCAGCAAGGTTTGTTCTTCTCCGGCGCGGCGGTGGTGACCTTCGGCGGCGCCTACGCCGTCCTCGCCTACGTGGCGCAGCGGGCGGTGGAGTACTACGGCTGGCTCTCGGCCGGCGACATGGTCCGCGGCCTCGCTCTCGCGGAGACGACACCGGGGCCGCTGATCATGGTGGTCCAGTTCGTCGCCTTCCTCGGCGCCTACCACCACCCGGGGACCCTCGACCCGTGGGTCGCGGGCGTGCTCGCCTCGCTGCTGACCACGTGGGTGACGTTCGTGCCGTGCTTCCTGTTCATCCTGCTCGGCGCCCCCTATGTCGAGCGCCTGCGCGGCAACGACGCGCTGTCGGCGGCATTGACCGGCATCACCGCCGCCGTGGTCGGGGTCATCGCCAACCTCGGGCTGTACTTCGCCGTGCACACGCTGTTCGCGGAGAACGACACGATCGTTACCGGCCCGCTGAACCTGAACGTTCCGGACGTGACGACGCTCCGCCCGGTGTCGCTGGGCATCGCGGTGGTCGCCGCCGTACTCATCTTCCGGCTGAAGTGGCCGGTGCTGCGTGTCCTCGGGGTCAGTGCCGCGCTCGGGCTGGTCGCCGGTTCGCTCGAGACGCTGGTGAGCTAGCCGGTCAGTCGCCGGCGACCGCGCGTATCGCGGCGGCGGGTTCGGCGTCGTCGCCCCGGTCGAGGTGGTCGGCGTGGAAAAGTGCCTGGCGCAGCAACCGGCGGACGTGGTCGTCGGCGGCGGAGTAGTACACGAACGTGCCTTCCCGGCGGCCCTTCACCAGGCCGGCCAGGCGCAGCTTGGCCAGGTGCTGGCTCACCGCGGTCGGGGCGGCGCCCGCGAGCTCGGCCAGGCAGGCGACTGATGACTCGCCTTGCAGCAGCGCCCAGAGCACCTGGTCGGTGCCGGAGGTGCGGTGGGCGGCTCTGGCGACCGCTCTGTTCGGGCTCGGCCTGGCCGTGCAGCTGACCGGCGGACCGGCCTGGACCTACTGGGCGCTGTACCTGGCGTGTTATGCCGCCGGCGGTTGGGAGCCCGGGCAGGCGGGGCTGCTGGCGTTGCGGGAGCGGCGGTTGGACGTCGACCTGCTCATGGTGGTCGCCGCGCTCGGCGCCGCCTCGATCGGACAGGTCCTCGACGGTGGCCTGCTGATCGTCATCTTCGCCACCTCGGGTGCGCTGGAGGCGGTGGCGACCCGTCGCACCGAGGAGTCCGTCCGCGGGCTGCTGGATCATGCGCCGGAGACCGCCACGGTGCTCACCCCGGACGGGGAGCGGACGGTGGAGGCTCAGGCGCTCGCGGTCGGTGATTTCGTGCTGGTGCGTCCGGGGGAGCGGATCGCGGGCGACGGCGTGGTGACCGAGGGCTGCAGCGACGTGGAGCAGGCGACGATCACCGGTGAGCCGCTGCCGGTAACCAGACAGCCCGGTGACGAGGTGTTCGCCGGCACGCTCAACGGCCGCGGCGCTTTGCGGGTCCGGGTGACCAGCCCGGCGACCGAGACGGTGCTGGCGCGAATCGTGGCGATGGTCGCCGAGGCCAGCGCCACCAAGTCACGCACCCAGTTGTTCGTCGAGCGGATCGAGCAGCGTTACTCGGTCGGCATGGTCGCCGCGACCGTCGCGCTGTTCGTCGTGCCGCTGTTGCTCGGCGCGGAGCTGGAGTCGGCGTTGCTGCGGGCGATGACGTTCATGATCGTCGCCTCCCCGTGCGCGATCGTGCTCGCGACGATGCCGCCGCTGCTCTCGGCGATCGCCACCGCCGGCCGCCACGGTGTGCTGGTCAAGTCCGCGGTGGTGCTGGAGCGGCTGGCGTCGGTGGACCGGGTGGCCTTCGACAAGACCGGCACCCTCACCGAAGGCACACCCCAGCTCACCTCGGTGCACGTCCTGCCGGGGGCGCCGCTGGCCGAGGATGAGCTGCTCTCGGTCGCCGCCGCCGCGGAAGCGCCGTCGGAGCACCCGCTGGGCCGAGCGGTCGTCGCGGCCGCGAAGCAGCCCATCGGAACGGCCACCGACTTCACTTCCGCACCCGGCCACGGCATCAGCGCGCGAGTAGGAGGACAGCTCATCGAGATCGGTCGACCCGGTGCTACGGCTCCGTTGGTCGCGGCACGGGAAACGGACGATCGGACCGTCGTCGTGGTTCGGGTCGACGGGACACCGGCCGGGGTGCTGGGCTTCGCCGACCGACTCCGCCCAGGCGCCGTCCACGCGGTCGCCGCCGTACGGGCGTTGACCGGCT
Source organism: Cryptosporangium japonicum (assembly GCF_039524755.1). NCBI lineage: Bacteria > Bacillati > Actinomycetota > Actinomycetes > Cryptosporangiales > Cryptosporangiaceae > Cryptosporangium > Cryptosporangium japonicum. Next base: position 59,725 of record NZ_BAAAGX010000025.1, read on the forward strand.
CCACGCCGATCCTGTTGACCGGGGACGGTCCGGCGGTCGCGCGACGGCTGGCCGCCGAAGCCGGCATCGACGACGTGCGCGCCGGGCTACTCCCGGAAGACAAGGTCACCGCGGTTCGCGAGCTGGAGGCAGCCGGACACCGCGTCCTGCTGGTCGGCGATGGTGTCAACGACGCTCCTGCCCTGGCCTCCGCGCACGTCGGCGTGGCGATGGGCCGCACCGGCTCGGACCTGGCGCTGGACACCGCCGACGCGGTCATCACCCGAGACGAACTCACCACCGTTCCGGCCGCGATCACCCTCGCGCGCCGCGCGCACCGGGTCGTCGTCGCCAACCTCGTGATCGCCGCGACGTTCATCGCTGTTCTCGTCGCCTGGGACCTCTTCGGCACGCTCCCGCTGCCGCTGGGCGTCGCCGGACACGAAGGCTCCACCGTGCTGGTCGGCCTCAACGGGCTGCGGCTACTGCGCTCAGCGGCCTGGCCACGAGCGACCGTTCAGTCGTAGCGGACCGGACTACATGGAGCTTCCCCGCTCCACTGCGACGAGGCCCGTCTCGGGACAGCCCGAGATCCTGCAGTCGGGTGGCGAGGCCGGTCCCAGCCGAGCAGCATCGTCGGTTGAGTCGGTCAAGGGCGGGGTACCCGGCGGTTCCCGGCCTCGCAGGCGGCGAGGCGAGTACAGGAGAGGCTCGGGCCATGGGCGCGGAAGACAAGCTGAACAACAAGGCCGAAGAGCTCGGCGGCAAGGTGAAGGAAGGCGCCGGGAAGGCGACCGACGACAAGGACCTCGAAGCCGAAGGCAAGGGCGACCAGGCCGGGGCGAACCTCAAGCAGGCCGGCGAGAAGGTCAAGGACGTCTTCAAGTCCTGACGCAGGCGAGTGCCTCGACTCAGCGCCGGGCGCCGGCGCTGAGTCGGAGGTCGATCGTCTGGCCGCCGGCGCCCTTCTAGGCTCCAGGTAGTGACGCTGCTGCTGAAACTGCTTCTCGCTCCCGCGCTCGTCGCCGGATCTTCGTGGGCCGGTCGCCGATGGGGCGCCCCGGTCACCGGCGTGCTGGTCGCCCTACCGATCATGGCCGGGCCGATCCTGCTGATCACCTGCCTGGAGCAAGGCCCCGAATTCGGATCACGCGCCGCGGCTGCCGCTCTGCTCGGCCTGCTCACGTTGGCCTTGTTCACCGTGGTCTTCGCGTGGTGCGCACGGTTCACCGGCTGGGTCGGCTCGCTCGCTCTGGCCTGGACGGTCTGTCTGGCCGCGGACCTGGGGCTGGCTCGGCTGACCCTGCCGCCCATCGGGGCACTGCTCCTCGTCCTGCTGGCCGCCCGCGGCGCCCTCGCGGCCTTACCGACCGACCGCGCGGGCGACGACACCGGCACCGCACCGCCCTGGCCCTGGTGGGACCTGCCCGGGCGCGCCGCCGCCACCGCCGTGCTCGTCGTCGCCGTGACCGCGGCCGCCGGGACGATCGGGCCCGGACTGACCGGCGTCCTGGCGCCGTTTCCCGTCGCGACCAGCGTCGTCGCCGCGTTCGTCCTGGCCCGTCAGGGCGCCGACGCCGTGGCCAGGACGCTGCGTGGCGTCCCGCGTGGGCTGCTCGGCTTCGCGGTGTTCTGTTTCCTGGTCGCGGAGCTCACCGAGCCACTCGGTGTGGCCACCGCGTTCGTCCTCGCGGTCACCGCCACGCTCGGCGTTCAACTCGTCGCCGGTCGGGTGACGCCGACCGCGGATCGGTAGCGTCACCGCCGTGCCACTGCTCTTCTCGTACGGAACGCTCCGCGAACCCGCCGTCCAGCGCGCCACCTTCGGCCGTGAGTTGACCGGACACCCCGACACCCTCCTCGGATACCGACGGAGCCTGCTGGAGATCAACGATCCGCACGTCCTCGCGGTCAGCGGCCAGACCCACCACCCGATCCTCACCGCCACCGGCGACCCGGCCGACACCGTCGACGGAACGGCGTTGGAGGTCACCGAGGCCGAACTGCTCGCCGCCGACGAGTACGAGGTCGACGACTACCGCCGCGTGCGGGCTCCGCTCGCCGGCGGTGGCACCGCCTGGGTCTACGTCCGAGCCTGAGCCGGGAACGTGATCCGCATCAGCCGGCTTTCGGCCCAGTCCTCCAGCCGCGTCGGCCGGATCGTGCCGGGATCGTGGGGCTGATTGAGGTCCGCCACGATCTCCGCCAGCACCGCCCGACGTTCGGCCGGATCGGTGACCGGCGTGGCCCGGGCGGGCAGGTCAGCGCTGACCCCGTTCTTCAGATGGACGACGAAGTCGGGGTGGGCGAGAAGGTTCGCGTGCCAGTCGGTCGCCGCCCCGCCCGCGCCGCTGCACAGATACGTGTTGCCGCCGGCCCGGTAGAAGAAGATCTCGATGCGGCGAGGTCGGCCGGTTCGGCGTCCGACCGTCGTGATGTCGATGATTCGTTCGCGGGTGCCCGCGGCGGGGGTGATCTCGAGTGCTCGCCGGACGTGCTCGGGAAGGTGCGACAACGACATGGCGGCTACGCCTGGAGCGCGGGTCCGAGGAGGAGCCCACCGTCGACGACGTACTCCGAACCCGTGACGAACGACGCGTCCGACGACGTCAGGAACAGCAGTAGGCGGGTGACGTCAGCCGGTTCTCCGAGGCGGGGGATGGCGAACGGCTCGGGGGAGTAGAAGTCGGCGATCGCCGCGGTGGCGCCGGCCGCTGGTTCGTGGATGAACGGGGTCGCGATCACGCCGGGATGGATGGTGTTGACGCGGATCTGGTCGCGGCCGAGTTCGAGCGCGGCCGTCCGGGTCAGACCTCGCACGGCCCACTTGCTGGCGACGTACGGCGCGTAGTGCGCCGTGCCGCCCAGGCCCATCGTCGAGGCGATGTTGACGACGGCTCCTCCGCCGGCCCGACGCAGGGCGGGGGCGGCGGCCTTGATGCCGAGGAAGGTCCCGGTCAGGTTGACGCCGAGGATGCGGAACCACGTGGCCTGGTCCGTCTCCTCGATCGGCGCCGGCGGGTTCTGGACACCCGCGTTGTTGACGAGCACGTCGAGGGCGCCGAAGGCATCCTCGGTCGCTCGCACGGCGGCCGACCACGAGCTCTCGTCGGTGACGTCGAGGTGGAGAGCGCGGGCGCGGGGGCCGAGTTCGTCGGCGAGGGCGGCGCCGCGTTCGGCGTCGATGCCGGCGATCACCACGTTCGCGCCCTCGGCGTGGAAGGCGCGGACGTGGCTCGATCCCTGGCCACCGGTGCCGCCGGTCACGAGCACGGTCTGGTCGTCGAAGCGGCGCATCACACCAGGTCCTTCGATGGGGGAGTGGTGAGCCGATCGACTCACCACTGCCCGACAGTAGGTCGGCGGCAGTGGTGAGTCAAGCCACTCACCTCGTATGCTCGAGCCGTGACGACGTACCACCAGCGCATCGCCCAGGAGAAGCGCGCGCTGATCCTGGCGGCGGCGACGGCGCTGTTCCTCGAGCTGGGCTACGACCGGACGTCGCTGGCGCGGATCGCGGAGCGCTCCGGCGTGTCGCGGGCCACCTTGTTCAAGCAGTTCCCCACCAAAGCCGCCTTGTTCGACGCCATGGTCACCGAGTCCTGGTCGGCCGCCGACGAAGCGGACCCGCCGCCGGCAGGCGATCTCGCCGACGGGCTCGGCGCCATCGGCCGCCGCTACGCCGAGCTACTGGGCCGCCCCCGGATGAGCGACCTGTTCCGCATCGTCATCGCCGAGCTGCCGCGGTTCCCGGAACTCGCCGATGCGCAGTTCTCGCACGGCAAGATGCCGTACTTCGAGTCCGTACGCGCCTACCTGCGGTCCGAACACGAGGCGGGAACGGCGCGGATCGACGACGTGGAACTCGCCGCCACCCAGTTCCTGGGCATGATCTCCAACTACGTCTTCTGGCCGACGCTCCTCGTGCCCGGCTGGGAGGTGAGCGCCGAACGCGTCACGCAGGTGGTCGACGAGGCCGTCCGCACGGTCGTCGCCCGGTACGCCGTGGCCCCGACCGTCCGGCGTCCGGTGAAGAGTCCCGGCGGCGTTTGCGGCGGGGGAGCGCGGGAACCCGGCCCCCGGTTCGCCGCGTCCATGCGGCGGCAGACCGAAGTGGAGAAGCCGTGACCGTCGCCGGAATCATCAGCGCGCTCGTTGTCGGTCTGATCATCGGCGCTCTCGGGCGCCTGGTCGTACCCGGCAAGCAGAACCTCCCGATCTGGCTCACCATCGTCGTCGGCATCGTCGCCGCGCTGCTGGGCACGGCCATCGCCCGGGGCCTGGGCGTGGCCGACACCAAGGGCTTCGACTGGATCGAGCTGATCGTCCAGATCGTGCTCGCCGCGGTCGGGGTGAGCCTCACCGCCGGCCTCTACGGGCGTCGCGGGCACCGCGCGCACTGAGTCGATGAACCGAGGGGGGNNNNCCCCCCTCAGTGTTCGGTCGGGACGACGCCGCGAGCGAGCACTCGCAACGCGGCCGCCGCGTCGTGCAGCGGCTCGGCGCTCCCGCGCACCCTGGCCAGCATCTCGGCCCCCTCCAACAGCGCCAACGCGGTGACGGCCAGCGACCGGGCCGGTTCGTCGGCCACCCCGGCCGCGGTCAGGTGGCGCTGCAGCGTGACGATCCATCGGTCGAACGCCTCCGCCGCGGCGGCCCGTAGCGCGGGCGAGCGCCCGATCGACTCCAGCGCGGTCGCGGCCACCGGGCATCCGTCCAGCCAGTTCGACCGGGTGAGCGCGTCGGCGAGCGCGAGCGCGCAGTCGGCGAGGCCGTCCTCCGGTGCCGACGCGCGGGCCAGCGTCCCACGCAGCAGAGCGTCGACTCCCTCCGCGCCCTGGGCGAGCGCGGCCAGGGCGAGTTCCTCCTTCCCGCCGGGGAAGTGGAAGTAGAACGAGCCCATCGGAGCGGCCGCCTCGGTGGTGATCTGTTTGACGGCCGTCGCCTCGTAGCCCTGCCGGCTGAGCAGCGACACGGTGGCCGCCACCAGCCGCTCTTTCCCGCTCGGCCCCGCTTGCGCTGCTCCCATGAGCGCACTATACAGAACGCTCTACTACCAACGGGGAGTGCGATGATTCTCGAGTTGCGCCAGTACACGCTCCACCCGGGACGGCGTGACGTGCTGATCGAGCTGTTCGAGCGGGAGTTCGTCGAGCCGCAGGAGGAGGTCGGCATCGAGGTGGTCGGCCAGTTCCGCGACCTCGACCGACCGGACCACTTCGTCTGGATACGCGGGTTCCCCACCATGGAGGCGAGGAAAGCGGCCCTCTCCGCGTTCTACGGCGGACCGGTCTGGGCGGCCCACAAGGACGCCGCCAACGCGACGATGATCGACTCCGACGACGTCCTGCTGCTGCGTCCGGCGGGTCCGGACACGGGCTTTCCGTCCGAGCCGGGCGCGGACGACGCCGCGTTGACGACGGCCACCATCTACTCGTTCGCCGAACCCGTGACCGACACCGTGCTCGACCTCGTCGAGCGCGAGGTCGAACCGCTCCTGCCGCACCGGTCGGCGCTGTTGTGCACCGAGTCGTCGGCGAACACCTACCCGGCGCTGCCGGTGCGCGAGGGCGAGCAGGTGATCGTCCGATTCGGACGCTACGCCGACGAGCACGCGCACGCGGCCGCCGACTCCGCGCGCCGGCAGGCCACGGCGATCCTGGCGCCGCACCTGCGGTCCGCTCCGGTCGAGTTGCGCCTCGCGCCGACGCCCCGGTCGTCTCTGCGATAACGCCCAATGGCAGTAATTCGACGGGCGCTTCCGACCCGTCGACGCGGTCATGCTCGGTTCGTCCCCGAACGAACCGAGGAGCGTCGTCATGCCCGCGAACCCACACAACGTCTCGCTCGAGCCCGCCGCCCAGCAATTCGCCGAGGCCACGGCCGAGCCGCCCTACCTCTACGAACTCGCCCCCGCCGACGGCCGCAAGACCGTCGACAGCGTGCAGGACAGCCCGATCGACAAGCCCGAGATCGACGAGAAGTGGATCACGGTGGACGGGGGCCCGACCGGCTCGGTCAAGGCGCGCATCGTCAAGCCGAAGAACGCCGCCGGCCCGCTGCCGGTCGTGCTCTACACGCACGGCGCGGGCTGGGTGTTCGGCGATGCCCACACCCACGACCGGCTGGTCCGTGACCTCGCGGTCGGCACCGGGGCGGCGGTGGTGTTCCCCGAGTACGACCGGGCCCCGGAGGCCAAGTACCCGATCGCGAACGAGCAGTCGTACGCGGTGGCGACCTGGGTCGCGCGGCACGGTGCCGACGAGGGCTTGGACAGCTCCCGGATCGCGATCAGCGGTGACTCGGTCGGCGGCAACATGGCGATCGCGCTGACGCTGATGGCCAAGGAGCGCGGTGACGTCTCCTTCACAGCCCAGGCGCTGTTCTACCCGGTGACCGACGCCGGCTTCGACACCGACTCCTACCACCGCTGGGCCGAGGGGTACTGGCTGACCCGGACCGGGATGAAGTGGTTCTGGGACCAGTACACGACCAGCGAGGAGGACCGGGCCCAGATCACCGCGTCACCGCTGCGGGCCACCCCGGACCAGCTGCGCGGCCTCCCGCCGGCGCTGATCATCAACGCGCTCGAGGACGTCCTGCACGACGACGGCGCCGGTTACGCCGACAAGCTGCGCGCCGCCGGGGTGCCGGTCACCCACGTGACGTACTCCGCGATCATCCACGACTTCGTGATGGTCAACTCGCTGCACGACACGGACGCGTCCCAGGCGGCCGTCGCCCAAGCCGTCGCGTTCCTGAAAGCGGGGCTGAGCGCATGATCCCGCAGCTCCGAGACGTCCCGATCGGCCTCACCGACACCGGCACCCGGCGCGAGTTCGACAGCATGGGCTCGATCGACGTGCCCGCGGACCGGTACTGGGGCGCCCAGACCCAGCGTTCGCTGATCCACTTCTCGATCGGCCGCGACCGGATGCCGGTGGAGGTGTACCACGCCTACGGGTACGTGAAGAAGGCCGCTGCGCTGGTCAACCAGGCCGCCGGGCGGTTACCGGAGTGGAAGGCCCAGGCGATCGTGCGTGCCGCCGAGGAGGCCATCACCGGGCAGCTGGACGAGAACTTCCCGCTCTTCGTCTGGCAGACCGGGTCGGGCACGCAGAGCAACATGAACGTCAACGAGGTGCTGTCCAACCGGGCCATCCAGCTGCTCGGCGGGCAGCTCGGTTCGCAGGAGCCGGTGGGCCCCAACGACGACGTCAACATGGGCCAGTCGTCGAACGACTCGTTCCCGACGGCGATGCACGTCGCCGCGGTCACCGAGCTCGACGACCGGCTGCTGCCCCAGGCCCGGCAGCTCGCCGCCACCATCGAGGCCAAGGCCGCGCAGTGGGCCGACGTGGTCAAGATCGGCCGCACGCACCTCGAGGACGCGGTCCCGCTGACCGTCGGCCAGGAGTGGTCGGGCTGGGCCGCGCAGCTCCGGGCGTGCATCACCGCGATCGAACACAGCCGCGAAGGCCTCTACGAACTGGCCCTCGGTGGCACCGCGGTCGGCACCGGCCTCAACGCCCCCGCCGGCTTCAGCCGGGACGTCGCGGCGAAGATCGCCGAGCTGACCGGCAAGCCGTTCGTCACCGCGCCGAACAAGTTCGCCGCGCAGGGCTCGCTCGACGCGATCGTGCGCGCGCACGCCGCGCTGCGTGGCCTCGCGGTGGCGTTGATGAAGATCGCCAACGACATGCGCTGGCTCGCGTCGGGGCCGCGGACCGGCTTCGCCGAGCTGCTGCTGCCGCAGAACGAGCCCGGGTCGTCGATCATGCCGGGCAAGGTGAACCCCACCCAGTGCGAGGCGATCGTCATGATCGCGATCCAGGTGCTCGGCGACGACAGCGGCGTCGCGTTCGCCGGGTCGCAGGGCAACTTCGAGCTCAACGCGATGCGGCCGATCATCATCAACAACGTCCTGCACTCGGCCCGGATCCTCGGCGACGGGATGGAGAAGTTCCGTACGTTCAGCGTCGAGGGCACCGAGCTGAACCGGAAGAAGATCGCCGGGTACCTCGGCGAGAGCCTGATGCTGGTCACCGCGCTGAGCCCGGTCATCGGGTACCAGAACGCGGCGCACATCGCCGAGGCCGCGCTGGCCGACGATCAGACGCTGCGCGCGGCCGCGCTCGCGTCCGGCAAGGTCACCGCGGAGCAGTTCGACCAGATCGTGCAGCCGGAGAAGATGGTCGGCCACGGAGTGGGCGGAGCCTGATGACCGCCACCCCGACCGGTACCGCGGGTACCGCGGTGATCGCGGACGCGGTGAGCGTGCTGCATTCCAGCGGCGCCGAGACCGATCGCACGCTGGAGCGCGCCGAGCAACTGGCCCGCGCGGTCGGGGTGGAGCGGATGCACCTCGAGCCGGGCTGGTCGGTCTCCGTCCTGGAGACCGGCCCGCCCGTGGTGGCGGTCCCCGCGGCCGTGGCCATGAACCGGGTCGTCGCCGCCGACCGGGCCATCGACGACCTGGCCGCGCACCGCACGAGCGTGGAACAGGCCCGGGAACGGCTGGCCGCGGCGGCCGCGCTGCCGCCGGTGAACGTCGCGGTGTTCGCGGCGGCCTGCGCGGTCGGAGCGAGCGGGCTGGCCGTCCTGCTCGGCGTGCGGCACGTGGAGACCGTGCTGCTGATCGCGGTGTCGGCCGCGGCCGGCGCGGTGCTCCGCCGCGCGATCGGCCGCCTCGGCGGCAACAACTTCTGGCAGGTCGGCGCGGCGGCGCTGCTCGCCGGGCTGATCGGCGCGCTCTCGATCGTGCTCGACGACAGCTCGGCGCTGCGCCTGGCCGCGGTGTGTCCGTGCATGGTGCTCGTGCCCGGCCCGCACCTGCTCAACGGCGCGCTCGACGTCGCCGCGTACCGGATCCCGCTCGGGCTGGCCCGGCTCACGTTCGCGTCGGTGACGCTGCTGTGCATCGGCACCGGGCTGCTGCTGGGGCTCGGGGCCGTCGGCGCCGACCTGGCGCCCGACCCGGCGGGACGCGAGGTCCCGCTGCTCGTCGACGTCGTGGTCGCCGGCGTGGTGGCGGTCTGTTACGGCGTCTTCTACTCCGCGCCGCTGCGGATGCTGGCCTGGCCGCTGGTGGTCGGCGGGCTCGTCCACGGGGTGCACTGGCTGGCCCAGGCCCGGCTGCACTGGGACGCCGCCTCGTCGGCCGGCCTGGCCGCGCTGCTCGCCGGGCTCGTCCTGGTCCCGGTCTCGCGCCGGTTCCGGGTGCCGTTCGCGGGGATCGGGTTCGCGTCGGTCGTCTCGATGATGCCGGGCGTGCTGGTGTTCCGGGCGATGAGCGCGTTCGTCCAGCTCCGGCCCGACGACGGAGCCCTGCTCGTGCGGGCGGTCGACGACCTCACGCTGGCCGGGGCGACCGTGGTCCTGCTGGCGCTGGGGCTGCTCGTCCCGGCGGCGATCGACCGCGCGGTCCGGCGCGGGCGGCCCCGATGGTGACCCGGGCGTTGCCGCTCAGCCTGAGCTTCCTCGCCGGCCTGGTCGACGTCACCACGTTCGTCAGCCTGAACGGGCTGTTCAGCGCGCACGTCACCGGCAACGTCGTGGTGATCGCCGACCACGTCGTCACGGGCCGGAGCATCGGGCCGGCCGTCGCCATCGCGGTGCCGCTGTTCGTCGCGGTCACGGTGGCCGCCACGCTCGTCCGGGACCGGCTGGGCGACGACCGGAGACGCTCGACGAGCGTTTTCCTGACCGCGCAGACCGTCCTCGTCGCGCTCGCCGGTGCGATCGCGCTGTTCGGACCGGCGGGCGCGGCGGGCCTGCTCACCGGCCTCGCCGCGGTGGCCGCGATGGCCGTGCAGAACGCCATGCTCCACCTCGACGTCCGGCCGGTGCCCTCCACCGCGGTGATGACCGGCAACGTGGTCGCGGCCGGCATCGCCGCCACCCGGCTCCTGACCGCACGGGACGCCGCCCGCGACGACGCCCGCCGCTCGTGGTCGGCGCACTGGCCGCTGATCGCCGGGTTCTTCGCCGGCGGCCTCGTCGCGGTCGCCGCCTACCAGGCCATCGGCGCGGGCGGCTGGCTACTGGCCGTCGCCGCGTCGATCGCCGCCACACTCACCTGGCGCAGCACCGCGGTCCCGGCACCACAGCCCGAAGGAGACACCCGTGGATCGTGATGGACTGAGCGTGATGCCGGAGACGGCGCGTGCGCCCGTCGCGCGGCGGCGGGGTACGTTCCGGGCGCTCTCGTCGCGTCCGTTCCGGCGGTACTTCGCCGGTCAGGTCGCCTCGGCCAGCGGCACCTTTCTGCAGCAGACGGCGATCGGCTGGCTCGTCCTCCAGCTCACCCACTCACCCAGCACCCTGGGGCTGGTCCTGGCCGTCGGCGGGATCCCCTCGCTGCTGTTCGGCCCGTGGGGCGGCGCGCTCGCGGACCGGATCGACCTGCGCCGGCTGCTGCTGGCCACGCAGGCGCTGTACGCCGTCTGCGCCGGCCTGCTCTGGGTGCTCGCGGCCTCCGGGCACGCGTCGGTGCCCGCGATCGTCGCGATCAACGTCGTCTCCGGTGTCGTGTCGATCGCGGACTCCCCGGCGCGGCAGGCCTTCGTCAGCGCGTTGGTGCCGCCGGACGACCTGGCCAGCGCCGTCAGCCTCAACGGCGTCGTCGTCAACGGCGCGCGGGTGATCGGGCCCGCGCTGGCCGGTGCGTTGATCGTCACGGTCGGGACGACGCCCTGCTTCGCGGTGAACGCGGTCTCGTACCTGGCCGTCATCGTCGCGTTGCTGTTCGTCCGGCCGATCGCCACCGCACGCCGACCGGCCGGCGGCTCCGGCGTGCGTGCCGCGCTGACGTACGCCCGCGGCCGGGAGCAGCTCTGGGTGCCGCTGGCGATGATGGCGCTGGTCGGGCTGCTCGCGTTCAACTTCGCGGTCATCCTGCCGGTGCTGGCCGACCGGACGCTGCACGGCGGTGGGGGCACCTACAGCCTGCTCTCGACGATGCTGAGCATCGGCTCGGTGGCCGGGTCGCTGGCGGTCGGTCTGGTCCGCCATCCGCGCCGCCGGTACCTGGTCGCGGCGGCCACCGCGTTCGGCGTCGGGCTGGCGTCGACCGCGGTGGCCCCGGGCACCCTGGCCGCCTGCGTGACGCTGCTGGTCACCGGCGTGGCGGCGTTCTGTTTCGTCACGCTGTGCTCGACGACGTTGCAACTGCACTCGTCGCCGGCGTTCCGTGGCCGCGTGATGGCGCTGTGGGTGTTCGTCTACCTCGGCACCACGCCGATCGGGAGCGCGCTGACCGGCTGGATCGTCTCGGCCGGTGGGCCGCGGGCCGCGCTCTGGGTGGGCGCCGGTGCCTGCCTGGTCGCCGCGTTGATCGCCGCGCGGGTACGCACGCCCCCGCACCCCGACGACGCCTACACCGACCTCGCGCGGTGACCGGCGTCAGCGCAGCACCGACGCGGTCCACTCGGCGATCCACGCGTCCCGGTGCTCGTCGATCTCCCCGGCCGGCACCGTGAGCGGCCGGGCCGGGAGCGGCGCGTACTCGGTGAACTCGCGCGGTAGCGGGGTGTCGGGCCGGACCGGGAACATGAACTCCTGGAGCGGCAGGTCGCGCTGGAACTCGGCCGAGACCAGGAAGTCGATCAGCTTCCGGCCGCCGGCCGGGTTCTCCGCCCCGGCGAGCAGCCCGGCGAACTCGATCTGCCGGAAGCAGGTGTCCACCAGCACACCGGACGGGGCGGTCGACGGTCGTTCGGCCGCGTAGAGCACCTCGGCCGGTGGGCTCGACGCGTAGGACACGACGAGCGGCCGGTCGCCCCGGCCCTGCGAGCCCACCGTGAACCGCTGGTCGTACGCCTCGCTCCAGGTGTCGGTCACCAGCGCCCCGTTCGCCCGGACGCGCTTCCACCAGCCCGCCCAGCCGGCCGGGCCGTACGTGGCGACGGTGCCGAGCAGGAACGCCAACCCCGGCGACGAGGTGGCCGGGTTCTGCACCACCAGCTGGTCGCGGTAGGCGGGCCGGGTGAGGTCCTCGAAGCTCCGCGGCGGCGCCAGCCGGTGCTCGGCGTACCAGGCCTTGTCGTAGTTGACGCACACGTCGCCGTAGTCGACCGGGTTGACGGCCGGGTCCAGGTCGAACTGCCGGGGCACGGTGGCCGGGGCGCGGTACGGCGTGAAGATCCCGGCCTTCACCGCCCGCGAGAGGAACGTGTTGTCGACGCCGTAGAGCACGTCGCCCTGCGGGTGGCCCGCGCTCAGGATCGCCTGGTTGACCAGCGCGCCGGCGTCACCGGAGCGCAGTACCCGCACCCGGAGACCGCTGCGGTGCTCGAAGTCGGCCAGCACGGCGGGGCTGACCCGGAACGAGTCGTGGGTGAGCAACGTGACGACCGCCCGGTCGTCCGGCGACGAGCAGGAGCCGATCGCCAGCGAGGCGGCGACGCAGATCAGCGCCAGCAACCGTCTCACGGGCGTCATGCTAACGCCGGGCCCGCCTTGGGTCAGATGACGGATGCGCCGTCGCGGTCGCTGGGCTTGGCTGGGACCGTCAGCGTCCGCCGGAAGGAGCCTCGCGTGAGCCACACCGTCGCCGATCAACTGGTCGCATTTCTCGCCGACGCCGGTGTGCGCCGGATCTACGGCATCGTCGGCGACAGCTTGAACGCGTTCAGCGACGCCGTCCGGCGCAGCGGCCGGCTGGAGTGGGTGCACGTCCACAACGAGGAGGCGGCCGCGTTCGCCGCGTCGGCCGAGGCGCAGGTCACCGGTCAGCTGGCGGTCTGCGCCGGTAGCTGCGGGCCGGGCAACACGCACCTGATCCAGGGTGTGCTCGACGCCCACCGGTCCGGGGCGCCGGTGCTCGCGCTGGCCTCCCACATCGCGTCCCGCCAGATCGGCACCGGGTTCTTCCAGGAGACCAAGCCGGAGGCGCTCTTCGCCCCGGCCAGCCACTACTGCGAGACCGTCGCCCAGCCCGAGCAGCTGACCCGGATGGCCCGGTTGGCGGTGCAGAACGCGGTCGGCCGGCGCGGCGCCGCGGTGCTGGTGCTCCCCGGTGACGTCCTGGCCGCGGACGCGGTCGGGTCCGGCGGGCCGGAACGCCTGGTCACCGCGGCTCCGCGGACCGCGCCCGACCCGGCGGAGATCCGCGAGCTGGCCGACCGGATCACCCGCGCCGACAAGGTCGCGATCTTCGCCGGTATCGGCTGCGCCGACGCCAGGGCCGAGGTGCTGGAGCTCGCCGGGCGGGTGCAGGCGCCGATCGGTCACACGTTGCGCGGCAAGGACATCTTCGGCTGGGAGAACCCGTTCGACGTCGGCATGACCGGGCTGCTCGGCTACGGAGCCTGTTACGAGGCCCTGCACGACGCCGACCTGGTGCTGCTGCTCGGCACCGACTTCCCCTACGACGACTTCCTGCCCGGCGCCCGTACCGTCCAGGTCGACCGCGACCCGGCTCGGCTGGGGCGGCGCACGCCGCTGGTGCAGGGCGTGGCCGCCGACGTCGGGCTGACGCTGCGCGCGCTGCTGCCGTTGCTCGAGCAGCGCACCGGCCGCAAGTTCCTCGACCGCATGTTGCGCCACACCGAGCACACGCTGCGCACGGCCATCGAGGCGTACACCGACGAGCACCACCAGCGCACCCCGATCCACCCCGAGTATCTGGCCCGCCTCGTCGACCGGGCCGCGGACGCGGACGCGATCTTCACCGTCGACACCGGCATGTGCTGCACCTGGGCGGCCAGGTACCTCACGCCGACCGGGCGGCGCCGCATCCTCGGCTCGTTCGTGCACGGCTCGATGGCCAACGCGCTCCCGATGGCGTTCGGCGCGCAGCTGGCCGCGCCGGGCCGCCAGGTCGTCTCGTTCTCCGGCGACGGCGGGCTGGCGATGCTGCTGGGCGAGCTGCTCACGGTCAAGCAGCACCGGCTCCCGGTCAAGACCGTCGTGTTCAACAACTCCAGCCTCGGCATGGTGCGGCTGGAGATGATGGTCGCCGGGGACCCGCCGTTCGAGACCGACCACGAACCGGTCGACTTCGCGGCGATCGCCGCCGCCGCCGGCCTGTACGCCGAGCGGGTCACCGACCCCGCTAACCTGGCGGGCGCGGTCGAGAAGGTGCTCGCCCACGACGGCCCCGCGCTCCTGGACGTCGTCACGACGCCCGACGCTCTGGAGGTGCCGTCGCACGTGACCGTGGCCGAGGCCAAGGGATTCGCGCTGTCGCTGGGCAAGACCGTGCTCGGCGGCGGGGTGGGCGCGGCGATCGAACTGGCGCGGCAGAACGTCCGCAACATCCCGCACTGAGCGCACGTGGACGAACTGGCGCGCCGTCGCGTTCCGCCGATCCTGGCCGAGCAGCTCGAACACGGCTTCGGTCAGGTCTCGGCGGCGGCCCGGCAGGTGGCCGGCGTGGCCGCGTTGCTCGGCCGGCGGTGGCGGCCGGAGGACGTGGCGGCACTGCTCGGCCGGCCGGAGTCGGCGGTCCGCGCGGCGGCCGCCGAACTGGCCGCGGCCGACCTGGTCGACGCCGGGAGCTACGCGTTCCGGCACGAGTCGTTCCAGCGGTTCGCCGTCCGGTTCGTGCCACCGGCCGACCGGCGCGGCCACCGGCGGGCCTGGGTGGACCTGCGGCTGGCCGCCGGAGCGTCCCCGGTGGAGGTGGCGTCGGTGCTCGCCGTGGTGGCCGAGCCCGGCGACACCGACGCGGTCGCGATCCTGGCCGCGGCCGCCCGCGCGCTCGGCGAGAACACCCCGTCCCCGGCGGCGGACCTGTATCTCCGCGCGCTGGACCTGGATCCGCCCGGGACGCCCGCGCACGCGCGGCTGGCCGCCGAGGCCGCCGTCGCGCTGTGGGCCGCCGAACGCGGCGCGGACGGCTCCGCGGTCAGCGACGCGTCGCTGCGCGACTTCCCGGACGCCGCGACCGAGGCCGGCGCCCGGCTCGAGCTGGCGCTGCGGGTGGCGAACTACTCCTCGGTCGAGACGATCCGGCAGTGCCGGCTGGCGCTCGCGCTGCCCGGCCTCGGCGCCGAGCTGCGTGCGCGGCTGCTCTCCCTGCTTATCGGCGCGCTCTACACCGCCGACGAGTACGAGGACGTGCCCGAGCTGCAGGCGCCGGCCCGGGCGGCGGCCGGCCAGACCGACGACGTCCAGGCCCAGCTGACGACGCTGGAGTCGGGCTCGGTCGTCGCGTTCTACGCCGGCGACTGGGAGGCGGCGCTGGCCGCGCAGGACGAGGCCGACGCGCTCCGGACACTCACCCGGACGGCGGCGCCCCGGCCCGCTCCGTACGACCTGTGGCCGTGCATGCTGCTCAGCGCGGTGGGGCGGGCCTCCGACGGGCTGGCGCTGGCCGCGCCCGCGGTGTCCGGGCCCGGTCTGGCGATGCTGCGCTGGGGCGCGGTGCGCGCGCAGCTCCAGTTCAACCTGGGCCGGGTGACGCTCGCCCAGGCCGAGGCCGACGGCGTCCGCGAGTTCGCCGAGGTGGTCGACCCGGACGGCTTCGCCGGAGTGCTCGTGGCCCGGGTGCGCGCACGGGTCGCGGCGCGCCGGGGCACGGCCGACGACGTGGCCGACGCGCGCCGCGAGGTGGCCGCCCGGCTACGCAGCGAACTGCGCTGGCAGCGGGGCACCGCCCTGCTCGACGCCGCTCTCCTGGCCGAACGGGCCGGTGACGAGGACTCCCTCGCCGAGCTGATCGGCCGGGTGGGCGAGAACCGCGAACCCGAAGGCGTGCGCTTCTTCGCGGGTTCGGACGCCGCCGACGAGTTGCTCGTCGCCCGGCTGGCGCTGCGTGCCGGGCACGAGGCCGTCGCGTTGGACATTCTGGACACTTTCCACCGGCTCGAGCTCCGGAACCCGCGGCTGCCGTTCCTGCACGGCCTGACCCTGCACCTCACCGGGCTGGTCCACCGCGACCCCGGCCCGATCCTGCGCGCCGCGACCGCGTACGCGGCCTGCGACCGGGTCCTGATCCGAGCCGACGCCTACGCCGACGCCGGGGCGATGCGGATACCCGGCGGACCGGACGACGACACCGCGCTGCACCGGGCGCTGCGGCTCTACCGCGCGGCGGGGTGCCACCACGACGTCGCCCTGGTCCGGGACCGGCTGGCCGCCGCGGGCCGGCCGGTCGGACCCGTCGACGAGCCGCCGGGCCCCGAGGCGCGCGCCGCCGATCTCGCCGCGGCCGGCGCGAACACCGGGGAGATCGCGGCGGCCCTCGACGTCCCGCCGCCCACCGTCCGGGCGCTGCTCCGGCTGGCCGCCCGCCGCCGGCCGGGTCAGTGATCCTCGGTCAGCACGATGCGGGCCAGCTCCACCCGTGAGCGGATGCCGAGCTTGGCGTAGGCGTTGCGCAGGTGCGTGCTCACCGTGTGCGGGGAGAGGAACAGCCGGTCGGCGGCCTCGCGTTTGGTGGCGCCGCGGCCGATGATGCGCACCACCTCGAGCTCGGTCGCGGTGAGCGCCGCCCAGCCGGTGAGCCCGCGGGCCCGCCCGGCCCGGCGGCGGTGCACGCCCAGTTCACGCAGGAGCGCGCGGATCCGGGCGGCGTCGCGGTGCGCGCCGTGCGCGGTGAAGAGCAGCAACGCCCGGTCCAGGTAGCCGACGCCGGCCTCGGCCAGCCGGCCGGCGTCCTCGAGCGCGGCGGCCAGCGCGAGTGGACGGTCGCCCGGCTCCAGCAGGGTGACGGCCCGGTCGAGGAGGGACGCGCTGCGCTCGGCCAGCCCACGGGCGTGCGCCTCGCCGGCGACCAGCGCGGGCAGGTCGGGGTTGCGCGCGGCGTCGGCGGCGGCCCTGGCCACGACCCGGTCGGCCAGCCGCTGGTCACCGGCGCGCAGCGCGATGCGGACCAGCAGCGCGGGGTCACCCGGGTCGGGCGGCTCGGCCAGCCACGGGCCGACGCTCTCCAGCCGGGCCAGCGCGGGCGCGGCCAGCTCCAGCGCCCGCGCGGGCTCGCCGTGGGCGTCGGCGACCAGCGCGGCGAGCCAGGCACCGGTGCAGCGCACGGCGAGCGAGTCGGCGTCGAGCATGCGTTGCGCGTTGCGTGCCGCCGTGGTGATTCCGGTCTCGTCGCCGATGGCCAGCGCGGCCCGGCCCGCCGTGTAGAGACCGACGATCGCCGCGGTGTGGTCGGGCTCCATCGTCTCCGGGCGTTCCGGCACCGCCGCGGCCAGTTCGGCCGCCTCGGCCAGCGCACCCGCGTCCAACTTCAGGCGCGCCCGGAGCGCGTGCTGGAAGAAGTTCCGCGCCGGCTCGGCGTCGATCGCGGCGAGCGCGGTGCCCACCTCACCGGCCATGGTCGCGCAGACCACCGTGAGCAGCGCCGGGCTCCACAGCAGCGGCGGCGGGCCGCCCGCGAGCACCGCACGCGCCGCGGCGAGGGACTCCCGGGCGGCGGTGATGCCCTCGGTGTGCAGGCGGACGCAGGCCTGCGCCGCCAGCAGCGCGGAGACCGCCTGGACGTCGCCGATGACCCGGGCCAGCCACAGTGCGCCGGGCACGAACGGGGCGGTGGCCTCGATCTCGTAATCGCGGATCCGGATCAGCAGCTGGGTGGCCAGCAGCCGGACCCGGGTGCGGGCGGAGATGCCGGTCAGGCCGAGCGCGGTGGTGCTCTGCCGCACCGACTGCACGAACGAGTACTCCCGGTGGACGACCGCGATCGACAGCCGGATGCTCGCCTCCACCTCCGGGTCGAGCGGGCCCTGCAGTGACCGTTCGGCCAGCGCGAGCCCTTCGGCGACGCGGTCGGCGAGCACGTGTGCGCCCACCGCGTCGGCGATCAGCGTGCCCCGGTCGCGGTACTCGGGCGGCGCCAGCTCGAGCGCACGGGCCAGCAGCTCGGCGGCCCGTTCGGGCGCGGCCGCGAGCGCCGCCCGCCGGAGCAGGCCCACCGCGGCCACGTCACCGGGCAGCGCCGAGTCGAGCAGCGCGTCGGCCACCTCGAGCACCGGCCGGCCGGCCGCCAGCTCGACGTCGACGGCCTGGCGGCGTAACGCGCGGACCAGGTCGACCGGCAGGTCGGCGCTCAGCGCCTCGCGGACCAGCCCGTGCCGGAAGTGCTGCTGCTCACCGTCGGACGTGAGGATGCCTTCGCTCGCCAGCTCGCCGAGCGGGTCGGCCAGGGCCGCCGGGGAACGGTCGAGCAGCGCGGCCAACTGGCTGACGGTGAACCGGTCACCGACCGCCGCGCCGATCCGGACCGCCTCCTGGGCCGGCTCGGAGAGCCGCTCGACGCGGCGGCTGATCACCGCGCGCAGCCGGCCGGGGACCGTGCCCGACGGCTCGGCCAGGCCGCGCAGCACCTCGACGAGGAGCAACGGCTCGCCGCCGGCCCGGTGGACGAGATGCCGTTCACCCGGTTCGAGCGGGCGTCCGAGCACGTCCGACGCGACCGCGTCGACGGCGTCGTCGTCCAAGGGGTGGAGCGTGCGAACCGTCGCGCCGGCCGCGGCCAACCGGGCCGTCGTCGGGTCGGCCTCGGTGAGCCGGCTGGTCAGCACCCAGGCGACGCGATGGCCCTCGAGGCGTTCCGGGAGCGTGCGCAGCACCAGCCGGGTGACGTCGTCGGCCCAGTGCAGGTCGTCGACGGTGATCAGCAGCGGCGCGCTGCGGGCCGCCCGTTCCAGCCGGTCCTGGAGCTCCTGCAACAGCGCGAACCGCTCGTCGGTGCCGGTGGCGAGGCGGCGGGCGAGATCACCGCCGAGGATCTCCTCGACCGGGCCGTGCACCGCGTCGAGCAGCGGCGCCAACGGCACCAGCCGCGTCTCCGCCTCGGCCGCACCACCGAGCGTGCGTACCCCGGCCGCGCCGGCCAGCCCGTGGACCTCGGCCAGCAGCCGGCTCTTGCCCGACCCGGCGCCGCCCTGGAACACGACGACGCCACCGCGGCCCTCGGCCAGGCGATCGAGCAGCCCGGTCAGGACGTCGAGTTCGGCGTTCCGGCCGCGCACCGGAGACGGTCGGCGCCGGGTGCGGCGCGCCGCGTCCGCCGGGACGCCGACCGCCCGCTCCGCCGCCATCGCACCCCCCATTCGTCGTTCCTCCCCGATGGTGCCCGCCCCGTCGCGGCTCGAAAAGCGGGCGTTCGAACGAGGTATCGTCCGGGTGCTGACCGGAGTCAGGAGTGACGTGCCCGCACTGCACGGCCGAGCCGCGGAGATCGGGCTGATCACGGCGGCGCTGGCCGCCGTCGGCCGGGGCAGCGGCGACACGATCCTGGTCGTCGGCCCCCGCGGCTCCGGCCGGACCGCGCTGCTCGCGGACGCCGTCGCCAGGGCACCCGAGCACGGCGTCACGCCGCTGACCGAGCTGCCCGCCACTCCCATGGGCGAACAGCCACTGCTGGTGGCGCTGGACGACCTGCACACCAGGGACGGGGCCACCCTGCGTGCCCTCCGGCGCCGGCCCGCCACCGCGCCGATCCTCTGGCTGCTGGCCTCCGACCCCCGCCCGTCGTCGCCGGACGCCCGCGCCACGCTGGCCGCCCTGGCCGCGTCCGGCACCGAACTCACGCTCGCCCCGCTGCCCATCGACGCGATGCGCGCGATCCTGCGTGACCTGGTCGGCCCGTTCGACGACGAGGTGGCGGCGCTGGCCGAGCGGAGCGGCGGCGACCCGGGCCTGCTCGTCGGTGTCGTCGACGCGCTCCGGGACTCGCTGACGACCTCGGGTGGCGTCGCCCGGCTGGCCGGGGACCGCCGTCCGGAGCGGATGCGTGGGCTGGTCGAGGCCCGGGTGGAGCAGCTCTCGCCGTCGGCCAGGGCCACGCTCGAGGTGGCCGCGACCCTGCCGCGGCGCTTCCGGGTGGGCGACCTGGCCCAGGCGTTGCGTCGACCACCGGCCGCGCTGTGGGGCCCGGTGGCCGAGCTGACCGCGGCCGCGCTGCTGGTCGACCGGGACGGCCCGCTGGAGTTCCGGCAGGCCGTGCTGCGCGACGCGCTGGCCGGTGCGCCGCCGACGGCCGGCCGTCCGGTGATTCCGCCGGCCATCACGGAGGCCTACCGGCGCTTCGACTGGGAGCAGACGCTCACCCGGCTCGACGCCGAACTCACCGCCGCTCCGGACGCGGGCCGCGGCCTTCCCGGCGCCGCCAGGGCGTTGTTCTACGGCGGCGTCGGCTGGGCCGAGTCGGCGCTCACCGAGGTGCGCGACCGCGGTGACGGCGAGCGGCTCTGGCAGAAGGTGCGGTTCCGCCTGCTCTGGGACGCCGGCCGGCTGACCGAGGCCCGCGCGCAGCCCATCCCCGGCCTCGACCCGGCCGACCCGGTGGACGCGGCGGTGCTGGACGCCGCCGGTCGGCTCGCGCTCCGGTCGGGCGATCGGGCCGGCTACGAGCGTGCGGTGGCCACGGCGGCCTCGTCCGCGGCGACCGGCCACGCCGCGTTCGGCCTGGTCGGCGCGTGGCTCGCCGCCCTGAGCGCCGACGACCCACGACGCGCCGTGACGCTGGCCGCCACCGGCGAGCTCTTCACCGGCATCGACCTGCCCGCCGGTGTGCTCTTCGACCCGGCCGACCAGCCCCGGTACGTCCGGCTGGCACTGGCCGCCGGCGCGACCCGGGAGGCCGCGCTGGCGGTCGAGCTGGCCGAGCGGCGCGCCGAGCGCAACCCGCGGTTCACGCTGCTGGCCGCGGCCGCGACGCACGCCCGCGGCCTGCTCGAGGACGATCCGGCCGGGCTGCTCACCGCGGCCGCGCTCTACCGCGAAACCTCCCGCCGCCTGGACCTCGCCGCGGCCTGGGAGGACGCTGCCCGCCGCGGCGCCGACCCGGCCCGGCTGGACGCCGCCGCGGCGCTGCTGGAGCAGGCCGGTGTCCGCCGTCCCCGGGCGGCCGGCAGCGGACAGCCGCTCACCGCCGCCGAGCGTCGGGTCGTCGAGCTGGTCGTCGCGGGCGTGACCAACCGGGAGGCGGCCGCGCAGCTGCGGTGCTCGCCGCACACGGTGAACGCCCGGTTGCGGCGTGCGTTCGCCAAGCTGGGCGTGCACTCCCGCGTGGAACTGCTGCAACTCGCCGCCGACGACGAGCTCTGACCCGCCGTCCACGGTCAGGCCGAGTCCTCTGTGGGCGGATCGAGGCGGGCCAGTACCTCGTGCAGCTGGGCGCGGGAGGAGATCCGGAGCTTCGGGTAGATCCGGTACAGGTGCGAGCTGACCGTCCGGTGGGAGAGGAACAGCTGCTCGCCGATCTGGCGGTTGGACTTGCCGCTCGCGGCCAGGCGGGCGATCTGCAGTTCGGCGGCGGTCAGGTCGGTCAGCCCGGCCGACGGGGGCGCGTCGCCACGGATGCCGGAGCCGAGCAGCTCGGCCCGGGCCCGGTCGGCCCAGAGCGGCAGCCCCAGCGCGGTGAACGCGGCGTGCGCCGCGGCCAGCTGGTGCCGGGCGTCGGACACCCGGCGGCGTCGCCGCAACCATTCGCCGTAGCTGAGCTGCAGGCGGCTCCTGGTGAACGGACCGGTCACGTGTTCGCTGCTCAACGCGGTCCGGAACAGTGCCTCCGCGGTGTCGTCCGCGGCGAGCAGCGGCCGGGCGTAGAGCAACGCCATCCGGGCCCGCGGGCTCCCGGTGCGTTCCGCCGTGACCTCGACCCGCTCGATCAGCGGCTGCACCTCGTCGGTCCGCCCGGCACGCACCGACGCCTCGGCCAGGTCGCCGATCACCCAGCTCCCGGCCAGCGCCGAGCAGGCCGGGTCGCCGGCGGTGAGGAGCCGGAGGAAGGCGTCGACGGCCTCGCTGTACTGCCCGGCCGTCAGCAGCGTCAGGCCCCGGGCCACCTGCACCTGGGCGAGCAGCCGCCCGGCGCCGTGCGGCTGGACGACGTGCTCCACCCGGTCGATCGACGCCAGCGCGGGCTCGGTGCCACCGCGCACGCCCCCGACCACCGCTTCGGCCAGCGCGCTCGACGCGGAGCACCGTGGACGGCCGGTCCGCCGGGCCAGCCGGCCGGCCTCGGTGGCGTCGTCGAGCGCCGCCGACCACTGCCGGAGCTGGACGTGCGCCCAGGCGCGCTCGGTGAGTGCCTCGGCGAGCATGCTCTGCCGGTGCTGCGCCTTGAACCGGCGGGCGGCCTCGGTGAGCAGCGGAACCGCGAGCGCGAACTGACCGACCGCGGCGGCCGCGGTACCGAGCAGCCGGTTGCGGTCGCCGGGGGTGGGCCCCTCGTCCGCCACCGGCAGGTCGGTCAGGAGCTCGGTGAGGCGCCGGGCGGTGGCCTCCGGTGCGGCGAGCGCCTCGACCGCGAGCCGCTCGGCGACCGGCAGCCGGCCGGCGGCGGCTCGCAGTGCCTCCCGGGCTCGGCGGCCCGGATCGGTCCAGCGGCTGTGTTCGGCCACCGTGAGCAGCAGCGAGCTGGCCGCCTCCGGTGCGGCGTCCGCGGCGTGGCGGGCGGCGTCGCGGACCACGGCGGGTGCGGGCGGCGTCGGCTCCTGGGCCAGGCGGAGCAGTCGCACCCGCTGCTGGTCGGCCGGTGCGAGCGGCAGCGCGTCGGCCAGGTCGGCGGTGCGCAGAGCGTCGTCGCGGTCACCGAGCTGATCGGCGAGAACGGCGGCGTCCACCAGCCGGCGGCCGCGGTGCTCCGGGTCGGCGGAGAGCCCGGCGGCGGCCTCGTAGCACCGTGCGGCCAGCGCGACGCGGCCGCGCCGGCGCACCTGTTCCGCCACGGTGTCCAGCGCGTCGGCGAGCGCGGCGTCGGGTCCGGAGGCGATCGCGGCCCGGTGGTAGACGCGCCGGTCGATGCCGGTGCCGTCGTCGGCGTGCGGCTCGAGGACCTGGACGAAGGCCTGGTGGGCGCGGTACCGGTCGGCCCGGGACGCGTCGGCGTAGATCGCCCAGCGCAGCAGCGGCTGGGTGAACGCCGGCCGCCCGGCGGTGAGCGTGACCAGGCCGCCGTCGAGCGCGGGCAGCAGCTCGGCCGGCTCCACTGGACGCCCGGTGAACCGCGCGCCCGCGGCCAGCAGCTCGGCCAGCGTGCCGCCGGCGTCGGCGGCCAGCAGCAGGAGCAGTGCCCTGGTCGAGGGCCGGAGCCCGAACAGTTCGCTGGCGAAGGCGTCGGCCAGCCGCGGGGTGAGCGGTACGCCGTCGAGCTGGTCGGTGCGGGCGCCGCGGCTGCGCGGCAGCTCACGCAGGG
Source organism: Cryptosporangium japonicum (assembly GCF_039524755.1). Classification (NCBI taxonomy): domain Bacteria; kingdom Bacillati; phylum Actinomycetota; class Actinomycetes; order Cryptosporangiales; family Cryptosporangiaceae; genus Cryptosporangium; species Cryptosporangium japonicum. Next base: position 82,799 of record NZ_BAAAGX010000025.1, read on the forward strand.
CCAGTGGGTTCCCGGCCGCCTCACGCAGCCAGCGTTCGCGCAGGACCGCCGGCGCGTCCGGGTGCTCCTCGGCCAGCAGGCGGACGGCGAGCTCGGCCGGGAGCGGCCCCAGTCGCAGCTCCGGCCAGTCGAGCCCGGACCGCGGCTCCGGGCTCGACCGGCGGGCCACCACCAGCCCGACCGGCTCGCCGTCCAGCCGCCGGGCGACGTACGCCAGTGCGCCGAGCGTCTCCTCGTCCAGCCACTGGGCGTCGTCGACCAGGAGCAGCAGCGGCTCGTCGCGCCCGGCCGCGGAGAGCAGGTCCAGCGTGGCCAGCGCCACCAGGAACGGATCGGCCGCCGCCCCGCCGAACGCCGTGCTCAGCGCGGCCGGGAGAGCGTTCGCGCCGGCCAGCAGCGGACGCAGCAACCGGTGCAGGCCGCCCCACGCCAGCGCGAACTCCGGTCGGCACCCGGCGACGCGCAGGACCCGCGGGCCACCCCGCTCGGCGTACGCGGCGACGAGGTCGAGCAGGAGGGTCTTGCCGGTCCCGGGTCCGCCGCGCACCGAGAGCGCCGCGCCGCCGGCCGCGTCCACCAGGCCACGCAGGCGGTCCAGCTCGGCTTCCCGGCCCAGGGGCGCCGGCGCGGTCTCTCGGGCTACGACTGTCATGACCGTACTGTCGGCGCCTCCGCCGCCGGGCACATCGCACGATCGTGTGCACACATGTCCGACGTAGTGAACCGCCGTGCGAGACGCAGTAAATCGACGGATGCGTGGTCCGGGCCGGACGCAGCAGCATTCGGGTCGAACCGGTCCCGCCGACCCGTAGGAGTTCCCATGCCCGGTCCCACGATCGTTCTCGTCCACGGCGCGTTCGCCGACTCCGCGAGCTGGGCACCGGTGACCCGGCTGCTGCTCGACGCCGGGTACGACGTCCGGGTGCCGCCGGTGTTCAACCGCAGCCTGTCCGGCGACGCCGCGTACATCAAACGCTTCGTCGAGCAGATCGACGGCCCGGTGCTGCTCGCCGGGCACTCCTACGGCGGCGCCGTGATCACCGTCGCCGGCGTGGCCGAGAACGTGGTCGGCCTCGTGTACGTCTCCGGGTACGCGTTGACGGAGGGCGAGAGCCTCGGCCAGCTCCAGGGCGGTTTCCCCGACTCCGACCTGGCCGCCAACCTGGTGTACGAGCCCTACACGCTGCCGGACGGCACGGACGGCACCGACGTCTCGGTGAAGATCGACGCGTTCCCCGCGATCTTCGCCGCCGGTGTCGACCCGAGGACCGCCGAGGTGCTCGCGCACTCGCAGCGGCCGCTCTCGGCGATCGCGTTCGGTGAGGGTGCGACCGACGTGGCGTGGAAGTCCAAGCCGGCGTGGGGGATCGTGTCGACCGCCGACCACACGATCAACCCGGACGTCGAGCGCTTCGGCTACCAGCGGGCCGGGCTGCGCGGTGTCGTCGAGATCGACGCGCCGCACCTGGTCATGCACTCGCACCCGGCCGAGGTCGCCGCGGTGATCACCGACGCGATCGCCGACCTGGCCTGACGGTCAGCCGCTGCGGTCGCGGCGGACCTGGCTCGGGGTCGTGTCCGTCCAGCGCTTGTAGGCCCGGCGGAACTCGCGGGGATCGTGGTAACCGAGCTCGGCCGCGATCTCCGTGATCGACCGGCGGGTGTTCGTCAGCAACGTGTCCGCGTGGCGGCGTCGCACCCCGTCCTGGATCGCGCCGAAGCTGTGCCCGGCGTCGGCCAGCCGGCGGTGGAGGGTGCGGGGGCTGACGCCGAGTTCGGCCGCGACCTGCGTCGCGGTTTTCCGGCGGCGGAGGTCGGCGCGGAGCGCGCCCTCGACGGCGGCGACGAGCGCGTCGACCGGCTCCGGGTCGAGCAGCGCCCGCGTCGCGCTGAGCGCGGCCTCGAAGTGGGTCGCGTTCGCGGTGGGGATGCGTCGCGTCTCGAGGGTGCGGGGGAGCGTCAGCGTCGTGCGGTCGCTGTCGAACGTGACCGGGAAGCGCCAGAGCCGCGCGTACGCCGACGCCCACGGCGGCGGTGGGTAGGACAGGTGCGCGGCCGCCGGCCCGGACGACGCGCCGAACGTCAGCCGGATCAGCGTCACGATTCCGGCGAACGCCTCCTCGGTGAGGAACACCAGCAGGTCCGGCTCGCGGGTGCGGGGTACGAGCTCGACGACGGTCTCGTCGCCGGTGTGGGTGCTGAAGAAGTCGACGAGCGTGCCCGAACCCTGGTGGTAGTCGAGCGCGACGCGGATGGCCTCGGCGACGGTGGCGGCCGAGCGCATGGCGATCCCGAGCGGCCCCCAGGTGAGCAGCGGGTCCCGGTTGCCGATCAGCAGGCCGAGCGGCCCGGCGGGCAGCGTGGCCAGCGCGCGGCGGATCACGGTGATCGCCTGCCGGTAGGACACCAGCGTGCCGGGCTCCTCCAGCCGGGCCCGGTCCAGCCCGGTGCCGGCGAACCAGGCGCCGGTGGCCACCTGGTGCTGGTCGGCGACATCGAGCAGGCCGGTGAGCACCCCGGGCGGGATGGTGGCCCGCGAGAGCGTCCGGTCCTCCACGGGCTCCGTCCTCGCCAGGTAGGTCTTCGCGCCACGACGGGGGGCAATGTTGCCACAAGCGTCGTGCGACGCACATCGACCAGCGGTTTTGTTCTTACGTTCTCCCACGTTCGCGCATCGACGGGGAGGAGTACGGATGAGGATCGGCTGCGTCGGCGTTCACGTCCTCGATCACCTGGTGATCGGGATCGAGTCGATCCCCGAGCACGGTGGCGGGCAGCTCGTCGAGACGATCCGGCTCAGCGCCGCCGGTACCGCCGGGGGCACCGCGCTGGTCGCGGCCCGCCTCGGGGCCGACGTCCGCAGCATCGGGGCGATCGGCGCCGACGCGCTCGGCGACACCCTCGTCGCGCTGCTGTCCCGCGAGGGGATCGACACCGGCGGGCTGGTGCGCACCGACGGCCACCAGACGTCGGCCTCGGTGTTGCCGATCCGGCCCGACGGCGCCCGCCCGGCCTGGCACTGCATCGGGGCCAACGGGGCGTTCACCGTCGACGACGTCTCCGACCAGCAGCTCGACGGCCTGACCCACCTGCACCTGGGTGGCCCGGAGTTCCTCGGCGGCGACGCGGCGGCCCGGCTGTTGCGTCGCGCCCACGAGCGGGGCGCCACGACGTCGGTCGACGTGCTGGCGCCCGGCGAACCCTGGCTGCTGGAGTGGATCGCGGCCGCCCTGCCCTACACCGACTACCTGCTCCCCAGCGACGAGCAGGTCCGGGGCTTCACCGGCGCGTCCGACCCGGCCGACGGCGCCCGGGCCCTGGTGGAGCTGGGCGCCGCCTGCGTCGCGGTCACCCGGGGAGCGCGTGGTGCGTCGGTGGTCACCGACGACGGGGTCCTCGACGTTCCCGCCTACGCCACGCGGGTCGTCGACACCAGCGGATGCGGTGACGCGTTCAGCGCCGGCTTCCTGCGCGGCCGGTCGATCGGGCACCCGCGTGCGTCGGCCGAGCTCGGCTGCGCGACCGCGGCCCAGGTGGCCGGTGGCCTCGGCACCGACGCCGGCTCGTACACCCTGGACGACGTGGTGGCCTTCGCGGCGACCGCGGATCGGCTGCCGGTCCGGTGAAGCCGGCCACGCTGATGGTGTCGGCCGCGTACGCCGCCCAGGGCGTGGGGTACGCCGCGGTCGTCACCGCGCTGCCGGCCGCGAAGGACCGGATGGGCCTTCACGACGCCGTGGTCGCCGCGATCCTGCTCGGGGTCTGCGTGGCCGCCGCGCTCGGCTCCGGGCTGGCCGACACGATCGCGGTGCGCCGCGGGAGCCGGACCGCGCTGTGCGTCGGGTTCGGTGTGCAGTGCGTCGCGCTGGCGGGGATCAGCCTGGCCCACCACCTGCCGGTCTACCTGGCCGCGGTCGCGCTGTACGGGCTGGGGCTGGGCACGGTCGACGCCGGCAGCAACATGCAGGCCGTCGCGCTGCAGGCGCGCGCCGGGGTGCCGATGCTCGGCCGCCTGTACTCGGTCTTCACCGTCGGGAGTGTTCTCGGCGCGCTCCTGTCCGCGGCCGTGGCCGCCCTGCACGTCTCGGCGTTGACGCTCGTCGGCGCCGTCGCGTTCGTCCAGCTCGGGCTGGCGGCGGCCGGCCGGAGGTGGCTGCTGCCGACCGTTCCCGCCCGGGACACCGGCGCGAAAGCGCGGGCGCCGCTGCCGCGGACGGCGATCTGGGCGGTCGGGTCGCTCGTGCTCGTCGCCTACGTCCTCGACTCCGCGGTGTCGACGTGGAGCACGATCTACCTCTCCGACGGCCTGCGTGCCTCGGCCGTGCTCGCACCGGTCGCCTACGCGGTCTACCAGGCGACGGTCCTGCTCACCCGGCTCGCGACCGACCCCGCGGTACTGCGCTGGGGCCGGCGCGCGGTGGCGGTGGCGGCGCTGCTCGGCGGAGCGACCGGGTGCGCGCTGATCGTGCTCGGGCCGACCGCGGCGGTGGCGGTGGTCGGGTTCGCCGTCGCCGGGCTGGCCGTCGGCGCGGTGGTGCCGATCGCCTTCGCCGCGGCCGGCCAACTGCTCCCGGCCCGGAGCGACGAGGTGATCGCCCGCGTCAACGTCTTCAACTACGCCGGTGCCGTCGCCGGCTCGGTCGTCCCCGGCCTGCTCGGCACCGGCGCGGCGCTCCGCTTCGGGTTCGTCGCCCCCGCGCTCGCGCTCCTGCTGGTGCTGCCCGTCGCACGCCGGCTCCGCCCTTCCGTCCCCTGAGGAGAACCAGCATGACCGACGTCGACGTCGTCGTGGTGGGTGCCGGTCTGTCCGGCCTCACCGCCGCACGCGCTCTGCAGCAGCGCGGCCTTCGTGTCCGGGTGTTCGAGGCGCAGGACCGGGTGGGCGGCCGGGTCCGTTCCGCCACCGTCGCCGGCGCCGTGGTGGATCTCGGCGGCACGTTCGTCGGTCCCGGCCAGGAGCGGATCCTCGCGCTGGCCGACGAGGTCGGCGTCGCCCGCCACCCGACGTACGACTCCGGCGACAACCTGCTGCTGTGGCGCAAGGACCGCAGGCGTTACCGCGGCCTCGTCCCACCGCTGGGCGTGGCCGGTCTCCTCGACCTGGTCCGGGTGCGGTCCGCGCTGGAGCGGCTGAGCCGCAAGGTCCCGGTCGGCCGCCCCGGCGACGCGCCCGACGCGGCCGGCCTCGACGCCCGGACGCTCGGATCCTGGCTCACCGCCAAGCGCGCCGGCCGAGGCACGCACGACCTGATGGCCGTGGTCAGCCGCACCTCGTGGGGATGTGAGCCGTCCGAGCTCTCGCTCCTCTACGCGCTGCACTACGTCGCCCAGGCCGGCGGCCTCGACGCGCTGCTCGGGACCCGCGGTGGCGCGGTCGAGCAGCACTTCGTCGAGGGCGCCCACGAGGTGGCGGTCCGGGTGGCCGACGCGCTCGGCGACGGCACGGTCCGGCTCGGCTCGCCGGTGCTGCGGATCGACCGGTCCGGTGACGGCGTCACCGTCTCCACCGACGACGGCCCGACCACCGCCCGCCGGGTGATCGTCGCGGTCCCACCGGCCCTGCGGCGGCGGATCCGGTTCGCTCCGGAGCTGCCCTCGGCGCACCGCCGGCTCGCCCAGCGCTGGTCGCCCGGGATCCTGTCCAAGGTGTACGCGGTCTACGACACGCCGTTCTGGCGGGGTGATGGTCTGAGCGGCATGGCCGTCTCCGACGAGGGACCGGTCTTCATCACGTTCGACGCCAGCCCTCGCGACGCGTCCCGTGGTGTTCTCCTCGGGTTCGTCGGTGGGGACTACGCCCGCGACTGGGACGCCGTCGACGCCGCCGAGCGCCGTATCCGCGCGCTGTCGGCCCTGGCCGACCTGTTCGGGGAACGCGCGCTCCGGCCGCTCGGCTACACCGACCACCGCTGGGCCGAGGAGGACTGGCTCGGTGGCGGCCCCACCGCGGCGCCGGGCCCCGGTGCCTCCGGCGCGCTGCACGCCCGGCTGACCGAGCCGGTCGGCCCGATCCACTGGGCCGGCACCGAGACCGCGACCCGCTGGGCCGGTCACCTGGACGGCGCGGTCTCCGCCGGGGAGCGCGCGGCCAGGGAAGTCACCGTCGCACTCACGCTGGAGGCCGTCCGATGACCTGGAGCCACCACCACAGCGAGCTGACCACCGCCACCCCGGCCCAGCTCTGGACCCGCTGGACCACCGCCGGCTACTGGCACGTCGACGACCCCGGCGTCGAGTGGGCCCGCTTCGACGGCGCGCTGGTCGAGGGAGCCACCGGTGTGGTCAAGACCCACGGCGTTCCGGCGCAGACGATCGAGTTCACCCGCGTGGAACCCGGCCGGGCGATGGACTTCACCATCCGGCTGCCGCTGGCCACCCTCGCGATCACCCACGACATGGCACCGGCCGCGGGCGGAACACGCACCACGCACGGCGTCGTCCTCGACGGTCCGCTGCACCGGATCTACGCGCTCCTGCTCGGCGGGACGCTCGCACGCGGCCTGCCCACCGTCGTCCGCAACGTGACCGCCGGCGCGCTCCGGGACGGCGACGCGTGACCGCCCGGCTCTCCGCGCTCGCCGCCGTGCCCGGCGACCGCGGCCGCATCGCCGTCCACTGCCCGGTGGACGGGGAGCGGATCGGTGACATCGCCCGCGCCCGCCCCGAGGACGTCGCTCCGGCCGCCGCCCGCGCCCGTGCCGCCCAGCGGACGTGGAGCCAGGTGCCGGTCCGGGACCGCGCGCACGTCGTCCGCCGCTTCGGACGGCTGGTGCTGACGCGTCGGGCCGAGATCCTCGACGTCATCCAGCGGGAGTCCGGGAAGTCACGGGCGGACGCGTTCGAGGAGGTGCTCGACGTCGCCCAGGTCAGCCGGTACTACGCCACCGTCGGCCCCGGTCTGCTGCGCACCCGCCGGCGACGGGGCGCCATCCCGGGCCTGACCGTCACCCACGAGGCCCGCCACCCCAAGGGCCTGGTGGGTGTCCTCTCGCCCTGGAACTATCCGCTCGCCCTGGGCATCTCCGACGCGCTGCCCGCGCTGCTCGCCGGCAACGCGGTGCTGGCCAAACCCGATCACCTGACGCCGTTCTCGTGCCTGCTGGCCAAGGAACTGCTGACCGAGGCCGGGCTGCCCGACGACGTGTTCACCGTGGTCACCGGCATCGGGGCCGAACTCGGCGAGGCCGTGGTCAGCTGCGTCGACTACGTGATGTTCACCGGCAGCACCCGGGTCGGACGTCTCCTCGCGGCCGGCGCCGCCGAGCGCCTCACCGACTTCTCGATGGAGCTCGGCGGCAAGAACGCCCTGCTGATCTGCGCCGACGCCGACCTGGACCGGGCCGTACCCGGCGCGGTGCGCTCCTGCTTCGCCAACTCGGGCCAGCTGTGCATCTCCACCGAGCGGCTCTACGTCGACACGAACGTCTGGGACGACTTCGTCCCGCGGTTCGTCGACGCCGTGCGTGGCCTGCGGCTGGGCTCCGGGCTCGACTGGTCCTACGACCTGGGGCCGCTGATGTCGACGCGCCAGCTCGGAACCGTCCAGCGGCACGTCGACGACGCGGTCGCGCACGGCGCCACCGTGCTGACCGGGGGCCGGGCCCGCCCCGACCTGGGCCCGACCTTCTACGAGCCCACCGTGCTCACTGGCGTCACCCCGGCCATGGCCGTGTCCGCCGAGGAGACGTTCGGCCCGGTCGTCTCGCTCTACCGGGTCGACGGCGACGACGACGCCGTCGAGCGGGCCAACCGGAGCGAGTACGGGCTCAGCGCCTCCGTCTGGACCCGCGACCGCGCCCGCGGCCGACGACTGGCGTCGCGCCTGCACAGCGGCAACGTCAACCTCAACGAGGGGTACGCCGCCGCCTGGGGTTCCGTCGACGCGCCGATGGGCGGGTGGGGCGCCTCCGGCACCGGGACCCGGCACGGCTCCCACGGCCTGCTGAAGTACACCGACCCGCAGACCGTCGCCCGGCAGCGCCTGCGGAACCTGAGCCGGCCGCCCGGCGTCCGCGGCGAGGTGTACGCCCAGGTGATGACCTGGGCGCTCCGCGCGCTCGACCGCGCCGATCTCAGGCGAGGGTGAGCTCGGCGGCGCCGAACGACACCGAGAAGCGCTTGCACCAGATCGTGACGCTGCGCAGACCCTCCACATCGGTCGTCGCGGGCAGGTCGTACACCTGGTTGCCGCGGTTGCCGCGCAGCGCCGCCACCTCCAGGTAGCGGCCGTCGTCGAAGACGTGCCAGCCGGCCCGCCCCGGGCGGACGGCCTGGTCGGTGAGCCAGACCCGCAGGTCCGGTCCGTCGGAGGTCCGCAGCCCGAGCAGGACGAGCTGGTGCGTGCCGCCGGGGCGTTCGATCAGCTGGACTCGGCCGGAGGTGTCGTGCTCGTGGGTGACGAACGTGCCGGTGGCCACCAGCCGGTTGCCGACCGGCGGGGCGCTCGCCGACGCGCTCGCCGTGGGCGCGGGTGCCGGCACCACCGGTACCTCGTCGGCGACCGTGGTGTTCGTGGCCAGGCGCCACGGTTGGAACCAGTACAGGCCGAAGCCCGCAGCGGCCAGCAGCACCGGGATGAGCACCCACGTCAGCGGTCTCGCGAACATGGTTCCCAGGCTAGGGGTGGCCGCGGCGCCACGACCCTTACGAACCCCTTACGTCCAGTTGACCGTGGCCCGGCGGCGCCACGTGTCGAGCACGCCGGGGTCACCGTCCACCGTGAGCCGTTCGGTCCCGGCGCGGTTCCACAGCAGCCGGTAGAGGTCGGTCGCCGGACCGGTGAGGCGCAGCGTGGCGGGGTGGTCGCCGGGGACGACGCGGAGACCGGCGGGGGCGAGGTGCACGGTCCAGGCCGCGTCGACGTCGTCGGCGGCCAGCGAGAGCGTCACGGCCGGGTCGGCGGTGATCCGGCCGGGACGGCGGGCGAGGAAACCGTGGAGCAGTTCGTCGATGCCGTCGGCGGCGAACGCCGGCTCCCAGTCCGGGATCGACGCGCCGGCGGCCTCGGCGTCGGCGCGGTGGATCGCGGTCTCATGCGCCTGGCGCCGGGCCCAGAACGCCAGCGGCGAGGGCGCGGTGAGGAACGTCCAGCAGTGGATCGTCGGCTCGGCGTCGGTGAGGGTGCGGACGAGGTCGCGGTGCCCCTCGCGGAACCAGCCGAGCAGCGTGTCGTCGGCCGGGGCGGCGAAGAACCGCTTCTCCTCGTCCGCGCCGAACGGCTCGGGCCGCTGCGTGGCGACCAGGGCGGCGGCCCACCGGTGCACTCCGCCGACGTGGGCGAGCAGGTCACGCACCTGCCAGCCGGGACAGGTCGGCACCGGGGCGTCCGGGCCGGCCCGCTCGGCCGCCCGGCCCAGCGCCTCACCGTCACGACGCAGCACGTCCACGAAGTCGTCGATCCGCACCCGGTCATCGTGCCGTACGACGCCGCCTCGCGCGCCCATGCCGTGGCCCGGGTGGCGCGGTGGGCCGTGACGGCCAGCGCCAGCCCCCACCCGACGAACACGAAGAGCGTGCGGAACACCGCCCGGCCTTCGGCGACGTCCGACCACAGCCAGTACACCCGGATCAACGCTTCGCCGGCCAGAGAGATCAGCACCATGTGATCCAGGCTCGCGGGACCGGGCTCCACGGTCTCGACGCCGACGCCCAGCTCACGACCGATCTCCGCGTTGGACCGCCCGGTCGCGAGCAGGCGGAGGACGTCGAGCTCGCGACGATCCGCCGGGCGTCGTACACCTAGTCGTCGTTCTCGAACGTGGCGACGACCAGGACACGCGGCGGGGCCACCGAGCGGGGACAGCAGCAGGCGGGTGGCCTGCAGCCCGTCGACACCCGGCATCCGGACGTCCGTCGTCGACGCCGCCGGCCCGGACGTCGGCGCACCGGCGCGGTAACTCGGGTGAGCTCCGGTGCGTGCGTGGCCTCGTCGCCGCGGAGGGCGCCGAGCGCGTGGTCCAGATCGGCCACCGCGCTCCGGCTCGTCTCCTCGATAGTCGCCAGCGCCCGCCGGGTCGGTGTCGAACACCCGCTGGGCCGCGGCGTCCTGCAGCGTGGCCGCGGTGAGCGTGTGCCCGATCGGATCGTGCCGCTCGCGGGCGAGGCGGTTCCGTTCGGCCAGCGGGCGTGCCGTCTCCTCGGCCGCGGCCGCCTGCTCCGCGGCGGACGGCCCGAGCAGCACCGGTGCCATCACGGCGGCCAGCGCCCCGAAGCCGGCGGCGACGTACCCGACCACGACCGCAGCACCAGCACCGCCCCGCTCATCACTGTCGGTCAGCCACCGAAGATAATATCCTCCTTGACAAAAATATTTTTCGGTACGACGCTGGGCCCATGCAGGACATCGCCGTGATCGAGGACGCCGCCGCGGCGGAAGCTTCGCTCGATCCGATCCGGGCCCGGATCCTCGCCGAACTCGCGGAACCCCACACCGCCACCACGCTCGCCGCCCGCCTCGGGCTGGCCCGCCAGAAGGTCAACTACCACGTCAAGACGCTCGAGCAGCACGGGCTCGTCGAGCTCGTGGAGGAGCGGCGCAAAGGCAACATGACCGAGCGCGTCGTGCGCGCGTCGGCCGCCGCCTACGTCATCTCCCCGGCCGCGCTCGCGGCGGTCGCCCCCGATCCGGCCCGGTCGCCCGACCGGTTGTCGGCGCGGTGGCTGCTCGCGCTCGCCGCCCGGCTGGTGCGTGAGACCGGCGCGCTCATCAACGGGGCGGCGCGGGCCAACAAACCACTGGGCACGTTCGGCCTCGACGCCGAGGTGCGGTTCGCCACGCCGGCCGATCGGGCCGCGTTCCTCGGCGAGCTGACCTCGTCGCTCGCCGAACTGGTCAGCAAGTACCACTCGGAAACCGGGCGAGGGCACCGCGTCGTCATCGCGGTGCACCCGAGCCTCACGGAAGGCGGAGACAAGTCATGAGCCACCCCTTCGAAATCCACGGCGAGATCACTGTGGACGCCACCCCGGAACAGGTCTGGGACGCGATCACGACCGGGCCGGGTGTCGACTCCTGGCTCATGGGCCGCACCGTGGTCGACAGCGACAGCAAGACCAGCACGTTCGACATGTTCGGCGCCACGTCGACCGCGAACATCACCGCCTGGGAGCCGGGGCGCCGGTACGCGACCGAGGAGGACAAGAACCCGGACGGCACGTTCACGGCGTTCGAGTGGCTGATCGAGTCACGCGACGGAGGTGGCACCGTCGTGCGTTTCGTCCACAGCGGCGCGCTCGGTGACGACTGGGAGGCCGAGTACAACGGGCTCTCGGTCGGCGACCAGGCGTACCTGAGCAAGCTCGCGGTGTACCTCGAGCACTTCGCGCCCCGCACGGCGGAGCACTCGACGTTCCTGCCCGGGCCGGTCGCCGAGGGCCCGTGGGCGGCGATGACCGCGGCCGTCGGCGCCGGCCTCGACGCGGCGGACGGGCAGCCGGCCCGGCTCAGCGTGCCCGGCATCGAGCCGGTCGACGGCGTCGTCGAGTTCGTGCACTCGACCAGCTTCGTCGGCATGCGCACCGGCGACGCGATCTACGTGCTGATCCACGGCTACACCGGCATGGTGTTCGCGACCGCGCACTACTTCGACGGCCGCGACCGGTCGGCCGAGATCGAGGCGTGGCAGGCCTGGCTCGGCTCGCTGGGGTAGTGCAGGCGCTACCTCGGCTGACCAGTTGGCGGCAATGTTCGCCGGCGGCCGTCTCGCCAGGATTGAGCCATGACGAACACGGCGAACATCTTCGGGAAGACGGCGCTCGTGCTGGCCGCGGCGGCCGCGCTGACCGGCGTCGCGACCAGCCCCGCGTCGGCCACCGGCGGGCCCGGGGTCGACGACGCACTGCAGCGCGAGGTGGCCCAGCACGTGCTCGAGGCCGGCCCGCCCGGGTACCTGGCCCGGATCGACAACGGCCGCCAGGTCTACACGCTGGCGCGTGGCGTCGCGGACCGGTCGACCGGCCGCCGCATCAAGGCCACCGACCAGTTCGAGGCCGGCAGCAACACCAAGACGTTCACGTCGGTGCTCACCCTGCAGCAGGTCGACCGGGGCCGGGTCAGCCTCGACGCCCCGGTCGAGAAGTACCTGCCGGGAGTGGTGCCGAACGGCAAGAACATCACCGTCCGGCGGCTGCTCAACCACACCAGCGGCCTGTTCAGCTACACCGGCGACGAGAACTTCTTCGCCGGTATGGCCAAGAACCCCCAGCACGTCTACACCGACGCCGAACTGCTGAAGATCGCGTTCAAGCACCAGCCCTACTTCGCGCCGGGCCAGGGCTGGCAGTACTCGAACACGAACTACACGCTGCTCGGGATGATCCTGCAGAAGCAGACCGGCAAGTCGATGGCCACGCTGGTGCAGGAGCGCATCGCCGGCCCGCTGGGGCTGGAGGACACCTACTACGCCGACCCGCGGGCGACCGACACCGGGGACGGGTTCGCGCACGGGTACGCGATCGAGTTCGCCAGTGGCAAGCCGGTCTACACCGACACGTCCGACTGGCCGATCGGCAGCTGGGGCGGCGCCGCGGGTGCGATCGTCACCACGGCCGACGATCTCTCCACGTTCTTCTCCGGTGTGCTGCAGGGCAAGCTGTTCTCGCAGGCCCAGCTCACGCAGATGAAGACGACGGTTCCGCTGCCCGCGGCCTTCCCGATCAAGGGCGGCTACGGCCTCGGCCTGTTCAAGACCGACTCGCCGTGCGGCACGGTGTGGGGCCACGGTGGCGACACGATGGGACACCACAGCACGGCAGTGGCCACCGAGGACGGCCGGCGCACCGCGGTCACCGACGCGACCGGTGAGCCGCTCGAGGCCACCGAGAACGCCGGCGTCACGCGCTACTACGAGACCCTCGTCTTCGGTGCCGACGCGGTGACCACGTGCCAGATGCTCGGCCAGCCGGTTCCGGCGAAGGTGCTGGCGAGCCTGCGAGGCAAGTGAGCCTCGCACCCCGCCGAACCCGGATCCGACGTAGAGCCAGCTCTACGTCGGATCCGGGGCTCTGCCGTCCTGCCCGGGGCGGTCGGCCTTGATGTGCTGGATCGATGACACGACGTACGACGATCTGGCCGTTCCTGCTCCTCGCGTTCGGTATCGCCTGGGGCTGGGGTGCGCTCGCCTACTTCGTGTTCGACCTCTCGCTGGTGAACCCGCTCGTGCAGATCCCGGGCGGGTTCGCGCCGGCCGTCGCGGCGGTGGTGGTGCGGCGCTGGATCAGCCGCGAGGGCTTCGCCGACGCCGGCGCCCGCCCGCGGCTCCGGGCGGCCTGGCCCTACTACCTGCTGGCCTGGCTCGCTCCGCTGGGCGTGGCCGCGGTCGTGCTGGCGGTCGCGGCCACGTCGGGCCAGTGGGAACCGGGCCTCGGCGACGTGGTCCCCGGCGTGCCGGTCTGGGCGGTGCCGCTCGTGCTCGGCCTGCTGGCGCTGGTCACGACCCCGCTGTTCTGGGGCGAGGAGTTCGGGTGGACCGGCTATCTGCTGGTGCGCATCGCCCCCGGCCGCCCGCGCGTCGCCGCGCTGGCGGCCGGTCTGGTGGCGGCGATCTGGCACTACCCGCTGGTCTTCACCGACTACGGCCAGTACCGGAACGTGCTGTTCGGCCTGGCCGGCTGGACCGCGTGGATCATGTGCCAGGAGGTGCTGCTGGCCTGGCTGCGTGAGCGCAGCGGCAGCGTCTGGCCGGCCTGTCTGGCGCACGCGGGCAACAACATGATCCTGGCCCCGCTGACCGGAGTACTGACGACCTCGGGCGCGGTCAGCAACGAGGCCGTGCAGGTGCTCGTCGTCGTGGTGCTGGCCGCTCTGGCGCTCCGGCCGCTGCTCACCGCCCCCCGATGAGCCGGTCGGCGAGCGCGGCGAGCGTGCGGAAGTCCTCGGCGGCCGGAAGGCGGTCGCGGGGGTGGTCGGGGTTGGAGTCCAGGACGACGTACTCCGCGCCCAGTTCGATCAGCGTGCGGAAATCGGCCGCGACCTGGTCGAGGCTGCCGGTGCCGGGCGCACGATCGGGTGCGGAGTCGTGCGCCGTGACCCGAGCACGCATCCGGGGACAGAACGCGACCCCCTGCGTCTTCGGGAGACCGACGTCACGCAGCCAGTCCAGCGGAGCGTTGTTCGGATGCCAGGCGTCGCCGTGCGCCACCGCCCGGCGCAGCACCGCGGGCGCGGTACCACCGATCCAGATCGGAGTGTGGCGGGCGGCCCCGGTCGCGACGTCCCGGTAACCGACGAACTCGCCGCTCGCCGACGTGACCTCGTCGCGGAGCGCGGCGCGGATCGCGGCCACGTACTCCTCCGACATCCGTCCGCGGGCGTCGAAGTCGAGCCCCAGCGCGTCGAACTCGTCGGCGGCCCAGCCGGCGGCGACGCCGAGCACGAAGTGCCCGTCGGTGAAGTCGTGGAGCGCGGCCGCCATCGAGGCGGTGAGCAGTGGGTGGCGGTACGGCAGGATCGTGACGGTCGTGCCGAGCTCGAGCCCCTCGGCGTACCCGGCCACCCAGCCGAGGGTGGTGAACGGGTCGTAGAACGGCGGCGGGTAGAGGTCGGCCACCTGCGGGGTGACGGCCACGTGGTCGGACATCATCGCCAGCGTGAAGCCGTGGTCCTGGGCGAACCGCACCCAGTCGCGCATCTCGCGCGGCGAGGTGCTGAAGTTCGGGATGTTGATGCCGAGTTTGACCATCGCGCTCAGCCGTTCAGGTAGCGCGCGAACGGCGCGGTGCGGTCGGCGTGGTCGGCGTGGCGCGCCTCGAAGACGGCCGGCGCGGGCACCGGGTAACCCAGGTCGGGGATGTCGGTGGCCGGCGCGGCGTACCAGATCACCGCGATTCCGGTGGCGCTCGCCGTCCCGCAGCACATCGGGCAGGGCTCGCAGCTCGAGTAGACCTCGGCGCCGCGCAGATCGAGGGTGCCGAGGCTACGGCAGGCCGCCCGCACGGCTTCCACCTCGGCGTGTGCGGCCGGGTCCAGGTCACGGAGCACGGTGTTGACGCCGGTCGCCAGTACTTCGCCGTCGCGGACCACCAGTGCGCCGAAGGGGAGTTGCCCGGAGGCGGCGTTCCGGGTGGCGAGGTCGACCGCGCGACCCAACAGGTTCGGATCCATGCGGACCTTGTTATCAGTCGCTGAAAGCCGCTCATTTACATATGTAGTTCATCGTCATATGGTGGCGCCCGTGCGAGAACCGACCTACTTCATCCTGGCCGCGCTCCAGGACGAGCCCCGCTACGGCTACGCGATCATCAAGCGGGCCGAGGCCCTGTCCGAGGGCCGGGTCACGCTGGCCACCGGCACGCTCTACTCCGCGCTGGATCGCCTCACCGCGGAGGGCTTCGTCCGGGTGGTGCGTGAAGAGATCGTCAACGGCCGGGCCCGGCGCTACTACGAGGTCACCCCGGACGGCCTGGCCGCCCTTCGCGTCGAGGCCGCGCACCTGGCCAACGCGGCCAAGGTGGTGACCGACCGGATGGCGCTGCGCCCCGCGGCCGGCCTCGCATGAGCAGCCGGCTCGAGCGACGCTACGCCCGTGTCCTCCGCCTCTACCCGAAGGCGTACCGGGAGGAACGCGGCCCCGAACTGATGGCCACGCTCCTGGAGGCGCCCGGCCGCCCGATGCGCCGCGAGCTGCCGGCGCTCCTGCTGGGAGCCCTCCGCGCCCACGCCGGGTCGGCGCGCCGGACCACCGCCGGAAGCTGGCTGATCGCGTCGCGCATCGCCGCGCTGATGGTCCTGATCTACTCGATCACCACCCCGCCCGTCCGGGCCGGCCTCACCCTCGTCTACGGCCCTCCGCACGACTGGTGGTTGCTCGAGCAGAGCCTGCCCGAGGTGCTGGCGGCGCCGGTGGGGCTGCTCGCGCTGGTCGCCGGCACGCTGGGACGGCACCGGATGGCGCTCGCCGTCACCGCCGTCGCGTTCCTGGTGGGGTTGGGCACGTGGCTGACCGACACCGCGCTGGAGGCCGGCTTCTTCCACTACCTGTTCGCGGCGGTGCTGCTGCTACCGGTGGCCCGGAAGGCCCCGCCGCCGGTATCCGGGCTGCTCAGGTACGCCCTCTACGCGCCCTTACTGCTCATCGCCGCCGACCACGTCGGGGACAACCTGCTTCCCGCCGTGGCCGGGATCGTGCGGTTCGGCGCGTTCGTCGCCGTCTGGGTCGTCGCGCTGCTCTGGGCCGTCGTCGACGAGCGCGTCACGATGGCCGTCGGGCTGTTCTTCCTCGCCGAGGCACTGGTCTGGTCGATCCGGCTGACGGCCGTCTTCGTCGGAGGCACCGGCGTGGTCCTGAGCTCGCTCGTCGTCTCGGCGGCGCTCACCGCGCTCGTTCCCACCGTGTTGCTCTCGGTCTCCGCCCTCGCCGGCCGCCGCCAGGCGCGGTTGTAGGACCCCGGAAACCCTTCGATCCGCCCGCACCCGGCCGATGGGGATCTGACGAGGATCCTCCGAGCCGGGGAGGGGCGTGCTCGACGGACTGCGCGGCCGGCTGAACGCCGGCCGCTTTCGGCGTCCGGTGATCGCCACCGGACCGGCGATGGCGGCTATGGCGGGGGCGGCGTACCTGGTCGGTGGGGTCATCGGCCTGTTCTCGGCCGCGCTGGAAAACGACCGCGACGGCAACGCCTACGTGCTGGCGATGTCGCTGCTCGCGGTGGCGCTCGGGAGCGGGCTGGGGCTCGTCGCGGTCCGCGGGCACCGGCTGCCCGACACCTTCTACCACCTGCTGGCGCTCGCCCCGATCGGCGTGATCACGCTGGGCGTGCGGTCCGAGCGGGGGAACCTCCTGGCGATGGCGCTGGCGTCGCTGCTGATCCTGGTGACGATCTTCGCGTTCGCGTTCTTCACCTGGGTGGCGGCGTGGAGCCTGCAGATCCTCTCGGTGGCGGCGCTGATCGGCACCAAGCTGGCCTGGAACGCGATGCCGTGGATGGCGGTGGTCGCGATGTCCGTGCAGAACGTCATGCTCGCGGTGATCCTCGGCTGGCTGGTGCGTGCCGCGGCGCGCGCGGAGACCGACGATCTCACCGGGTTGCCGGACCGCCGCGGGTTCGAGCGGGCGCTGGCGTCCGCGCTCGACCGGGCGGCACGCGTCGACCGCCCGCTGAGCCTCGCGTTCCTGGACCTGGACGACTTCGCCGCGGTCAACGATCAGCGGGGGAGAGCCGCCGGGGACCAGCTGCTGCACCTGGTCGCGCAGGAGTGGGCGGCGGTGGTCGGGTCCGACGGGGTGCTGGCGCGCTACGGCGGCGATCGCTTCGCGCTGCTGTTGCCGCTCTCGGGCTCCCAGGCGTCCGCGGTGCTGGAGCGGTTCCCGCGTGAGTTCTCGGCCGGTATCGCCGGCCGGTGCCTCGACGACACGCCGGTCACGCTGTCGGGCCGGGCGGAGGCCGCGCTGGAAGAGGCCCGCCGGGCCGGGGGCAGGCGCATCTTCTGCAGCGCGGACAGCGCCGCGGACAGCTGGGCCGAGATGGCCGCCGCGCTGTCGGCGGGCGAGTTCACCGTCGTCTACCAGCCGATCGTCGACCTCCGCTCCGGGCGGGTCACCGGGGCCGAGGCGCTGCTGCGGTGGGCGCGGGCGAACGGCACCCGGGTGTCGCCGGTCGACTTCATCCCCCGGGCCGAACGCAGCGGTTTCGTCACCGAGCTCGGCCGGTTCGTGCTCGAGACCGCCGGCCGGGAGGCCGCGTCGTGGCCCGTCCCCGCCAAGATCACGGTCAACGTGTCCGGCCGGGAGCTGCACCAGCCCGGCTACTACGACCAGGTCGCGGCGACGCTGATGACGACCGGCCTCCCGCCGGAGCGCCTCGTCCTCGAGGTCACCGAGAGCATGCTCGAAGCCGACTCGCCGGTCGCGCTCACGACGCTGCGCCGGCTGCGGGCGCTCGGGATCCGGATCGCGGTGGACGACTTCGGCACCGGGTGGTCGTCGCTGAGCCGGCTCGACCGGCTGCCCGCGGACGTCCTGAAGATCGACCAGTCGTTCGTCGCCGCGATCGCGCCGGAGGCCACGTCCGCGCCGCTGATCGCCGCCATCACGGCGCTGGCGGCGGCGCTCGGGCTGCGTACGGTCGCCGAAGGCGTCGAGGAACAGCACCAGGCGACGGTGCTCGCCCGTCACGGGTGCGAGGAGGTGCAGGGCTGGCTCTACGGACGCCCCGGCGACAGCGCGTCGATCCGTGCGGCGCTGCGCCGCCACGTGGCCACCGATGCTCCCGTTCCCGGCGAGCCGCTCAGGCCCGTTTCTTCTCCGTAGCGCCGTCCCGTCGCCGATGAGCAGCACGTGAGACCTGTTCCCGGGTGGCTCGTGCCGCTGTTCGCCGCGGCCTGCGGTGTGCCGTCGGCGATCGCGCCGGGCAACGCGTGGGCGCACGGCTGCTACCTGCTCGGGTTCGCGTCGTTCGTCGTCCTCGGCTGGGTGCGCCTGCGCATGGTCTCCGGACCCGCGCGCACCGGCTACGGTCTCATCCTCGGCGCGCTCAGCGTCTGGCTCGTCGGCGACCTGCTGTACGACGCGCTGACCCGCGTCGTCGGGCCGCCCGGCGACGTGAGCCCGGCCGACGTCTTCTGGGTCAGCGGCTATCCGCTGTTGGCGATCGGGTTGGTGCACCTGGTGCGGCTGCGCACCTCCGGGCGCCTGCGCGAGGGCCTGCTCGACGCGATGACGCTGGCCACGGTCATGGCCTGGCTGTGCTGGCAGTTCGTGATCCTCCCGGCCGCCGAGAACCAGCGGCTCGCGCTGCCGGTGGTCGTCGGTGCGCTCTACCCGCTGGGTGACGTCGTGCTGTTCGCCGTCGTCGCGATCCTGGTGATGGCGCCCGGCTCGAAGCGCGGACCGACCCGTTTCGTCGTCGGCGCGCTGGCCCTGACGTTGTGCGGCGACGTCCTCATCTCGATGCTGCCCGCGGTGTTCACCGACCTGTCCCGCGCCGTGCAGGCCGATCGCCTGGACGGGGTGCTGCTGGTGGCGAACAGCTTGTTCGTGGCCGCCGTCCTGCACCCGGACGCGGCGAAGATCGCCGAGCCGTCCGCGACCGGGCACCAGAAGTTGCACCCGGCCCGGGTGGTCTTCCTCGGGATCCCGCTGGTCACGATGCCGTTGTTCGCCGGTCTGAACACGTTCACCGGCGTGGCCAGCCGCGTCTCGCTGATCGTGTCGATCGTGCTGCTGACCTCGCTCGTGCTGGTGCGGTTCGTGCTCGTCGTGCGCGGGCAGGAGGCGATCCGCGCCGAGCTCGCCCACCAGGCCCACCACGACCAGCTGACCGGCCTGGCCAACCGGTCCGCGCTGCGTACCGTGCTCGACCTGTCGTTGTCCGGCCCGCGGGGCGGGTACGGGCCGGTGCTCTTCTACCTGGACCTCAACGGCTTCAAGCAGATCAACGACCGGTACGGGCACGCCGCCGGAGACGTCGTGCTGGTCGAGTTCGCGAACCGGCTCACCGGCGTGCTCCGGCCCGGCGACGTCGCGGCCCGCCTCGGCGGGGACGAGTTCGTGGTGCTCTCCGAGGGCATCGGGACGCCGGCCGAGGCGGGCGCGATGGCCGGGCGGCTCCAGGCGTTGACCGTCACCCCGGTCGTGAAGGACGGCGTGGAGCTCGCCGTGGGCGTCAGCATCGGCGTGGCCGCGGCCGGTGATCTGGAGCACCCCGACGTCGACGGGCTGCTCGCCGCCGCCGACGCCGAGATGTACACCCACAAGACCGCCCGCCGGACGCTCCAGAACGCCTAGACGAGGGTCTGGGTGCCGAGCACGATCGCCAGGTCGAGGCGTTCGGCGTCGGAGGTGCCCGGCTCGGCGGTGTAGACCATGATGCGCAGCTCGTCGGTGGCGACGACGAGCGTGTCGCAGTCGAGCGTGATCTCCCCGACCGTCGGGTGGTCGATCACCTTGTGCCGCGACGGCTCCCGTTCGGCGTTCGACGAACCGGATTCCCACAGCTCGACGAACCGCGGGCTCGACGCGGACAGCTCCGCGACCAGGTGGGCCAGTGAGCGGTCCGCGGGGTAGCGGGCGGACGTCAGCCGCAGGTCGGCGACCAGGCCCGCCTGCAGGTCGGCCTCCTCCTCCGGGGTGTGCACGGTCCGGTTCCGCGGCCCGACGAGGTGCCGCCACACCGCGTTGCGTTCGATTCCGCGCCAGCTCGACGTGTCACCCATCAGCGCTTCGTAGGGCGCGTTCGCGACGACGAGCGTCCAGCTCGCGTCGTACACCACGGCCGGTGTGTTCGAGAGCCGGTCGAGCAGCCGCTGGACGCTCGGAGCCAGCCTCGACGGCACCACGTCACGACCGGGCGACGCGTGCCCGGCCAGCTCGAACAACAGCTCGCGCTCGGCGTCGGACACGCGCAGTGCCCGGGCGAGTGCCTCGACGACCTGCACCGACGGTGACGTCGCCCGCCCCTGTTCCAGGCGGGTCAGGTAGTCGGCGGAGATGCCGGCGAGGCCGGCGAGCTCCTCCCGGCGCAGGCCGCTGGCCCGGCGCCGCCCGGTGGCGCGCAGACCGACGTCCGCGGGTGCGACCCGGTCACGCCGGCGACGCACCATCCGACCGAATTCCCACGTGTCCACGCCGCCAGTCTGCGCCTCCGCGGCCCGATCAGCCTGGCCCGGCCAGACCTACGACGGCGGCCGGGTCTTCGGCACCACCGAGCCGTCCACCAGCGCTCCGCCGAGCTTCTTCTGACGGATCGTGGCCTGGTCCTTGGTGCTGGCGGAGACCGTCCACCCGGGGCCGACGACGTACCACCCGCCGAAGCCGGCGGCCTCGTAGAGCCACACGTCCCGGAACTTGTCCGCCGGGAACGTGGTCACGGCGAACAGGGCGTCGCCGGTGCCGCACATGCCCTGGCGCAGCTCCTCGGCCTGGATGCGGATCTCGGGGGTGCAGTCCAGGCGCGACGCGATCTGCTCGACGGTGCCGGTGACCGGCGGGGACACGCTCGGCGACGGGGACGAGGTCGGTTCCGGCTCCGCACCGGAACACCCGGCGAGCACGCCGCCGAGCAGGGCCACGGCCAGTACCTCGGAATGCCTCCGTCTCATGACCGGGTCTACGTGAGGCGCGGCGGCCCGGTTCACTGGCGTGGCCGGATTAGCCTGGGTAACCGTGGCAGTCAAGCGCATCGTGGTCGCCGTGGTCGGAGCGGTTCTGCTCCTCGTCGGCGTGGCCCTGTTGGTGCTGCCCGGCCCGGGCCTGCTGCTCGTGCTCGCCGGGTTGGTCGTTCTCGCGTCGGAGTTCCCGGGGCTGGAGCGTCACGTCGAGCCGGTGCGCAGGCAGGCGATGCGTGCGGCGGAGGAGAGCGTGTCCGCACCGTGGCGTATCGCCGGGACGGTGGTGTTCGGCCTGTTCATGATCGGTGCCGGGGTGGTGTGGGGCGTCGTGGACTCGCTGCCGCTCAGCGGGTGGAGCACCGGGACGAGCCTGATCCTGTCCGGGCTGGTCGTCCTCGGCCTGCTTGTCTGGAGCTACCGCCGCGTGCGCTCCCGCGCGCGCGTCCGGTCCGGCCCGTAACCGGATCCGGACGCGCCGACGAGGGTCGCTCACCTGGGCGGCCGGGACGGCCAGTCGGAGGGTGGGGTCAGCGTCACCCGGGTGCGTGCCTCGGGAGTGCGGTCGAACCACTCGTAGTCGGCCTGCATCGTGACCACGCCCTTTCCGGGCTCGGGCTCGACCGACGAGCGCTGACGCACCAGGACGTCGGTGTCGGCCGTCACCCAGACGTCGAGGTCCGGGTCGGCGGTACCCCTCCTCGACAAGTGGATCGTGTCCACACCGTTGATCTTCTCCCGACCGACCGGGCGCAGCGCGGTCTCGGTCTTGAGCCAGGCCCGCATCATCTCCGGCGTGGCCAGCGGAATCTGCTCCCCGCCGTTGTCGCAGGACCACCAGGTGCGGTTGTTCCGGTCGACGCAGACGGCGGTCATCGACTTGCGCTTGTTGTGGCCGACGTCGATGCCCGGCCCTGCGCCGTCGATCTCGACCTGGTCGCCGGTGACCGGATCGCGCCAGATCTCGATCTTGTGTTGCTCGCCCGGCTCGCCCGGCCCGTAGGTGCGCGTCGTGATGTGCAGGATGTAGGGGCCGGCGGTGCGCAGCGTGCGGTCGAGCGGCGGGGCGGCGCTGACCAGCCGGTCCGTCGACGGGCCGCCCGGGTCGGCCACCGCGTAGCCGACTCCGCCGATGGCCAGCACGGCCACCGCGGTGGCCGCGACGACGGCCCGGCGGTGTCGCGTCCGGCGGCGGTGGGCCGTGCGCGCCCCGGCGATGAGGTCACGGTCGACGTGGTAGCCGGCGGCGACCTCACGCATCCCGGCCATGAGCTGGTCTTCGAGCGGGCTGGTCATCGACGTGCTCCGTTCGGTTCCGGCGCGTCCTCGAGTGGCCAGGAGGCGGTGAGCGTGCGCAGGTGCTTCAGGCCGCGGGCGGCGGTGGACTTGACGGTGCCGGTGGAGCAGCCGAGCGCCGCGGCGATCTCGACCTCGCTGAGCCCTTCGAAGTAGCGCAGCACCAGCACGGCGCGCTGCCGGGGCGTCAGCTCGCCCAGTGCCTGCACCAGCGCCAGGCGGAGCGTGAGCGCCCCGGAGCCGTCGGGCTGCGCCACCGCGGGAGCGAGGTCGGTGAGCACCTCGGGCCGGCGCCGCCGCCGTCTCCAGCTGTCCACCGCCAGGTGGTAGAGGATCCGGCGGAGGTAGGCCTCCGGATCGCCCTGGATCCGGTGCCACTGGCGCATCATCTTCTCGATCGCCGCCTGCAGCAGGTCCTGGCCCGCTTCCCGGCCACCGGCGAGCAGGCCCGCGGTGGCCAGCAGCGCGTCACTGCGGGTGGCGATCAGCGCGTCGAGGCCTTCGTAGTGAGTTTCTCGGTGACGTAACAACGCCTCCCCTTCCCGTCACCCTCCAAGGACGTCGGCGGCGGGGCGCGCGTTGTCGGGGCGGGCGGAAATTCCGAACTGGACGACGCGGACCACCGCGAGTGTCCCGGCGAGCACGATCACCGCGACCAGAGCGAGCCCGATGTCGGGCGTCCAGAGCAGGGTCTGGCCCAGGCCGACGCCCATCAGGGCGGGGAAGCCCCAGGCCGCGAACACGATCAGCGCTCCGCACGGGACCAGCCCGGCGATCAGCCGCCCCACGGTGCGCCGCCGCCGCCGGACGGACCAGGCCAGCCGCGCCACCAGGACCAGCACGACGACCAGGAGGACGATCAACGCGGCCGCGAGGAGCGGGTCGGCCTCGGCGCCGGTCGGCGTTCCCCCGGTGGCGATCCGGGCCAGGTCGAACGCGGCCGCGGCCAGCTCACCGTCGACCGCCGGGGAGTAGGCGTTGGCCAGCACCACCACGCCGAGATCCGAGCCGGGCACCAGGACGACGTGGCTGAAGAAGCCGGGCGTCGCGCCGGCGTGCCAGACGATCCGCTCGCCGTCGAGCTCGCTCTCCCGCCAGCCGAGCCCGTAGCGCCCCGCGCCGAACTCGGCCGCGCCCTTCTGGGTCAGCGTGATGCCGGCCGGCGAGAGCAGCTGGGCGCGGCCGTAGCGTCCGCCGCGTAGTTCGGCGGTGACGAAGTGGGTGACGTCCTCGAGATCCGCACCGAGGTAGCCGTAGGAGACGCCGGACGCGTCGTAGGCCGGGTCGAAGCGGCGGGGATGGCCGAGATAGTAGCGATGACCGGCCGGGAGCGACTCGGCGTCGGCGGGGGTGGCCACGGCGTTGTCCATGGCGAGCGGGTCGAGCACGGCGCGGTGGAGGTGGTCGCCGAAGTGCTCACCGGTCACCGCCTCGACGACGGCGGCCGCGGCCAGGTAGTTGGCGTCGCTGTACTCGTGTTCGCCGGGGGCGCGGCCGGGTTCCAGCTCGCGGACGGCACGGTCCAGCTCCTCGGCGTCGGAACCGAAGCGGTCGGTGCGCAGGGCCCACTGCGCCAGGCCGCTGGTGTGGGTGAGCAGGTGGCGGACCGTGATGCCGGCCGGGAACTCCGGCCGGTAGGTGCGCACCGGCGCGTCGAGGTCGATCTGACCGCTCTCCACCAGCTGCATCACCGCCAGCGCGGTGAACGGCTTGGACACCGAGCCCAGCAGGAACGGGGTGTCGGCGGTGACCGGCTCGCCGTCGCCGTCGGTGCCCCAGGTACGGCTGTGCACGACCTCGTCGCCGCGCACCACCGCGAAGGCCAGGCCGGGCAGCCGGTGCTCGGACTGGTAGCGGCGCATGTAGTCGTCGGTCGGATCGGACTCGGCCGCGGCGGCCGGACCGGCCCCCACCACCAGCAGGACCAGCACTAACAGAAGAAGACGCATCCCCGTGCTCCGTTGTCATATCGCCATACGGTTATTCGCGATGGATACCGTACCGCGATATGGTTACGGCGTGCCAAGGGTTGCCGATCACGAAGCGCGCCGGCGTCAGGTCGCCGAGGCGGTCGAGCAGCTGATCGCCGACGACGGGTACGACGGCGTGACGGTCGCGCGCACGGCCGCGCGGGCCGGGATCTCCGTCGGCCTCGTGCAGCACTACTTCGCCACCAAGGACGACATGCTGCTGCACACGTTCACGTTGCTGCGTGAACGCGTCGAACGGCGAACCATGCACGACGCCGACCGAGCCGGTCAGGCGGGGGAGCGCATCGAGCACATCCTGGTCCCGGCGTTGCGCGAGATGCTGCCGCTCGACGAGCGCCGCCGCCGGGAGCGTCGGGTGCTGCAGGCGTTCGCCGGGCGCGCGGTGGAGAACCCGCGGTTGGCCGAGGCGCTGCGGGCCAGCGACTCGCACCTCGAGGGCGTGCTGGCCCGGGCGATCGGCAACGGCAAGCTCTGCGGTGAGGTCGTCGACGACGTGAACGAGGCCGACGAGGCCGCGCTGCTCCTCGCGCACGTCGACGGGCTCGCCCAGCTCCTGTACTTCGACCCCGCCCGCTCGGCGGCCGAGTCGGCGCTCGCCGACCACGTCCACCGCCTGTTCCCCGGCCCCTGCAACCATCCCCGCCCATGAGACGCGCCGTCCTGACCTCCATCGCCGCCTACCTCGCCACCCGACGCCCTGGCCACCCGCTGCGCGTCGGCATCGACGGCATCTGCGGCGTGGGCAAGTCGACGTTCGCCCGCGAGCTGTACTCGGCCCTGGCCGAAACCGCCCGGCCGGTCGTCCTGGTGGACTCCGACGGGTTCCACCACGTGCGTGAACGCCGCTACCGGCAGGGCCGCGACTCCGCGCGCGGTTACTACGAGGACGCGTACGACTTCGACGCGCTGGTCGCGAACGTCCTCGTCCCGCTCGGCCCCGGCGGGTCGCGGGAGTACGCGCGCCGGGTGCACGACATGGCGTCGGACGAGGTCGTGGTGGGGGACACCGCGACCTGCCCGGCCGACGCGGTCGTCCTGTTCGACGCCACCTTCCTGCAGCGGAACGGCCTCCGGGAGTACTGGGACGAGGTCGTCTACCTGCACGCCGACGTGGAGACCGCGACCCGGCGCGGGGTGGCCAGGGACGCGGGCAGGCTCGGTGGCCCGGAGAACGCGAGGGCGGCGTTCGAGCGCAGGTACGCGGCGGCCTGCCGGATCTACCTCGACGAGCAGCGGCCCCGGGAGCGGGCCTCGATCGTCGTCGGCCACGACGACCCGATGGTGCCCCTCCTGGAGCGAATGCCCGGTTGAGGCACGTCACTCCGGGAAACTCCTGGGGAAGCCCAGTCGTCAGACGGGTGACGGGGAGGTGCGATGAGCTGGAGTGCGGTGGTCAGCGTTGCGCTGGCGGTGGTGACGGTCGCGGTCGCGTTCGGGGTCGTGATGGCGAGCCGCCCGGCGACCCGACGGCTCGTCGGTGTGCTTCCCGTGCCCAGCCGCACGGCGCAGAGCGTGATCGTGCTGGTGGCCGGTGCGACCGTGGCCGTCGCGTTGATCAACGTCTTCCTGGCGATTCTCGACGGCGTCCGGGAGAACGACGACCTCACCCGGTTCGACCGGCCGATCGTCGAGTGGGTGGCCTCGCACCGCACCGGCTGGGCGAACTCGCTGGTCATCGCACTCACCGACATCGGCGGCAAGGCCGGGCTCACGCTGCTGCTGACGGCGGTGGCGATAGCGGTCGCGGTGCGGCTGCGCTCGTGGCGTCCGGTGCTGCTCGCCGTGGTCTCCGGCGGCGGCGGGGCGCTGCTCGTCACCGGCATCAAGGTCCTGGTCGCGCGGGACCGCCCGGACCCGTTGCTCCGTGCGGTCACCGAGGACGGGTTCTCGTTCCCCTCCGGCCACGCGGCCAGTTCGCTCGTCGTGCTCTGCACGGTCGCGTGGCTCGTCTCCAAGGTCGCCACCAGCAACACCGTCCGGGCGACGATCTGGGTCGCGGCCGTGCCGCTGGCCCTGGCGATCGGGCTGTCCCGGATCTATCTCGGCGTGCACTACCCCACCGACGTGCTCGCCGGCTGGGTGCTCGGCGCGACCTGGCTGATCACGGTAGCTCTCGCGGTGCGGCTTCCCGGCTCCCCGCTCGTTCCGCTGCTCCGCCGCCGCCGACGGGCACCGGAGTCGGCGTCGGCGCCGGTGTCGGAAGCGGACGAGCCGGCCCCGGAACCCCACGCGCCGGTGGAAGCTGACGCTCCAGCGCGTCGATGAGCGCGCGCATCTGGGCGAGCTGCTCGCGCACCGAATGCTCCGGTGAGCCCACGCCGAGCTTCAGCTTCGCGTCCCGCTCGTCATCGTGCGCCTCCTGCAGCGCGGTGAGCACCAGCCCCACCAGCAGGTTCGTCAGCAGGTAACACGCCGCGACCATGTACGAGACGTAGTACAGCACCGCCCACGACGTCACCTCGCGGCCGGCTTCGAGCGCGTCGGTGATGCCGTCCAGCGACAGCAGCAGGAACAGCGTCAGCATCGCCTGGCCGACCGTGCCGTAGCGCTCTGGGTACGCGTCGCCGAACATCATCCAGCCGAGCATCGCGTACCCGTAGAGCACCAGCACGGTGACGAGCAGGAAGCTGGCCAGGCCGGGCAGGCTGCGCCGGATCCCCACCAGGATGACGCGCAGGCTCGGGAACAGCCGGAACGTCCGCACGATCCGGGCCAGCCGGAGCAGGCGGAGCAGCGTCACGTTCTCACGTACGCCGGGGAGCAACGGCGCCACGACGATCGCCAGGTCGAACAGGTTCCAGCGGTCGCGGAAGAACCGGCCCGGTGACTCCAGGTGCGCCCCGAACCGGATCGACAGTTCGACCGCGAACCCGATCACGCACGCGTACTCCACCGCGTGCAGGACCGGGCCCGCGGCCGACACCACCGGGTCGTACGTCTCCAGCCCGAGCGCGACCGCGTTCACCAGGATCACGACGAACCCGGCCAGGTTGAACCAGGGCGCCGCGACGAACTCCCGGCACGACCCGGCGAGCCGGCGCAGCACTATCCGGATCATGCGGTCGCGGTCTCCTCCACCGACTGGGTGTCGAGATCGGACCCTATGTCAGCGCTCGGTGAGGTTCGGGGCGGGGGTGCGCAGGGCCCAGCGGAACGCGCCGACCAGGAGGTCGAACACCAGGAACGCACCGAGGGTGACGCCGAGCAGCGGCATCGCCCAGGCGACGAACAGCGTCACCGGTACGCCGACGACCAGGAACCACCGCGGGAGCGTCCGCCACCCACCGCGCGGCGGCGCGAACCCCAGCGGCGCTTTCCGGTCGGCACGCGTGGGACGACGCTGCCACCACATCCGGTAACCCCAGACGATCACGCACAGCAGCCCGAGCGCCAGCGCCGCGAGCAGCACCTGGTTGACCACCCCGAACAGCTCGCCCATGTGCGCGCGGATGCCGATCTTCGTCAGCTTGGCGAGGAACGGCCACTCCGCGTACGCGACCCGCTCGGTGACCTCGCCGGACACCGGGTCCACCGCGACCTGGTCGAAGCTCACCGGCCAGTCCGGCTTGTCCTGCGCGACGCTGTACGCGGTGCCGGCGTCGGCCGGGATCGTGATGTCGCGCCGGCCTTCCATCGGGCCGGCGGCCGCGAGCACCTCCTCGAGCGTCTTGCCCGCCGGGAGGTCGGTCGTGCGCTCGCCGGTCGGGGCACCGCCGCCGTGGTGACCGGCGGCCGGAGCGGCGTCGCTCACCCCGAGCGCGGTGTTCAGCGCGGGCGCGTGGCCCTGGACGGCGTCGAGGGCGGCACCGAACCGGGCGCCGGCGTACTGCGACCAGGTCAGCCCGGTCGCGGACAGGAACAGCAGCCCGACGGTGATCCAGACGCCGATCGACGCGTGCCAGCCGCGGGTGCGGCGCACACCCTTCGCGGAGAGGTCCGGCACCAGCGCCCGACGCCGGGCCGCCCGCTCACCCCGGTACGCGCGCTTGCGTCCGATCCAGAGCACGAGGCCGCCGAGCGAGATCACCCAGAGCCAGGAGGCGGCGAGCTCGGAGTACATCCGCCCGGTGTCACCCAGGTTGAGCGTGCGGTGGAAGCCGTCCAGCCAGGTCTGCAGCGGCGTCGCGTTGTACCAGGTGGTGAGCTGGCCCCGGACCTCGCCGGTGTACGGGTCGACGTAGACGGTGTGGACCTTCTCGTCCGCGGCGAGCTCCGGCACGGAGAAGGCGATCTGGGTCGTGGCCTCGGGGTCGTCGAGGACGGAGACCGTGCTCAGCGTGCCGTCGGGGTGGGCTTTGCGGGCGGCGGCGACCTGGTCGGCGAGCGGCACCGTCGTGTCGCCGACCCGGTCGACGGAGAGCTCGTGGCCGTAGACGACGTCGTTGAGCTGCGGGGCCAGCGTGTAGGCCAGGCCGGTGAGCGCGGCGACGAACAGGAACGGCGCGACGAAGACACCGGCGTAGAAGTGCAGCCGGCGCAGCAGGGCCCACCGGGCCGGCCGCTTCGGCGCTGGTGCCGGTGTCTCCACCGGGGGATCGGCGAGCGCGGTGGCGGTCGATGTCACGTCGTCGCGTGGGGGATCGGCGTTGATGGTCATCGGAACTCCAGGAGTCAGCGCGGTGGGACGCGGCACGGCGTCCACCGGAGAAGGCGAAGGAGCCGCTGACCTGGGGTCAGCGGGAAGTCGAGCGAGCGGCCCCGGAACGGGGCCGCGGCGTTCAGCGCGGCGCGGGCAGCAGCGCGGGCGGGCCGCGGCGGGTGGTGCTGCGCAGCCAGGTCGGCTCGGGCAACGGGGCCGCGAGCTCGGCCGTGCGCGGGCGGAACCGGCGCGGCGCGGGCGCGGGGATCCGCAGCGCCGCGAGCGCGAACACCACCCCGAGCGCGGGCAGCCGCTGGGCCAGCCGCCGGACCAGGCGCCAGACCGCCACCTCACCGGCGTGCAGCCAGAGCGCGGCCAGCCCGCCGGCGACGACGTGCCCGGCGATCATCGTGCCGGTGCCGTGGGCCGGGATCATGACGTGCTGGCTCGGCATCACCGAGAACACCAGGTGCAGCCCCAGCTGGGTGACCGCCAGCGCGCCGGTGATCATCGGGAGCCCACGCTGACGTCCGGTCAGCGGCAGCGCCACGGACAGCACGAGCCCACCGCCGGCCAGGACGGCGAGCAGCGGCGGGATCTCACCGTGCGCCCAGCTGTGCAACGCGACCGAGAGGCTCAGGCAGACGAGCACGAAGACCAGGGCGCGCGCTTCACGCAGCAGCCCCGGTCCGGTCATGCCCGCGATCATGTCACGATCCCGCCCACATCCCTCCGACGAGTCGCGCCGCTACCCGGTTCAACCCGGAGGACGGGTGAAGTGAACGGTGGGGCGGCCGTCGGGCCCGGTGGCCACGCGCGCCGACACCCCGTACACCTCCTGGATCGCCTCCCGGGTCAGCACCTGCGCCGGCGTGCCCGCGGCCACCGCGCGTCCCCGGTGCAGCAGCACCACCGAATCGCAGAACATCGCGGCGAGATTCAGGTCGTGCAGCGCCACCACCGACGTCACCGGCAACGCGCACACCAGCGCCAGCAGCTCGAGCTGGTGCCCGATGTCCAGGTGGTTCGTCGGTTCGTCGAGGAGCAGTTCACGTGGCTCCTGCGCCAGCGCGCGGGCGATCTGCGCCCGTTGCCGCTCGCCGCCGGAGAGCGTGCGCCAGTCCTGGTCGAGGTGCGGGGTCAGCCCGGTCCGCGCGGCCGCCGAGAGCACCGCCGCCGAGTCCGCGGCCGACGGGGCGGCGAGACCGCGCCGGTGCGGCACCCGCCCGAGCGCGATCACGTCGCGCACGGTCAGGCCGACGTCGGTCACCGCGTGCTGCTCCACCACGGCCAGCCGCCGCGCGAGGGCCCGGCGCCCCCGCGACGACAGCGGGGCGTCGTCGAGCGTCACGACGCCCGTGGTCGGCCGCCGGAGCCCGGCGAGGATCCGCAGCAGCGTCGACTTGCCGGAACCGTTGGGGCCGAGCAACCCCACCGTGCTCCCCGGCGGGGCCGCCAGGTCGACCGCGTCGACGATCAGCCGCCCGCCGGCCGCCCAGCTCACCCTCTCGGCGCGCAGGCTCACCGGACCCTCCGCCCCAGCACGACCGCGAACGCGGGCACCCCGACCAGCGCGGTCACCACGCCGACCGGGATCTCCTGCGGCTCCAGCAGCGTGCGCCCCAGCGTGTCGACCCAGACCAGGAAGATCGCGCCGACCAGCGCCGTGGCCGGCAGCAGCCGCCGGTGTTCCGGGCCGACCAGCGCCCTGGCGGCGTGCGGCAGCACCAGCCCGACGAACCCGATCGCACCGGCCGCGCTCACCAGCACTGCCGTCAGCAGCGCGGTGACGCCCAGCAGAACCGCTCTGACCACTCCGACGGGGACGCCGAGCGCGGCCGCGGCGTCGGCGCCGAAAGCGAACGCGTCGAGTGACAGGGCCAGGCTCGCGCAGACCACCAACCCCACCGCGAGCACGGCCGAACACAGCAGCACGTCACCCCAGCCGGCGCCGCTGAGCGAACCGAGCAGCCAGAACAGCACTCCGCGGGTCTGCCGTGCGTCGGCCGAGGAGATCACGACGAACGACGTGATCGCCGCGAACAGCTGGGTGCCGGCGACACCGGCGAGGATCAGCCGGTCGGTCGTCCCGCCGGCGACCCGGGCCAGCGCGAGCACCAGCGCGAACGCGACGAGCGCGCCGAGGAACGCCCCGAGCCCGAGCCCGACGCTCCCCGCCCCGACCCCGAGCACGAGGACGAGCACCGCGCCGGTCGACGCCCCGGACGAGATGCCGAGCACGTACGGGTCGGCGAGCGGGTTACGCAGCAGGGCCTGGAGCACGGCGCCGCAGAGCGCGAGCCCGGCGCCGCACACCGCGGCCAGCAGCGTCCGGGGCAGGCGCAGGTCCCAGACGATCGCGTCGCGGATCGTCGAGAGACCGGACGGCGGCCCGCCCAGGTGGTCGGTGACCACGGCGAACACGTCGGAAACCGAGAGGTGGGCCGGTCCGATCGTGATCGCCACCGCGACCGACACCACGAGGGCGCTCACCCCGATGAGCGCGCCGAGCCCGAGCCGCGCCATCTACTTCGCCCCGTACCCCAGTTTCGTCAGGCCGGCCGACAGCTTCTCCACGGCCGGCACGGTGCGCACCCCCGGGTCCATGTCGGAGCCGGACAGCACGACGTACCGCTTGTTCTTCACCGCGGTGAGCGTGCTCGCGACCGGGTCGGACTCCAGGAACGCGATCTTCGCCGCGGCGCTGTCACCGTCGTCGCCCCGGGTCAGGTCGGCCAGCACGAGTACGTCCGGATCGCGCGCGAGAATGCTCTCCCAGCCGGTCTCGGGCCAGAGCTGCCGGCTGTCGGCGAACGCGTTCGTCGCGCCGACGGCCGCGGTGATCAGGCCCGGGGTGCCGCAGCACCCGGCGATGTACGGCGCCTTCGTGCTGGAGTACCACCAGGCGAGGCTGACGTTCCGCGCGTCCACCGCGGTCGCCATGCGTTTCTTCAGCGACGCGACCAGCGCGGTGCCGCGCTCCGGCACGTCGAACAGCGTCGCCAGGTCGGTGATCTCCCGGTACAGGTCGTCGATCGTCAGCGCGCGGGTCTGGGTGGCGTCCTGGCCGGTGCACTCGCTCGACGACAGGTACGTCGGGATCTTCACCTGGTCGAACTTCGCCCGGTCGGCGACGCCCTCGGGCGTGTACGTGTAGGCGAACGTGGTGTAGACGAAGTCCGGTTCGTCGGCGAGCAACCGCTCGAACGACGGGAAGTCTTTCGAGATCCGCGGCACCTTCGCATTGGCCGGGGCCAGCGACGGCAGCACCGGATCGCTCCAAGAGGCGGTGCCGGCCATCCGGTCGCCCAGCCCGAGCGAGAGCAGCAGCTCACTGGCCGGCTGACTGATCGACACCGCCTTCTCGATGCGGGTGTCGACGCTCACCGTCCGGTCGCAGTTCGTCACGCTGATCGGATAACCGGAGTCCGCGGCGCCGGGTTCGGTGGCCGCGCCGCAGCCGGTGAGAAGGAGCAGGCTCGCGACGAGCCCAGGACGTAACCGCACGAGGTACCCCGAGAGGATCGCGGGCCCGATCGCGAGGCCCGTAGCCGATCCGCCGCCCAGGTGGACGCCGGTCGCCAGCAGGTCTTCGGACTCGGGTTCGTCCGGCCGCGGCGCCTTCCCAGGCAGCGAGCCCAGTGGCCTGTACCGCGGCCGTCCCCCTCACCGCTGCGCGTCAGTCCCGGGTTCGCACCGGGTTCCCTGACCCACCTCGTGGGTTGACTGGCGTCCCGACCGTAACACGCTCCCGTAGCGCCACTCGGCGACGCCGAACAGCGTGGCCAACCCGGTGATCAGCACGATCGCCCGCACCACGCGGCCGGGTTGTCCGGCCCGCCGGCCGGCGCGCGGCGCGCGTCCGGTGCGGTCTTCGACGCGGTGTCTGGATCGTGTGAGTCAAACCTCACACAACTAGCCGCTCGGCTAGCGAATGCCGTCGTCGGAGGGCACCATCGGAACTGGTGTCGTCTCCGTTCCGACCGAGGATCCACATTGGCAACCCTGCTGTACCGACTCGGCCGCGGTTCGTTCCGCCGCCGCAATCTGGTGGTCGCACTCTGGCTCGTGGTGCTCGTCGCACTGGGCGGTGCGGCGGTGGCGTTCAAGGGCGCGACCACGAACGACTTCGCGTTACCGGGCACCGAATCGCAGCGCGCGCTGGACGCGCTGGCCCGTGAGTTCCCGGCCGCGAGCGGTGCCACCGGAACGATCGTCGTGGCCGCCCCGGAAGGCAAGACGCTCACCGACCCGTCGTTCGCGGCCGCGGTCACCGGCCTGGTGAAGGAAGCCGCGTCGCTGCCCGGCGTCGTCGCCGCGGTCGACCCCTACAGCGCCAGGGCGCTGACGCCGGACGCCCGGTACGCGCTGATCCAGGTGCAGTTCGACAAGCGCGCCGACGAGATCACCGAGGACGAGCGCACCGCGTACGAGCGGTCGGGCCGGGCCGCGCTCGACTCCGGCCTGGAGGTCGAGCACGGCGGCGAGGTGATGAGCTCCCCGCCGGAGGTCGGCGGCACCGAGGCCATCGGCGTCGTCGTCGCGCTCGTCGTCCTGCTGGTGACGTTCGGCTCGCTGGTCGCCGCGGGCATGACGATGCTCAACGCGCTGATCGGTGTCGGCGCCGGTATGGCCGGTCTGTTCGCGCTGACCAGCGTGATCGAGCTGAACAGCACGGCGCCGATCCTCGCGCTGATGCTGGGCCTGGCCGTCGGCATCGACTACTCGCTGTTCATCACCTCGCGGCACCGCCAGCACCTGGCCGACGGGATGGACCCGGAGGAGGCGGCCGGCCGGTCCGTCGGCACGGCCGGGTCGGCGGTCGTGTTCGCCGGTATCACGGTGATCATCGCGCTGGCCGGCCTCTCGGTCGTCAACATCCCGTTCCTCACCGCGATGGGCCTGGCCGCCGCCGGCACGGTCGCGGTCGCGGTGCTGGTGGCGGTCACGCTGCTGCCCGCGCTGCTCGGTTTCGCCAAGCTCCGGGTGCTGCCCCGCAAGGCTCGCGCCGAGCTCACCGAGGCGCCCGGAGACGAGCCCAAACACGCGTCGGACGAGGTGGCCGAGACGGACAGTGCCGGCCCCGGCAAGCACGAGAAGAGCACGAAAGAGGCGTTCGGGTTCCGCTGGGCGCGGCTCGTCATCAAGCTGCGCATCCCGGTCATCATCGTCGGCATCCTCGGGCTCGGCCTGCTGGCCATCCCGGCGAAGGACATGCGTCTCGGCCTGCCCGATCCGAGCCAGGCCGCCGAGGGCACGCCGGCCCGCGCGGCCGCCGACCTGATCAGCGAGGGCTTCGGCCCCGGGTTCAACGGGCGGCTCGCGCTCGTCGTCGCGGCCGACACCCCGGCCGAGACCGGCGCCGCCGTGCAGAAGGTGAACCAGGCGCTGGCCGGTACGCCGAACCTGGTCGCGGTCGCCCCGCCGAACCTCAGCCCGGACAAGAGGACCGCGCTGCTCGGCATCATCCCGAAGGACGGGCCGACCGCGGCCTCCACCGAGACGCTCGTGCACGACGTCCGCGACCGCACGGCCGACATCGACGGCGCCGACGTCTCGCTCACCGGCCAGACCGCGATCGGCATCGACGTCTCCGAGAAGCTCTCCGACGCGCTGCCGATCTACCTCGCGCTCGTCGTCGGGCTCTCGGTGCTGCTGCTGATGCTGGTGTTCCGGTCGATCCTGGTGCCGCTCAAGGCCGCGGCGGGCTTCCTGCTCACGGTCGGCACCACGTTCGGCATCACGGTCTGGATCTTCCAGGAGGGCCACCTGGCCGACCTGGTCGGCGTCTCGACGCCGGGGCCGCTGGTGAGCTTCCTGCCGATCCTGCTGATCGGCATCCTGTTCGGCCTGGCCATGGACTACGAGGTGTTCCTCGTCTCGCGGATGCGTGAGGACTTCGTCCACGGCGACGGCGCGCAGGAGGCGGTGGTCAGCGGCATGGGCCACGGCGCGCGCGTGGTCACGGCCGCCGCGCTGATCATGACCAGCGTGTTCGCCGGGTTCGTGCTGATCGACGACCCGACGATCAAGTCGGTCGGGTTCGCGCTGGCGCTCGGCGTGGCGGTGGACGCGTTCATCGTCCGGATGACGATCGTGCCCGCGGTGATCTCGCTGTTCGGACGGGCGGCCTGGTGGCTCCCGCGCTGGCTCGACCGGGTGCTGCCGAACGTCGACATCGAGGGCGAGAAGCTCCGCGAGCACCTGGCCGAGACGCCGGAGCGGGAACTCGAATCCGTGTCCCGATGACAAGTCGGACGAGCGCGATGTTCGTGTTGCTTTAGAGAACGAATGAACTGATTGCCGGGGTAGCTACTGGTGAGTAAATTCACGCTTCGTGGCTGCCACGTTGCTACCCCGGCGATTGGACGCACGGCGTAACCGCGATCTGATCCTGCGGGTGGCCGCCGAGGCGGTCACCCGCGACGGCGAACTCGTCTCGCTCGACGACGTCGCGCGCCGCGCCGGCCTCGGTCGCGCGACCGTCTACCGCCACTTCCCGGACCGGTACGCGCTCGGGTTCGCGGTCGCGGCCGAGCGGCTGGCCGAGCTGGCGCGCCGGCTGGAGGCCGCGTCGTTCCGCGAGCTGCTCCACGCGGTGCTCGTCGAACAGCAGCTCTTCCGCGAGCTCCCGCGGCGCCGGTACACCGACGCGCTGCTCGCCGTGTTGCGTCCGGCGTTCCACCGCGCCCACGAGGAGGGCCGGCTGCGCAAGGACCTGGAGCTCGCCGACCTGCCGATCGTCTTCGAGATGGTGGACGGCGTCGCCGAGCGGCTCGTCCAGGCCCTTCTCGACGGACTCTTCGAGAGAGCCGCGTAGTCGGGGGCCTACTCTAGGGCGCGTGACTGCGAACCCGGTTTTCCGTCTGGTCGTGTCCGGTGGGGGCACCGGCGGGCACACGTACCCGGCGCTCACGGCCGTCCGTGCTCTCCAGTCCCGGCTCGGCGGCGCGCTCGAGGTGCTCTGGATCGGCTCGGCGAACAGCCTGGAGTCGCGGGTGGCCGAGGCCGAGGGCATCCCGTTCGCGCCGGTGGCCACCGGCAAGGTCCGGCGGGACCGCAACCCGCTGAAGATGCTGTCCGGCGCGAACCTGAAGGACATGGCGAAAGTGCCGGTCGGGGTGAACGAGGCCCGCTCGCTGGTGGCGAAGTTCCGGCCCGACGTGGTGCTCGCCACCGGCGGGTACGTGGCCGTGCCGGTGGGCCTGGCCGCGAAGGTGACCCGCCGCCCGCTGGTGGTGCACGAGCAGACCGTGCGGCTCGGGCTCGCCAACAAGGTCCTGGCCCGGTTCGCCGCCCGCGTCGCGCTCTCGTCGGAGTCGAGTGTGGAGCTGCTGCCGGAGAACGCGCGGTCGATCGCGGTCGTCACCGGCAACCCGGTGCGGCCCGCGGTGCTGAGCGGCGAGCCGCAGAAGGCGATCGAGGCCCTCGGCCTGCAGGGGTTCGACCCGGCGCTGCCGACGGTCTACATCACCGGCGGCGCCCAGGGCGCGCAGCAGATCAACCGGCTCGTGGCCGAGCTCCTGCCCTGGCTGCTCACCCAGGCCAACGTGCTGCACCAGTGCGGGCCGCGCAACGTGGACGAGCTGCGTGCGCTGGCCGCGGCGCTGCCGGTGGAGCTCGCCGCCCAGTACCACGTCACCGGCTACCTCGGCCCCGAGCTCCCCGACGTGCTCGCGCTCGCCGACGTCGTCGTGTCGCGCAGCGGGGCGGGCACGGTGGCCGAGCTGACCGCGCTGGGCAAGGCGTCGGTGCTGATTCCGTACGCGGCGGCGGCCGGCAACGAGCAGGCGCACAACGCGCAGCACCTCGCCGACCACGGCGCCGCGGTCGCGCTGATCGGCGACGTGACGCCGGAGCAGCTGCGTAACGCGGTGGCGCCGCTGCTCGCCGATCCGGCCCGCCGCCGTCAGGTCGCCGACAACGCCCGCGCCCAGGGCCGTCCGGACGCCGCCGACCGCCTGGTCGACGTCCTGCTCTCGGTCGCTACGGCAACTTCGTGACCGACGCCACCCGGCGGAGCAGTTCGGGCACGATCCACCCGGCCGACTCGACGGTGAAGTGCAGCCCGTCGGGGCGCGGGGTCTTCCCGTCGACGGTGTCGGGGCAGCGCTCGCCGTCGCAGAGCAGGTCGTTGAGCGAGAGCGCGGTGACCCGCCCGCCGAACTCCTCGGCCACGTTCTCGCGCAGCGCCGTGTAGGAGTCGACCACCGCGTCGGTCGCGGTGCGTGCGCAGGCCGAGTCGCTGTGGCCCAGCCGACGGCACAGCGACTCCGACATCGGCGTCGTGTCGATCCACACCACCCGGGCGCCGCCCGAGGTCAACCGCGTCATCGTGACGCGCAGCTGCTCGGCCACGAACGCCTTGTGGGCGTCGGTGTTCGCGTCCAGCGGGTCGCCGTCGGCGCCGCGCACCCGGTAGGTCTCCCAGCGCGAGTGCACCAGGATCACGTCGGGCCGGTGCTCGTCGAGCAGCCGTTGCTGCACGGTGGGCACCACCTCGGGGCAGATCGCCCCGGTGCTCCACGGCGACCCGTCGGCCTCCACCATCAGCAGGCCCTCGACCGAGCAGGAGCTGACGCTGGCGTCGGTGTACGACCAGTTCCGTTCCTTCGCGGCTTCGGCCAGCCCCGGGGCGAGGCTCCTGGTCACCGAGTCGCCGACCGTGGCCACCCGCAGCCGGGTCGTCGCGTCGGCCGCGACGTACGTGGTCGGCGTCGAGAGCGTCCGGACGTCGCTCGGCTCGATCGGCGCCGGTGCGGTGGCCGCCGCGGTGCCGGCGAGCGTGACCCCGACGACCGCGGCGATCGCGGTGGGGGCGGCGAACGCGATCCGCGGACCGGTGAGCCCCGTACCGCGCCGGATCGGTTGCTCCACCAGGTAGTACGACGCGGTGGCGAGCGCGAGGGTGCTGCCCAGTTTGACCCCGGCCTCGACGGCACCGGTGGTCGTCCCGGCGTCGTCGACCCAGCAGTAGACCGGCCAGTGCCAGAGGTAGATGCCGTACGAGAGCCGCCCGATCCAGACCACCGGTGCCCGGGTGAGCAACCCGGCCGGGTGGTCGGTCGTGCCCAGCACCAGCACGGCGGCGACCAGCGCGAACACGACCGCTCCGCCCCGGTAGAACCCCACCCACTCGTCGGGCATCAGCACGAACGCGCCGATCACCGCGAGCCCGGCGGCCGCGGTGACCCCGCGCCCGAACCGGACCGCGCGCAGCCGCAGGATGGCGGCGCCGGCGCCGATGAGGAGCTCGTGGACGCGGGTGTCGGTGCCGTAGTAGGCCCGCGACGGGTCGTCGGCGTGGTAGCGCACGGCCATGAGCACGGCCGACGTGGTCGCGAGCACGGCGATGACCAGGCCGAGCCCGCGGACGCCCAGCTTGCGCAGCACGAGCAGCGTCAGCAGCGGCCACACCAGGTAGAACTGCTCCTCGATCGCCAGCGACCAGGCGTGACGCAGCGGCGACGGCGCCGCGAACGCGTCGAAATAGGATTGTCCGGAGCCGATCAGGTGCCAGTTGGCGCCGTAGAAGATCGTCCACAGACCGTCCGCGCGCAGCGTGCCGAGCTGGGAGGGGTCCACGGTCCGCCAGCCGACCGCCATCACCGCGGTCACCACCAGCAGCGCGGCCGGCAGCAGGCGCCGCACCCGGCGGAGCCAGAACCGCCCGAGGTCCACCCGGCCCCGGGCACGCCACTCCTCGACCAGCAGCGTCGTGATCAGAAAGCCCGACAGCACGAAGAACAGGTCGACGCCGAGGAAACCGCCGGGCAGCCAGGGCGCCCCGAGGTGGTAGACGAGCACGGCACCGACGGCGATCGCACGCAGCCCGTCGAGAGCCGGTCGGTAGCCGAGCGTCCCGCTGGTAGGGACAGGGGCGACTACCGCGGCTGAAGAGGTCATCCTGGCCGACGGTAGCCAGCGGAACGAGGGACCAAACGTTACGTCAGAGCGGCATATGTCTCAGGTCGGCGGGTCGCGAAGAACGGGAACAGCGTGAGCCAGTCCCGCCGCTGGTCCAGGTCGAGCGTCGCGACCAGCGCCGCGTCGCCGGTGCGGCCGGCCTCCACCAGCACCCGTCCGTACGGGTCGGAGATGAACGACGACCCGTAGAACGTGACGTTCCCCTCGTCGCCCCAGCGGTTCGGCACAACCATGAACAGCCCGTTGGTGATGCCGTTGCCGACGATGACGTGACGCCAGAGCGGTGCGGTGTCGAAGTCGGGATGGTCCGGTTCGGTGCCGATCGCGGTGGGGTAGGCCAGCAGGTCCGCGCCGCCCAGCGCGTAGAGCCGCGCGACCTCCGGGAACCACTGGTCCCAACACGTCGGCAGGCCGATCCACGCGTTCCCGAACCCGACCGGGGCGTAGGCGTCCGGGTCGTTCGGACCCGGCCGGAAGTACCGGTCCTCGTAGTAGCCCGCGGTCCGCGGGATGTGTGTCTTGCGCCGCCGGCCGAGCAGGGTCCCGTCCGGAGCGATCAGGAACGCGGTGTTGTAGCCCAGCCCGTCGTCGCCTGGATGCTTCTCGAAGATCGAGGCGTGGACGGCCGCACCGGCCGCCTTGGCCGCGGCGGCGGCGAACCGGCGGGTCGGGCCGGTGTCCAGGTCCTCGGCCGCCGCCGTGGCGTCGCCGACCGGGATCGTGTCGGCCGGGTAGCGGCTGAGCGTGAGCTCGGGCAGGAACACCACCTGCGCGCCCGCCTCGACGGCGGTGAGCACGCCGTCGAGCAGCACGGCCCGGTGTTCGTCCTGGTCGGGATGCCAGCGGGTCTGCACCAGGCCGACCGTGAGCGGGGTGCGTTCCGGTGGCCGGGTGCGTGCGGGTGAGTCGGTGGACGGCGCGACCAGCAGGTCCATGGGCTAGGCCTTCGGCTGTTGTTGCGTGATGCAGTGGACGCCGCCGCCGAACCGGAAGATGTCGCGGGCGTCGACCAGGACGACGTCCCGGCCGGGATAGGCCCTGGCCAGGATCGCCGCGGCCTCCTCGTCGCGCGGATCGTCGAACGCGCAGCCGACCACGAACCCGTTGCCGAGGTAGTGGTTGACGTAGGAGTGGTCGACCGGGCGGCCCTCGAACTCCGCGACCGTCGGCGAGGGCAGCTCGACGACGTCCAGCGGCCGGCCCTGGGCGTCGGTCGACGTGCGCAGGATCTCGGCGACCTCCGCCATCGGTGCGTGGTCCGGGTGCCCCGGGTCGGGCTGGGTGTGCACGAGCACGCGGCCGGGCGCGGTGAACGTCGCCACGACGTCGACGTGGCCGCGGGTGCCGAACTCGTCGTAGTCGGCGGTGAGACCGCGGGGCAACCAGATCGCGGTGGTGGTGCCGAGCCGCTGGTGCAGCTCGTGCTCCACCTCGGCGCGGGTCCAGCCCGGGTTGCGGTCCGGGTCGAGCTGCACGGTCTCGGTGAGCAGCACGGTTCCCGCGCCGTCGACGTGCAGGCCGCCGCCCTCCTGGGTGAGCGGCGACCGGTCGACCTCCACCCCGGCGGCGCGGCCGACGAGCGTGCCCAGGTGCCGGTCGCGGCCCCAGGACGCCCAGGACTGGGCGCCCCAGCCGTTGAAGCGCCAGGCGGTGGCCCGTGTTCCGCCCTCGTGGTCGAGGACGAACGTGGGGCCCGAGTCGCGGAGCCAGGCGTCGTCGAGCGCGATCTCGACGAGGTGGACCCGCGGGTCGAGAAGGTCGCTCGCGGTGCCCCGGTCGGCCGGGTCGACCAGCATCTGGACCGGTTCGTAGCCGACGATGACGTTGGCGACGTCGGCCCAGGCTTTCCGGGCGGCGGCCAGTGACGGGCTGCCCTCTTCGTCGAACGTGGCGTTCGGCGTGGGGAAGGCCATCCAGGTGGCTTCGTGCGGTGCCCACTCGGGGGGCATCCGGACGGATCTGACGATGGAGTTCCGGCGTCGCGTGGGCCTGCGTCCACGTCCGGTCGTTCGTAGCGAGCCCGTGTTCAGCACAGGATCCAGCCACCCCCGCGGTAAAGAGCCGGTGAGCACCTCGGTGACGACCCACGCGCAGGTCGGGTGCGGCGCAACTGATGCTAGGGGCCGCTTGCGGCGTTCGCAGGCGGATCGTGATTTCAAAGTCACTCTCCGAAGTGGTCTTGCACCTTCGGCTGGTTTTCGGTGCCCGTTGGTCTCATCGATGTCATGACAGACGCAACTCCGGACGCCGACGCCCGGCTGCTCGAGGAGACCCTGTTCGAGGTCAAGAAAGTCATCGTCGGTCAGGACCGGCTGGTCGAGCGGCTGCTGACCGCACTGCTCGCCGGCGGGCACATCCTGCTCGAAGGCGTGCCCGGTGTCGCGAAGACCCTGGCCGCCGAGACGCTCGCCACCGCGGTGGGCGGTTCGTTCCGCCGAATCCAGTTCACGCCCGATCTGGTGCCCTCGGATCTGCTGGGCACCCGCATCTACCGGTCGAGCCGGGAGAGCTTCGACGTGGAGCTCGGGCCGGTGATGGCCAACCTCGTGCTCGCCGACGAGATCAACCGCGCACCGGCCAAGGTGCAGTCCGCGTTGCTCGAGGTGATGGCCGAGGGCCACGTCTCGATCGGCGGCCAGACGCACGCGACACCCCGCCCGTTCCTGGTGCTCGCCACCCAGAACCCGATCGAGAGCGAAGGGGTGTACCAGCTGCCGGAAGCGCAGCGTGACCGCTTCCTGATGCGTGTCGTGGTGGACTACCCCGACGATCGGGAGGAGCTGGCGATCCTCTACCGGATGGGCGGGGTGCGTCCGCAGGCGTCACCCGTGCTCGGGCCGTCGTCGCTGATCCGCTTGCAGGACCGGGCCCGGGACGTCTTCGTGCACCACGCGCTGGCCGAGTACGTCGTGCGCCTCGTCATGGCCACGCGCCGGCCGGACCGGTACGGCCTGACCGACGTGGCGGCGCAGCTCGCCTACGGCGCCTCACCGCGGGCGACGCTGGGCCTGGTCGCGGCCGGCCGTGCGCTGGCACTGCTGCGTGGACGCGGGTACGTGCTCCCCGGTGACATCGTGGACATCGCGTCCGACGTGTTGGCCCACCGGCTTGTCCTCTCGTTCGACGCGGTGGCCGACGGGGTCGCGGCGGAGACGATCGTCGCGCGGATCATGGACGCGGTGCCCCGGCCGTCGATCGCGCCGAGCCAGGACCAGGGCGGCCCCGGCCTCGGGGTGGCGGCGTGACCGTCGCGCTGGGGGAGCTGACGCCGGAGCGGCGCCTGCGACGCCTCGAGCTGGTGATCACCCGCCGGCTCGACGGGCTGCTGCAGGGCTCGCACCTCGGGTTGCTGCCCGGTGTCGGCAGCGAACCGGCCGGGAGCCGGGAGTACCACGCCGGCGAGGACGAGGTGCGCCGGATGGACTGGTCGGTCACCGCGCGGACCACCGTGCCGCACGTGCGTACCGTCGACGCCGACCGCGAGCTGGCGACGTGGGTGCTCGTCGACGGCAGCGCGAGCATGGACTTCGGCACGGCCGACGTGGAGAAACGGGAGCTCGCCGTCGCGGCCGTCGCCGCGGTGGGGTTCCTCACCGCGGGCGCGGGCAACCGGCTCGGCGCCCGCGTCGTCGGTGCCGACGGCGTCCGCCGCTTCCCGGCCCGTGGCGGCCGCACCCATCTGCTCGGCATCCTGCGTGCCCTGCTGGCCCGCCCGCGGGTCGAACAACCCGTCCCGGCCCGTCGCCGTCGCGGCCCGGCCGCGGAGGTGACCGGTCCGGGGCTGGGGGAGGCGATCACCGACCTGAGCCGGGGTGTGCACCGGCGCGGGCTGGTCGTGGTGGTCTCGGACTTCCTCGACGGGCTCGACGAGGACGGGCTCGGAGCCGCGCCGCCCACCTGGGAGCGGCCGCTGCGCCGCCTCGCCGCGCGGCACCAGGTGCTCGCCGTGCACGTCACCGACCCGCGTGAACACGAACTCCCGGACGTCGGCGTGCTCACGGTCGTCGACCCGGAGAGCGGACGGCGCCGCGAGACGCCGACCGCCGACCGTGGCCTGCGCGAACGCTACGCGGCCGCGGTCGGGACGCAGCAGGCGACGATCGCCGGCGCGATCAACCGCGCCGGCGCCGCCCAGCTGGCCCTGCGCACCGACCGCGACTGGGTCGCCGACATCGTCCGCCACGTCTACGCCCAACGCCGCCTGGGCCGGGCCGCCCGCCGAATACCGAGGTGACACCCACATGACCTGGCTTTCTCCGGAACGGTTGTGGCTGCTGGCCGGCGTCGCGGCGCTGGTGATCGGGTACCTGGTCGCCCAGCGCCGGAGCAGCCGGTACGCCGTCCGCTTCACGAACCTGAAACTGCTCGACCGCGTCGCCCCGCGGCGGCCGGCCTGGCGACGGCACGTACCGGCCGGCCTCTTCCTCGTGATGATCACGCTGCTCGTCGTCGGGTTCGCCCGGCCGCAGGCCGAGGTGCAGGTACCGCGTGAGCAGGCGACGGTCGTCGTGGCCGTCGACGTGTCCCGCTCGATGCTCGCCTCCGACGTGGAACCTGACCGGCTCAGCGCCGCCCGCGCCGCCGCGCACGAGTTCGTCGGGAACCTGCCCGAGCAGTTCCGCGTCGGCCTCGTCGCGTTCGCGGGCAGCGCCGCGGTGGTCGTGCCGCCCGACGCCGACCGCGCCGCCGTCGACGCCGGGATCGATCGCCTCCGGGAGGGCGTCGCCGGCCAGGGTGGCACCGCGATCGGCGACGCGATCTCCGCGTCCCTCGACCAGATCCGGTCCTCGCCCGGCGAGGAGCGGCCGCCCGCCCGCGTCGTCGTGCTCTCCGACGGGGCCAACACCGCCGGGCAGGACCCCGACCAGGCCGCTCGCGCCGCCGCGACCGCGGGCGTCCCGGTCGACACGATCTCCTTCGGCACCGCGAACGGCACGATCGAGGCGCTCAACGCCGCGGCGCAGCCGGTGCCGGTGGACGGCGAGACGCTGCGTGCCGTCGCGGACGCGGCCAGCGGCCGGTACTTCGAGGCCGCCGACGCGGAGGAACTGCGTGCCGCGTACGCCGACATCGGGAGCCTGGTGGGCTACGAGACCGAGGTGCAGGACATCTCGGCCCGGTTCATCGGGGTCGGTCTGGTGTTCGCGGTGCTGGCCGCGCTCACGTCCCTGTTCTGGTTCGCCCGCCTCCCCTAGGAGGGATGCACAATGTCCGGATTGGGATCACCTCGCGGGCCGGAGTTCTTCTCCCCGCGGTTACGCGGTACCCCGCCACTGGCCGGCCCGCCCCTGGCGTTTCCGGTGCCGGTGGAGAGTTTTCCGGTGGAGGCGAGGCGGCGGAGATGGCCGGGTGCGGTCGCGGCCGGCCTGCTCGTCGTCGCTCTCTCCGCCGGCGCCGGCGGCACCGCCGGTTACCTCGCCGGCTCCGACGAACCCCGCCGGCCGACCGTCACCGCCGGCACGGCCGAGCTGGTCACGGCGGCCGCGCGGGCACTGCCCGGCGTCGTCTCCGTCCAGGTGCGCGACGGCTCGCGCGGAGCGTCCGGATCGGGGTTCGTGTTCGACGAGCGCCGACACATCGTGACGAACAATCACGTTGTCGCCGGCGGTGGCTCCGTCAGCATCGTCGGCAACGACGGGCGCCGCTACGACGCCGAGATCGTCGGCACCGACGCGACGAGCGACATCGCGGTGCTGCGCATCACGTCGACCGCCGCGTACGAACCGCTGGACCTCGCGGACCTGAGCCGCA
Organism: Cryptosporangium japonicum; assembly: GCF_039524755.1. Classification (NCBI taxonomy): domain Bacteria; kingdom Bacillati; phylum Actinomycetota; class Actinomycetes; order Cryptosporangiales; family Cryptosporangiaceae; genus Cryptosporangium; species Cryptosporangium japonicum. The sequence goes on from NZ_BAAAGX010000025.1 coordinate 127,383, forward strand.
CCCGGGTGGGCGAGCCGGTGCTCGCGCTGGGCTCACCGCTCGGGTTGTCCGGCACCGTCACCGCGGGCATCGTCAGCGCGCTCGACCGCGAGGTGCGTCTCGGCGGCTCCAGCCGGCAGACCGCCGTCCAGACCGACGCCTCGATCAACCCCGGCAACTCGGGCGGACCGCTGGTCAACTCCCGGGGTGAGGTCGTCGGCGTCAACACTGCGATCGCCACGCTCGAGGGCAGCGGATCGATCGGAATCGGGTTCGCGATCCCGATCGACCGCGCCCGACAGGTGGCCACCACGTTGATCAGCCGTGGATAGTCGAAAGATGCGGTTGTTGGTGGTGGAAGACGAGGAAGACCTGGCCGAGGGATTGCGGGTGGGGCTGTCGCGGACCGGCTACGCGGTCGACGTCGCGGTGGACGCCACCGAGGCGTACGACCGGCTCACGGTGAACGAGTACGACCTGATGCTGCTGGACGTCAACCTGCCCGACGGCGACGGCTTCGAGCTGTGCCGGTCGGTCCGCGCCGGTGAGGCGGGCAACGGAGATCTCCGCGTCCTGATGCTCACCGCGCGCGGCGGCCTCGACGACCGCGTCCGCGGCCTGGACGAGGGCGCCGACGACTACCTCGTGAAGCCGTTCCACCTGGCCGAGCTGCAGGCGCGGATCAGGGCGCTGCTGCGGCGCGACACCAACGGCACGACGGCCCGCCTCACCGTGGGTGAGCTCGTGCTGGACACCGCCAAGCACACCGTCGCGCTGCGCGGGGAGTCGCTGAACCTGACCAACAAGGAGTTCGGCGTCCTGGAGTACCTGATGACCCGGCCCGGGCACGTCGTCTCCAGCGAGGAACTGCTGGAACACGTCTGGGACGCCAACGCGGACCCGTTCACGCAGACCGTCCGGGTCACGGTGGGCACGCTGCGCCGCAAGCTCGGCGAAGGCTCGATCGAAACCGTCGTGGGCCGCGGCTACCGTCTCCGGGAGGAAGGGTGGTGAAAAGACCGGAATTCACCCGTTCGATCCGGTTCCGGCTCACGGTGATCTACTCGACGCTGCTCTTCGCGCTGGCCGGTGGGGCGCTCGTCGTCACGTACGTCGCCGTCTCGCAGACCACGTCGCCGCGGCCCATCTCGCAGCAGACCGCGAAGGTCTACAACGAAAACTGGAAGTTCGTCGGGACGACGACGGTCGCCGAGGTCAGCGAGATCGAGGCGGCGGTCAACTACAACACGTTGCAGCACCTGCGTAACTACTCGCTGATCGCGCTCGGCGGGCTGTTCGTCGCCAGCCTCGGCATCGGCTGGGTGCTGTCCGGGAGGGTGCTGCGCCCGGTCGGCGCGATCGCCCGCACCGCGCGCGACATCCAGGCCACCGACCTGTCGCGCCGCATCCACCTGCGCGGTCCCCACGACGAACTGCGCGAGCTGGCCGACACGATCGACTCCATGCTCGACCGGCTCGACGACGCGTTCTCCGCCCAGCGTCAGCTGATCGACGACGCGTCACACGAGCTACGCAGCCCGCTCGCGATCATCCGCACCCATCTCGACGCGTCGCTGAACACCGAGGACGCGTCGCCGGAGGAGCGCCGCCGGTCGGTGGCCGTCGTCGACCGGGCCACCACCCGGATGTCGCGCCTGGTGGAGGACCTGCTCGCGACCGCCCGCCGGGACGCGAGCGCGATGACCGACACCGACGTCGACCTGTCCACCGTGGCCAGGGAGGCCGGCGAGGAGTCGTTCCTGCCCGAGCGTCCCCTCGGCCTGCGGTACGTGACCGTCCCCGGCCTGCACTGCATCGGTGACGCCGACGCCCTGCGCCGCGCCGCGGGCAACCTGCTCTCCAACGCGGTGCGGCTGGCCCCGGAGGGGTCGACGGTCACGATCGCGACCGGCCGGGTGCGGGGCTGGCTCTGGCTGGCCGTGGCCGACGAGGGGCCGGGAATCGCGGCCGACGATCTCCCGAAGGTGTTCGACCGTTTCTGGCGGGGGGCCAACGGCAAGGCGTCGGGCCGGGAGCGTCGCACGGGTCTGGGGTTGGCGATCGTGCGTCAGATCGTGGAGTCGCACGGTGGCCAGGTCACCGCGTACTCGACGCTCGGAGTGGGCAGCACGTTCGTGTACTGGCTCCCCGCCGCCGACCGCTCCGACGAGGAGCCGCCACCGGCGCACAACCCGTTGAGCGACGCGGTGGCGCGGCCGGCCCGGTAGCGCCGGCGTGAGAGCCGTGCAATTTGCGGAAAGCGGCTTGCGCGGTCAGCTACCGTGGGAGGTGGGTCGAGGCAAGCGCTACAGGGGTCGGTGAGCGCGATGACAGTCCGTGAACGATGCCGCACGAAGTCTTTTCGCCTACGTCTGCACAACGCGGCCTGCGTAGCGGGCCGCGACGCCTGCGCCAAGGACGAGACCGCCCGCCGGGTGTTGAACGCGGCCTACCGAGCCGCGTACCGAAGCCACGTGGCGTCCCTGCTGCTGGAGCCAACCAAGAAGTAGCCGTCCGCCGCCGAGGCGGACGCTTCTGCTGGGTAGGGCGAGCCCTAGTCGTTGGGGCGTAGGTGCCAGGTATCACCGGTGCGCGCGGCGGTGAGCCGAAGACGCCACCCCAGTTCGACCTGGTCGGCCAGGCCTTCCGGCAGGGGGATGGGGCCAAGCGTGCGGCCGTCCGGAGCTTCGAAGGCAATCGAGTCCGCATTGATGACCGCGATGCGCAACGGCTTGGCGCGAATCCACTCGTCGACCGGTTCGCTCGGGGCGGGTTCGTCCTCGAGCCAGAGCTGAAGCTCCTCGAGGAACTCGTCGACCCCGTCGTCGGCTTCGTCCGCCAGATCTTCATCGGCCGCGGAGCCGGTGGCCTCGGGGTCGATCGTGGCGGTTCCGGCCGCGGCTGGGGCCGGGTGCTCGGCGGACGTGGAGTCGGCGGCCGGTTCGCGGGTGGGAACGGGATCACCGGCCCGGAAGGGGAGCCCGGTACGTTCCCCACTGGGTCGCCCGAGCGCACTGGCCGGTCGCATGGCCGCGATCACCTCAGCCGGCAGCCCTCGCCGCACCGGCACTTCCTGATCGCCGCCTCGCGCCTCGCCCGACGCCTCACGCTCGACCGCCACGGGCGCAGCTCCACTCCCGCCGCCCCGTGACGCCGCCTCACCTCGTGACGCCGCCTCACCTCGTGACGCCGCCTCACCTCGTGACGCCGAGCCATCGCGCGCCAGACCTTCGCCCCGCGGCGCCGAGTGATCGCGCGCCGCACCTTCGCCCCGCGGCGCAGCGTCACCGCGCGCCGCATCTTCGCTTCGAGTGGCGTCTTCACCTCGGGGTGTGGATTCGCGGCGTGGCGCCATCTCATCCTCCGGGGCGGTTCGACCCCACGGCGCGTCTTCGGTGCGCGGCGCGGGTTCGCGACGAGTCGCGGCCGTGGCCGGGCGGCGCCCTGCGGCGGCTTCCGCGGGTTCGCGGTGGGGCGCTGTCGGCGTTGGCTGACGGTCCACCTCGGCCGCAGCCGGCTCGCGGCGAGAAGGCGCTCCGGGGACCTCACGGCGGGTAGGTGCGTCGGCAGCGTGGCGGCGAGCGCCCGCCCCGGGGCGGGCGGATGCGTCGGAGCCCTCACGGCGGGAAGGCGCAGTAGGAGCAGGCGCGCCCGGAGCCTCGCGGCGCTGGGCCGAGTTGGGCGGGTCGGGGCGGAACGAGGGCGTCGGAACCTGCCCTCGAGACGCGGCGCCCACCTCGCGGCGAACGCCAGCGCTCGCCTCGCGCCCCTGAGCGGGGTTCGCCGGGCGACCGGGAGCGGTGTTCGGGTCGCGGCCAGGAGTGGACGACGGTCCGGAAGCCAACGCGGCCGCCCGGCTGGCCAGGGCCGCGTCGACGACCACCCACTGCACGCGGTGCTGTTTCACCGCAGTGCCCAGCCGCACCCACAAATCGTTGTTCCGCGAATCGGCCACCGCGCCCTGGGTCCGCGCGGCAACGCCTCCTCGCACGTACTCGCTATCGGTGAGCACCAGCACGGACGTCGGTCGCGTCAGACACTCCACCGCGCTGACCACCGCAAGCAGGCTCATCCGCTCACGCGTGGCACCGGACTCCGCGCCGGAGAGCTCCCGCCGCGACGGACCATGCGTCAGCAGCACCCCCCACCCACCGCCCGCGCCGGACGCGTAGACGACGACCCGCTTGTCGTCGGCGGCAGGACCCTGCTCGACCACGCTGTGCCTCCCGAAGCTCCGTGTCCCTCGCCATCTTGCCGGGTGACCCGGCCCATCGCCCGTCCCACCTCATCCAGAACACCCGCTCCGGGCCGCTTCCGCTCCGAGCCGGGCCGCATCGCCCCGTTCCGTTCAGCGCTGATCGGGCGTTGCGCGGCCCACGATCCAGCGTCACTGCCCGGATCCGCGCCGCGCCGCGCCGGAAAAGGAGCCGATGCCGCGCCGCGCCCAGCAGCGCCGTCCTACCTGGACCAGCCCACCGAAGCGCCCCCGCGAGAACCGATCACCGCTCCGGAGACAGCAGCGCCTCTACTCGTTGGATCAGCTTGCTCGGGGCGAACGGCTTCGTGACGTAGTCGTCGGCGCCTGCGGCGAGGCCGGCGTCGACCTCCTCCTGGCCCGCTGACGCCGAGATCATGACTATCAGCGTGTCGCGCAGCTCCGCGTCGGCGCGGACCGTGGCGCAGAACGTCAACCCCGACGTGTCCGGAAGCTGCACATCCAGCAGCACCAACTCCGGACGCGTCGAACGGAGGGCCGCCAGGCCCTCGGAGCCCGACCTCGTCGCCGTGACTTCGTGACCCACCGACTCCAATTTGCGCGCCATCAACTCGCGCATGTCGGGTTCGTCTTCGACGATGAGGATGCGGGCCACCCTCGTATTCTACTCAATAGGGACTAAATATCCGCAGCTAGGCTGCGTCGCATGAGTGATCTCTCCGACTTGTCGGCGGCGACGGCGGAGTTCGCCGCCGCCCGGGACTGGCAGCCGTGGCACACGCCGAAGAACCTGGCCATGGCGTTGTCGGGTGAGGTGGGGGAGTTGACCACGATCTTCCAGTGGCTCACGCCGGAGGAGTCGGCCGCGGTGATGGCCGACGAGAAGCTGGCCGGCGAGGTGCGTGACGAGCTCGCCGACGTGCTGCTCTACCTGGTGCAGCTCGCCCGCGTGCTGGACGTGGACCTCGCCCAGGTGGCACGAGCCAAACTCGCCCGCAACGAACTCCGGTTCCCCGCTCTCGAGCGTGATCGCTGAGCCCGTCGAGCCGGGCTCGAGCCGCGAGCGGCGAGGAGCGCCGAACGCCCCTCGCCGCACGGGCGCGCTTCGCCCCACGAGCGCGCCTCCCGCACCCGGCCGGAGGCACGCCCCCGCCGCACCACCCCGTCAACGCGTCGGAGTCGGCGTCGGAGCGGCCGACGACGCAGCCGGTGAACCAGACGGTGAACCAGTGGGTGACGAAGACCCCGACGGCACCACCGATTCCGAAGGCACCGGCGAACCCGGCCCCGGCGAGCTCGGCCCCGGCGAAACCGGCACGCCGCCCGCCGTCGGCACCCGCGGGTTCAACCCCGGCAACTGCTCCGCCACCGGCGCCCGCCCGTCATCGGTGCAGTACGCCGGGTCGATCGACGGATCCACGGTCCGCGGGTACACGTTCTCCGCGACCCCACCGTCGGTGCGGGTGCGCTGCTCGGTCGGGCAACTGCCCGACAGCACCACCGGGTTGCCGTTCTGGTCGAACACCTGCGCGTCCCGGATCAGCTGCCCGTCGGGCCCGTAGACCCGCAGGTCGGTGGCGTCGCTCAGCGGGCCGCCGGAGTAGTAGCTGCCGGTGTCGTAGTAGTCCGCCGAGCGCGACGTCGTCACGATCGCCAGCCCCACGAGCGCCACGAAGATGCCACCGGCGATCACCGCACGACGTCCCCAGCGCCCGAACCCGTCGCTGCGCCGCCCGAGCCACACCGACCCGTAGGCGGCGAGCGCCGCGAGCACCAGGAACACGACCGCGTCGCTGCCGGAGGACGGCAGCACACCGGAGAACCCGCCGAGGAAGATCGCGGCGACGACGACCGCGAAGAGGTACCCGCGCAGCACCCACCAGCCGGGCCGCAGCTCGGGCAGGAACGCCACGAACTGCCGGTACGCCGGCACCGCGTCGAGCCGCCCCCGCACCCGCTCGGTGATTCCCCGCAACTGCGCCGTAGCGCGAGGCGCGGGCGCCAACCCGGCGGACGCGCGTAACTCGGCGGCGTAGGCCTCGGGGCGCCCGAGCCGCTCCTCCAGCGACGCCGCGGTGAGCGTCCCCGGTGACTCGGCGCTGATGTCGGCGAGGTGAGCGGACAGATCCTCGATCAGCTCGTTCCGCTCGTCCTCCGGCAGATCGGCCAGCGCGGCCCGGACCCGTTGCAGGTACCGGTCCGCCTCGGTCCCGACCGTAGGCGCGGTCATGTCCACTCCTCCCCGCGGGCGGAGGCCCCTCGCACGCGTCCGGTCATGCCACTGCCTCCCCGGTCAACAGGTCGTCCATGGTCCGGGCGAATCCGGCCCAGACCTTCGTCGACTCCGCGAGCTGGAGCCGCCCGGCGTCGGTGATGCCGTAGTACTTGCGGTGCGGGCCTTCCTCGCTCGGCACGACGTACGAGGTCAGGCACCCGGCCTGGTAGAGACGCCGCAACGTCCCGTAGACCGAAGCGTCCCCGACGTCGGCAAGCCCGGCGCCCCGCAGCCGGCGCAGCACGTCGTACCCGTAACCGTCCGCGTCCCTGATGACAGCGAGTACGGCCAGGTCGAGCACGCCCTTGAGCAACTGTGTGGTGTCCACGTCCACCTCCTGCGGACGGGACACTACTGCGCATTGCGCTATACCGGCAAGAGGGGGGTGGCGGATACGGAGCGCGGTGGAGACCCTACTCAGCGTTCCGGGGTCGGTATTTGTCAAACAATTGCGAACAACGCTATTCGACGTCGTCATCCGCGCGTTCAAATCATTTGTTCCGACGCCGATCGAGCACGTTATCGGCGTCCACTAACGACTAACGCCCGGACGACATGGTGTTGTCGTCCGGGCGTGCGGGAGCGGGGCGAGGTGTTCGCGCTACTCCGTCGTCAGCCGGAGAAGGCGGGCTGCTCGGTGTTCGTGGCGGGGCGGCTGGCCGGTGCGGAATCCGCGTCGCCCTCCGATTCGGAGAAGTGGCCCCGGTAGCGCTCGACGACCTCCTTGGGCAGGCGGCCGCGTGCGCTCACGTCGATACCGCTGGCCTCGGCCCACTCCCGGATCGCCGCGTTCTCGGCGCGGGTGTTCGTGGCCCCGGTGGTGCCGCCGGCCTGCTTGCGTCCTTTGCGGACGGTGCTGCCACCGGTGCGCCGACCGGCACGCACGTACTCCTCGAGAATCTCGCGGAGCTTGCTCTGATTGGTTGCGCCCAAATCGATTTCGTACTCGACGCCATCGATCCCGAAGTTCACCGTCGGACGGTCCACGGCGGCCGGGTCGATTTCTGAGTTATCGAGGTCATCGGTGAGAATGACCAGTTCTTTCCTCGCCATGCGGGCATAATACAGCACCTTGTCCGGAGTCCCGATAAAGGGGTGGGAAATGTCGATAGCCGGGTCGGGCACAATTTTTCGTCGCCCACCAGCTGTTGACTCCTGATTTGTCCGCATTATCGTGGGGAGGTTCATGCCGGGTCCGACCAGGGCGCGGCCGGAAGAGGGGGGAACACCATGGCCAAGAAGAAGAAGGACAAGAAGAAGAGCGGCAAGAAAAAGAAGAAGTAGCCGCTCGAACGAGAGGTGCGGGCGTCCTGCGGGGCGTCCGCACCGTCGTGTCCGGAGACCTGACGGAAGGAACCCATGAGCTGGGACACGCCGGAACGGCAGCTGTTACGGGCCACCACCCGACGCTTCACCGAGCGGGAGATCGTCCCGCACCTGCCCGCCTGGGAGGAGGCCGGTGAGCTGCCGCGTTCCCTGCACCGGGCCGCCGCGAAGGCCGGCCTGCTCGGCGTCGGGTTCCCGGAGAGCGTCGGCGGCAGCGGCGGTGACCCGATCGACGTCCAGATCATCGTCGAGGAGATGATCCTGTCCGGAGGGTCGTCGGGGCTGATCGCCGGGCTGTTCACCCACGGCATCGGCCTGCCGCACCTGGTCGCGGCGAACGACCAGGACCAGCTCGACCGCTTCGTGCGCCCCGTGCTCGCCGGCGAGAACATCGCCGCGCTCGCGGTCACCGAGCCCGAGGGCGGCTCGGACGTCGCCGCGTTACGCACGCGCGCGGTCCGCGACGGCGACCACTACGTCGTCACCGGATCGAAGTTGTTCATCACGTCCGGCATCCGCGCCGACGCCGTCACCACCGCGGTGCGCACCGGCGGTCCGGGGGCGGGTGGGATCTCGCTGCTGGTGATCGAGCGCGGAACGCCCGGCTTCACCGTCTCCGCGCCGCTGAAGAAGATGGGCTGGTGGTGTTCCGACACCGCCGAGCTGCGGTTCGACGAGGTGCGGGTGCCGGCGGCGAACCTCGTCGGCGCCGAGAACTCCGGGTTCGGCCAGTTGATGACGCAGTTCGCGGCCGAGCGGCTCGGGCTGGCCGTGCAGGCGTACGCGACCGCGGCCCGGTGCCTCGCGCTCACCCTCGACTGGGTCAAGATCCGCGAGACGTTCGACCGGCCGCTGGCCTCACGCCAGGTCGTGCGGCACAAGCTGGCCGAGATGGCCCGCCGGACCGACGTCGCGCGGACCTACACCCGCGCGGTGATCGATGACTGGATGGCCGATCCGACCCACGGTGACCTCGTGTCCCGCGTCGCGATGGCGAAGAACACCGCGGTCGCGGCGTGCGACGAGGTCGTCGACACGGCCGGCAACTGCACGGCGGCCTGGGCTACCTGCGTGAGTCCGAGGTGGAGCGGCACTACCGCGACAGCCGCATCCTCGGCATCGGCGGCGGCACCACCGAGATCATGACCGAGCTGATCGCCCGGCTGCTGCTGGCGTGAGCGCCGGGCACTCCGGTGGCTGTGCGGCCACCGGAGTACCCGTGGGTCAGACCTTCAGCGGGGCCGCGGTGGCGGCCACCACCTCGTCCACGGTGACGCCGGGCGCGGTCTCGACCAGCTCCAGGCCGTTCGGCGTCACCTCGATCACCGCGAGGTCGGTGATGATCTGCTGCACGCACGCCTTGCCGGTCAGCGGCAGCGAGCACTCCTCGAGGATCTTCGCGCTGCCGTCGCGCGCCACGTGCTCCATCACGACGATGACCCGCTTGGCGCCGTGCACCAGGTCCATCGCGCCGCCCATGCCCTTGATCATCTTGCCGGGGATGACCCAGTTCGCGATGTCGCCGGTCGCCGACACCTGCATGGCGCCGAGGATCGCGACGTCGATGTGCCCGCCGCGGATCATCGCGAACGACATCGCGGAGTCGAAGAACGACGCGCCGGGCAGCAGCGTCACGGTCTCCTTGCCGGCGTTGATCAGGTCCGGGTCCTCGTCGCCCTCGTACGGGTACGGGCCGACGCCCAGGATGCCGTTCTCCGACTGCAGCGTGACGTGCACACCGTCCGGGACGTAGTTCGGGATCAGCGTCGGCAGCCCGATGCCGAGGTTGACGTACTGACCGTCACGCAGCTCCTGGGCCGCCCGTGCGGCCAGCTGCTCACGAGTCAATGCCATGTCAGGCCTCCGGCCGGGGACGAGTGGTGCGCTTCTCGATCTGCTTGCCCTCGGTGCCCACCGGCCCGACGACCCGCTGCACGAACACCCCCGGAACGTGGATCTGCTCCGGAACCAGCGCACCCGGCTCGACCAGTTCCTCGACCTCGGCGATCGTGATCCGGCCCGCCATCGCGACCAGCGGGTTGAAGTTGCGCGCCGACTCGTGCATCACGAGGTTGCCGTGCCGGTCGCCGATCGCCGCGCGCACCAGCGCGAACTCGGTGACGATGCCCTCCTCGAGCACGTACTCCTTACCGCCGAACTCCCGGACCTCCTTCGGCGGCGAGGAGACCACCACCTCACCGGACGGCCCGTACCGCCACGGCAGCCCACCGTCGGCGATCATCGTCCCCACGCCGGCGGGCGTGAAGAACGCCGGGATGCCGGACCCACCGGCACGCAGCCGCTCGGCCAGCGTGCCCTGCGGCGTCAGCTCCACCTCGAGCTCACCGCCCAGGTACTGGCGCGCGAACTCCTTGTTCTCGCCGACGTAGGAGCCGATCACCCGGGAGATCCGGTGGTCCTTGAGCAGGACGCCGAGCCCCCAGACGTCGACACCGCAGTTGTTCGACACGACCCGGAGGTCGTCGACCCCGGTCGCGTGGAGGGCTTCGATCAGCACGTGCGGAATCCCGCACAACCCGAACCCACCCACGGCCAGCGACGCGCCGGTCGCGATATCCGCGACCGCTTCCGCCGCCGACGACACCACTTTGTTCGCGCTGATGTCACACCTCCGCTACGTCGACCGTCTTATATTGCGTGACGGTATCTTGCGAGGTCAGTGTGTGCCCAGCACGCCACCCGGACGTCAGCTTTGTGCCGTGAACGGCTCGATCGGGTGGGCCTTCACGCCGTCCACCACCCGGTTCCTGGTACCGCCCAGCAGTTCGACGCTGGTCTCGACGACGTCGCCGGGCGCCAGCGGGGCGTGGAAGTCACGGCCGTGGCGGCCCCAGAGTTCGGCCAGGCAGCCGCCCTGGCAGGTGCCCGACCCGAGCAGATCGCCGGGGCGGATCTCGGTGCCCCGCGAGGCGTAGGCGGCCAGGGCCGGGAACGTCCAGGCCATGTGGTCGAGCCGGTCGCTGCCGACCAGCTTCCCGTTCACCCGCACCTCCATGCGCAGGTCGAACGAGGAACCGGACGCGCGCGGCGCCAGCTCGTCGGCGGTGACGAAGTACTGGCCCAGCGCGGTCGCGGTGTCCTTGCCCTTGGCCGGGCCCAGCTTCAGCGTCATCTCGTGGAACTGGACGTCACGGGCGGAGAAGTCGTTGAGCACCAGGTAACCGGCGAGATGATCCGCGGCCTCGTCGACGGTCAGGTCACGTCCGGTGCGCCCGACGACCGCCGCCACCTCCAGCTCGAAGTCGAACGCGACGCTGTTCGGCGGCACCGGTACGTCCGCGGTCGGGCCGGTGATCGCGTACGGGTTGCTGAAGTAGAACGTCGGGATCTCGTAGAACTCGGGTGCGACCGTCGCGGCCGGGTCGAACAGCTTGACGATGCCCGCGGTGTGCTCGGGGAACGTCGAGAAGTCGCGGAACGTCGGGGGATCGAGCGGCGCGAGCAACTCGGCGTCGGCCTCCGCGGTGACCGTCGCCCGGTCGCGCAGCGCGGCCTCGGCCACGGCGGTCAGGCGTCCGTCGAGCAGCGGGATCAGGTCACGCTCGCCCGGCAGGTCGACCAGGTCGCCGCGGTCGTCGACGACGGCGAGCTGCGGGCCGGACGCGGTGTTCCGCCGGACGATCTTCATCGAGCGCCTCCTCGGTGCTGTCTCGTCTTCACGCTAGGGCGCCGCCCCGCGTGCGTGGAAATAGACGTTCCGACTAGTGGTGATCGGCTTCCTTGATGGTTCGCATCGACAAGATGCATTTCCCCGGCTGCGCCGGGCGACCGTACGGTTCTGGCGGTGGAGAGGAAGGCGCCGCGATGACGCACGCTGTTGATCTGCACGCGCACGCGCTGGTGGGACCGGCCGAAGGGCTGGTCGCGGACGAACCGGCGCTCGCGCGGTCCCGGGCCGCCGAGGCGCGGGCGGCCGGGCCGGAGAGCAGCACCGTCAACCGGGAGCAGATCGCCGCGATCGCGCCTGCGCTGGCCGACCCCGCCCGGCGTCTCGCGGCGATGGACCGGGCCGGGCTCGACGTCCAGCTGGTCAGCCCGATGCCGATCCACCACTACTGGGCCGATGCTCCGCTCGCCGAGAAGTACGCGCGCACGGTGAACGAAGGCATCCTGACCCACTGCGCGGCCGCGCCCGACCGGCTGCTCGGGCTCGGCACCGTGCCGCTGCAACACCCGTCGCTGGCGGTGGCCGAGCTGACCCGCGCGGTCTCCGAGGGGCTCCGCGGCGTCGAGATCTCGACCTACGTGGACGGGCGCGAGCTGTCCGACCCGTCGCTCGAGCCGTTCTGGGCCAGGGCGGAGGAGCTCGGCGCGATCGTGTTCGTGCACCCGTGGGGCTGCACGCTGGGGGAGCGGCTCGACCTGGCGTACCTGTCGAACACGATCGGCAACCCGCTGGAGACGACGCTCGCGCTCTCCCGGCTGATCTTCTCCGGGCTGCTCGACCGGCGCCCCGGCCTGCGCGTCCTGGCCGCGCACGGCGGGGGATACCTGCCGGTGTACTCCAGCCGCGCGGATCACGCCTGGTCGTCGCGTCGGGACGCCAGGACGTGCGCGCTCCGGCCCAGCGAGTACCTGCGCCGGTTCTGGTACGACTCGCTGGTCTACACCGGCGACGCGCTCGACCGGCTCGTCTCCGCCGTCGGCGCCGACCGGGTCGTGCTCGGCACCGACTACCCGTTCGACATGGGGGTGCGTGACCCGCTGGACCGGCTCGCGCTCGCCGATCTGTCCGAGGCCGACGCGGATGCCGTCCGCGGCGGCAACGCCACCGCTCTCCTGGGGTTGTCATGACCGACGTCGAATCCGAGATCGCGAAGTACGCCGAGGAGTGCCGCAACTGGGACCGGTGGGGCCCCGACGACGTGCTCGGCACCCTCAACCACATCGATGCCGACGCCCGGCAGCGCGCCGCCGCGCTGGTGCGCCGGGGGGTGAGCTTCTCGCTCTCGATGCGGTTCGAGGCCGACGGCCCCCAGAAGGGCTGGCGCCGGCGCACGAACCCGGTGCACACGATGCTCGACACCGGCGTGGACGCGGTCGCCGGTCACCAGGGCTTCCCGCACGGCATCGGTGGCGCCGACGACGTGATCGCGATGCCGCTGCAGTGCGCCACGCAGTGGGACGGGCTCGGCCACATCTTCGACCGGGGCAAGGCCTGGAACGGACGCCCGGCCGAGAAGGTGGTGAGCTCGCTGGGTGACCTGGTCACCGGCATCGAGCACATGGCCGCCGACGTCGCGGGCCGGGGCGTGCTCCTGGACGTCGGCCGGGTGTTCGGTACCGACGGTGTGCTGCCGGACGGGTTCGCGATCGGCGTCGACCACCTGGAACAGGTGGCTTCGTCCCAGGGGGTGACCGTCGGGCGCGGGGACATCGTGCTCGTGCGTACCGGGCAGCTCGGGGCGTGCCGTTCGCTGCCCGGGTGGGGCGAGTTCGCCGGGGGACCGGCGCCCGGCCTCTCGTTCTGGACCGCGCCGTGGCTGCACCGTACCGAGATCGCCGCGATCGCGACCGACACCTGGGGGTTCGAGGTGCGGCCGAACGAGTTCCCGGTCGCGTTCCAGCCGCTGCACCAGATCGCGATCCCGAACATCGGGCTGTTGATCGGCGAGATGTGGGACCTCGACGCGCTGGCCGCCGACTGCGCGGCCGACGGCGTCTACGAGTTCTTCCTGGTCGCGGCCCCGTTGCCGGTCACCGGCGCGGTGGGCTCCCCGGTGAACCCCCTGGCGCTCAAGTGAGCAGCCCGAGATCGATCTCCGGGTAGAGCGGGAAGTCGCGCAGGAGATCGCTCGTGCGGGTGCGTGCCTCGGCGGCGACCGCGCTGTCGAGGTCGAACTTCGCCTTGCTCGACCCGTCGGTGGTCACCGCGGCCAGCACGGTGGCGATCACGTCCGCGATCTCGGCGATCTGGTCCGCGCCCATGCCGAGCGTCGTCACGGCCGGCGTACCCAGACGCAGACCGCTCGTGTACCAGGGCCCGTTCGCGTCGAACGGCAGCGAGTTGCGGTTGAGCGTCAACCCGACCGACCGCAGCGCGCTCTCGGCCTGCCGCCCGGTGAGCCCGTAGCTCGCGGCCACGTCCACCAGCACGATGTGGTTGTCGGTGCCGCCGGTGAGCACCTCGACCTTGCGCTGCTGCAGCTCGGCGGCGAGCGTGCGCGCGTTCTCCACGATCTTCGCCGCGTAGGACGCGAACGAGGGCTCGAGCGCCTCGGTGAACGCCACCGCCTTCGCCGCGATCGCGTGCGGCAGCGGCCCGCCCAGCACCGTCGGGCACCCCTTGTCGACGGCGTCGGCGAACTCGGACGTGCACAGCACCATGCCCCCGCGGGGCCCGCGCAGCGTCTTGTGCGTGGTGGACGTGACGACGTGCGCGTGCGCGACCGGGTCGTGGTCGCCGGTGAACACCTTGCCGGCCACCAGCCCGGCGAAGTGCGCCATGTCGACCATCAGCACCGCGCCGACCTCGTCGGCGATCCCGCGCAGCGCCGCGAAGTCGATCAGTCGCGTGTACGCGCTGTATCCCGCGAGCAGGATCAGCGGGCGCACCTCGCGCACCTGCGCACGCACGGCATCCAGGTCGAGCAGCTTGGTCTCCGGATCAACCGTGTACGACCGTGCGTCGAACAGCCGCGCCGAGACGTTGAAGCGGTACCCGTGGGTGAGGTGACCACCGGAGTAGTAGTCCATGCCGAGCAACTTCTGATCGAGCACGCCCCGGCGGAGCTCGGCCCACTCGGCGTCGGTCAGCGCCGACGCGTTCTTGCGCCCGAACTTCTCGATGATCCCGGTCTCGACCCGGGTGGCCAGGATGCTCAGGAACGCGACCAGGTTGGCGTCGATACCGGAGTGCGGTTGTACGTAGGCGTGCTCGGCGCCGAACAGCTGGCGGGCCAGGCCGGCGGCGTGCGCCTCGACCGTGTCGACGTTGTCGCAGCCGGCGTAGAAGCGGTGGCCGGGCGCGCCCTCGGCGTACTTGTCGGTGAACAGGTTGCCCTGCGCCAGCTGCACCGCGAGCGAGCTGAAGTTCTCGCTCGCGATCAGCTTGACGTTCGACCGCTGGTCGGTGAGCTCCTGCGCGATGCCGGCGGCGACCGTGGGGTCGACGGTGGCGACCTGGTCGAGTGAGGCGAAGAACGCCAGGGCGCCGGGGTGCGGTGCCGCCCCGTCGAGGCTCGCCAGGTATCGGAGTGCGCTCAGCTCGGCCATGGGGGAGGCGTGCCCTTCCGGTTCGGGGTCGTCGGGCGCCGATGATACGGACCGCCCCCGACAACGACCGCCCCGATGGGCTCTCACCTGCAACTTTGGTGATACCGACGTGCTCCTTTACTGCACCTGTGGACATCTCCCCACGGGGTTGTCCGGTGACGTAGCGTGGTGGCACTAACCCTGGCGGGGGTGGTCTGCTGTGTCACTGCATAGCGCGGTCGTCGACGGATACCGTCCGGCGAGCCTCGACGGACTTCGCTCGGCCGACCCGGAGGTCGCCGAGATTCTCGCGGCGGAGTACGACCGGGTACGGCACGGCGTACAACTGACCGCGAGTGAGAACTTCACGTCCGCGGCGGTGCGTGCGGTGCTGGGCTCCACGCTCGGTGACAAACACGCCGAGGGGTACCCGGGGCGGCGGTACTACGGCGGGTGCGAGTTCATCGACCAGGCCGAGGAGCTCGGGCGGGCCCGGGCGTGCGCGCTGTTCGGCGCCGAGCACGCCAACCTGCAGCCGCACTCGGGCACGCTGGCCAACCTGGCCGCGTTCGCCGCGCTGCTGGTCCCCGGCGATACGGTGCTGGCGATGGAGCCGCGCTACGGCGGTCACTTCACGAGCGGCAGCAGCCGGAACTTCTCCGGGAAGTGGTTCCGCACGGTCGGGTACGGCGTCCGCCGGTCCGACGAGCGCCTCGACTACGACGAGATCCGCGATCTGGCCCGCCAGCACCTGCCGAAGCTGATCGTCTGCGGTCCCACCGCGTACACGCGCCTGATCGACTACGCGGCGTTCCGCGAGATCGCCGACGAGGTCGGGGCCTACCTGCTGGTCGACGCGGCGCAGATCAGCGGGCTGGTCGCCGGCCGGGCGGTGCCGTCGCCGGTGCCCTACGCGGACGTGGTCACCACCACCTCCCACAAGTCGCTGCGTGGCCCGCGGGGCGGCATCATCCTCTGCACGCGTGCGCTGGCCCGTCGCGTCGACAACGCGGTGTTCCCGTTCCTGCAGGGCGCGCCGCAGATGAACAACGTCGCCGCGAAGACGGTGGCGCTCGGCGAGGCCGCCGAGCTGTCGTTCGTCGATTACGCGCAGCGGGTGCTGGCCAACGCGTCGGCGCTCGCCGACGGGCTGGAGGCCGCCGGGCTGCGCCTGGTCACCGGCGGCACCGACAACCACATGGTGCTCGTCGACCTCGGCGACGATCAGGTGAGCGGCGCGCAGGCCGAGCAGCGGTGCCGTGACGTGGGCATCCTGCTCACCAAGCACGTGCTGCCGTTCGACCACCGGTTGCCCGAGGAGGCGTCCGGGTTGCGTCTGGGCACGCTGGCCTCCACCACCCAGGGCATGACCGAGGCCGACATGGAGTTCGCCGCCGAGCTCATCGTCCGCGCCATCCGCGGCGAGAAGGACGTGGGCGACGACGTCGCCGATCTCGCGGCCAGGTACCCCTGCTACTCGCCACACTGACCACATGGTGTTGGAGGAACTTCGGCGGATCTGCCTGGCGCTGCCCGAGACCACCGAGCGCGTCAGCCACGGAACACCGGCGTGGTTCGTGCGCGGCAAGAAGACGTTCGTGACGTTCGCGGACCACGTCCACGGCGACGAGCACGTCGCGTTCTGGTGCGCGGCCCCGCCCGGCGCCCAGGAGGAGATGCTCGCCACCGACCCGGAGCGGTTCTTCCGCCCGCCGTACGTGGGGCACCGCGGGTGGCTCGGCGTCCGGCTGGACGGCCCGGAGGTCGACTGGGCCGAGATCACCGAGATCGTCACCGACGCGTACCGCTGCGTCGCACCGAAGACGCTCGTCGCTCGCCTCGGTACCGTTACCGATCAGTGATCAGCATTAATCCGTTTTGGTCCCGGTAGCTCCGCACTCGGGCTAGGTTCGAGCCCCACCTGTGTCGGACCGACCCGGAGGCGCCGCTCATGCCGTTAGCCGATTTCAGCCCGAGACGCGCGGTCGTCGCGCTCGCTGCCGCTACCACGCTCGGCCTCGTGGCCGCCACCCCCGCCGCCGCGGCTCCACCGGACCCGGGCGCCGCGCTGTCGAAGAAGCTCACGTCGGCCGTCACCGCCGAGGGTGTGTTCGGGCACCTGCGTCAGCTCGAGAAGATCGCCGACGCCAACGGCGGCACCCGCGCGTCGGGCACGCCGGGCTACGACCGGAGCGCCGACTACGTCGCCCGGAAGCTGCAGCACGCCGGGTACCGGGTGAGTCGGCAGAGCTTCGAGTTCCCGTACTTCCAGGAGCTGAGCCCGTCGAAGTTCAGCCAGGTCGGCCCCGCGCCGAAGACGTTCGTCAACGGCACCGACTTCGCGACGCTCAGCTTCTCCGGCAAGGGCACGGCCCAGGGCACGGTGACCGCGGTCGACGTCAACCTGACACCGCCGCGCGCGTCGACGAGCGGGTGCGAGGCCACGGACTTCGCGAACTTCCCGAAGGGCAACATCGCGCTGGTGCAGCGCGGCACCTGCGACTTCGGCGTGAAGGCGACGAACGCGGCGGCGGCCGGCGCGGTCGGCGTCATCGTGTTCAACCAGGGCAACGGCACCGAGGCGGCGAACCCCGACCGGTTCGAATTGTTCGAGGGCAACGCCGGCGGGCCGGTGCCGATCCCCGCGATCACGGTGCCGTACGCGCTCGGCGCGTCGCTGGCCGGTACGGCGAACACCGTCGTGCGCATCGAGACCGACACGCTGTCCGAGACCCGCACCACGCAGAACGTGCTCGCGGAGACGCCCGGCGGGCGCGCGGACAACGTCGTCATGGCCGGCGCGCACCTGGACTCGGTGCCCGAGGGGCCCGGCATCAACGACAACGGCACCGGCAGCGCCGGCCTGCTCGAGGTGGCGTTGAAGTACGCGCCGCTGGCGAAGAAAGCCACGAACAAGGTGCGGTTCGCGTGGTGGGGCGCCGAGGAAGGTGGGCTGCTCGGGTCGTCGCACTACGTGTCCGCGTTGACGCCGGCGCAGGTCGCCGACATCGGTCTGTACCTGAACTTCGACATGATCGGTTCGCCGAACTACCTGCTCGCGGTGTACGACGGTGACAACTCCACCGGCACCGGAACACCACCGGCGGGCTCCGGCGCGCTGGAGACGATTTTCCGCAAGTATCTGGCGAGCCGGGGTCAGCAGGTCGTCGACACCGAGTTCGACGGGCGCTCGGACTACGGGCCGTTCATCGCCGAGGGCATCGGAATCCCGGCCGGTGGCCTGTTCACCGGAGCCGAGGGCATGAAGACCGCGGCGGACGTGGCGAAGTTCGGCGGTGTGGCTGACGTCGCCTACGACCCCTGCTACCACCAGAAGTGCGACAGCCTGTCCCCGACCTCGGACGGCGCGGACGCCGCCGTGTACCAGCGGTTGAAGAAGGCCTACGGCAAGAAGCTCGTCGGCAACATCAACGTGTTCGCGCTCGACCTGAACTCCGACGCGATCGCGGACGCGGTGGCGAGGTTGGCCTGGAACACCAGCGGAATCTCGCAGCCCGGCGACGCCCCGAAGGCCGCCGCGGCCGCCGCCCCGAGCGGAGGCCAGCGGGGTCCCGTCCCGACGGCGTAGCCGGAAGGCGGTTCTCAGCCGGATGCGGGCCCGCGCACGTGCGCGGGCCCGCGTTCGCGCGGCGCGTCGGGGGAGTGGTTGTTAGCGTGATCGCGTAATGGGACTAATCTCCTGAATCGGGATTAATCGACGTCATCCCGTGGAGAAGGCATGCGCGCTCGCACCCGCCGCAACCGTCCGACGCGAGCCGTCGGAGTCGTCGCGACCCTGATGGTCGCCGCACTGACCGGCGTGGCCGCCAACCAGATGACCGCCACCGCGACTCCGGCCAGGGCGATCCGGCCCGCACCGGCCCCGAGCGTCGACCCCGCACGCACCCCGAGCGCGACCCCGTCGAACACCCCGTCGAACAGCCCCTCGAACACCGCACCGCCCGCCGCGGCGCGGGCCGGGCTGGCGGCGGGGCGCGCGCTCGCCGCTCAGGTGACCGTCGACGGCGTGCTGTCGCACCTGCGCGCGTTCCAGCAGATCGCCGACGGCAACGAGGGCACGCGTGCGTCCGGCGTCGGCCGCGGCTACACCCGTAGCGCCGACTACGTCGCCGGTCACCTCGAGACCGCGGGCTACCGCGTCACCCGGCAGAAGTTCGAGTTCCCGTACTTCGAGGAGGTCCGCCCGGCGACCTTCCGGCGCACCGCGCCCACCGCGCACCCCTACCGCGCGACCACCGATTTCCAGATCCTCAGCTACTCCGGCTCCGGCACCGTCGAGGCCCGCGTCCGCCCGGTCGACGTGGCACTGCGGCCGCCGCGCGCCTCCACCAGCGGCTGCGAGAGCGCCGACTTCGCCGGCTTCCGGCGCGGCGAGATCGCGCTGGTGCAGCGCGGATCCTGCGACTTCAGCGTGAAGGCCCGGCACGCCGTGGCCGCGGGCGCGGCCGGCCTCATCATCTTCAACCAGGGCGACGGGACGAGTCGCGAGCGGCTCGACGCGTTCGGCGGCACGCTCCAGGAGCCGTTCCGGATCCCGGCCATCGGGGTGTCGTACGCGGTGGGCGCCGAGCTCGCCGCGTCGCCGTCGCGGAGCGTCCGCATCGTGACCGAAACGCTGTCGGAGACGCGCACCACCGAGAACGTTCTGGCGGAGCTGCCCGCGGAGCGGGCCGGACGCACGGTGATGGTCGGTGCGCACCTGGACTCGGTGCCGGCCGGGCCCGGGATCAACGACAACGGCAGCGGCAGCGCCGGGGTGCTCGAGGTGGCGCTGCGCTACGCCGAGCTGGCCCGCACCGCCGGCCCGCCGAACACGCTGCGGTTCGCCTGGTGGGGCGGCGAGGAAGCCGGGCTGCTCGGCTCCCAGCACTATGTGGACTCGCTGACCTCGGCGCAGCGCGAGCGGATCGCGCTGTACCTCAACTTCGACATGATCGCGTCGCCCAACTACGAGCTCGGTGTGTACGACGGCGACCGCGGACCGGCGGGGTCCGGTGCGATCGAGAAGTTCTTCCAGCACTTCCTCGCCGAACACGGGCAGAAGTCGTCGGTCAGCGAGTTCACCGGGCGGTCGGACTACGGGCCGTTCATCGCGAAGGGCATCGGCATTCCGGCCGGTGGGATGGACACCGGGGCCGAGGGGATCAAGCCGAAGTCGGCGGTGGCGAAGTTCGGCGGCGTGCCCGGCGTCGCGTACGACCCCTGTTACCACCAGGCCTGCGACGGGCTGGGCGCGGTGAACGACAAGGACCGTCGCGACGACTACCGCCGGCTCGTGCGCGCGTACGGGAGCCGGCTGGTCGGCAACGTGAACGTCGTGCCGCTCGACCTGATCAGCGACGCGATCGCGACCGCGGTCGGCCGGTACGCCCACGACGTGTCCGACGTCGTGGGCAACCCGACCCCGGCGCCTTAGGCCCTGTCCTGCGAGTCCGTGCTCGGCTGCGGCTCCGCTCAGCCGCCGCCAGGCCGCGTTGGAGGCCTTCCCCGATACAACAACGGTATCGGGAAAGGCCTCCGCCTTGCCTGACGACGCCTGAGCGGTGCCTCGCTGCGAGCGAGACTCACAGGACAGGGCCTAACCGAACGAGCGGGCGCTGGGGCGGCCCTGGCCGCCGTCGACGGCGATGTTCGCGCCGGTGATCCAGGACGCCCGGTCGGAGAGCAGGAACGCGGCGACGTCGCCGACCTCCTCGGGGTGCCCGAGCCGGCCGAACGGGAACTCGTTCGCGCGGAAGTTCTCGAACCGCTGCGGGTCGTTGGCCTTCAGGTGCGCCCAGCCGCCGCCCTCGAACAGGATCGAGCCCGGGCTGATCGCGTTCACCCGGACGTTGAGCGGCGCGAGCTCCAGCGCCAGGGTGGCCGCCAGGTGGATCTCGCCCGCTTTGGCCGCGGCGTAGGCCGTGCGCGGCCCGGGCTTCATGCCGGTCACCGACGCGACGAACAGCACCGATCCGCGGCCGGCCGCCTCGAGGTGGGGGAGCGCGGCCTTGGTGAGCGCCGCCGCGTGACCGGCGTTGAGCGCGTACGTGCCGAGGAAGTCGTCGACCGTGCCGGTGCGCAGGTTGCCGTGGCCGACCGTGCCGCCGGCGTTCGCGACGACGCGGTCGAGGCCGCCGAGTGACGCCGCGACCTGGTCGACGGCCTCGGCGAGCGCCGCGGAGTCGGTGACGTCGGCGACGACCGTGACGACCGGCCGCCCGTGACGACCGACCTTCTCGGCCGCGTCGGCCAGGTCGTCGGGCCCGCGGGCGATCAGCCCCACCCAGGCGCCTTCGCGGGCCAGCGAGTCGGCGATGGCCAACCCCAACCCCCGGCTGCCCCCGGTGACGACCGCGCGTGCGCCGTCCAGACCC
This sequence comes from Cryptosporangium japonicum, assembly GCF_039524755.1. Classification (NCBI taxonomy): domain Bacteria; kingdom Bacillati; phylum Actinomycetota; class Actinomycetes; order Cryptosporangiales; family Cryptosporangiaceae; genus Cryptosporangium; species Cryptosporangium japonicum. The sequence continues at coordinate 148,771 of NZ_BAAAGX010000025.1, forward strand.
AGATCCATCCCGACCTCCTGCTCCCCGGCTGTATCGGGAGCAACGGTACTGGCTGCCGGGACCATCGAGTCTCTCGATATAGCTAGGCTAACCTAACTTCCGTGAGAGGTGCCGTGGTCGGACGACAGCTCGCGGTCTTCGGCGTCGCCGTGACCGCGCTGGCCGGTGTCGTCGTGTTGAGCCTGATGGTGGGTCGGCAGTCGATCGCGCCGGTGAACGCGGTCCGCGCGCTGTTACCCGGTGCGCACGGCGAGATCGCCGACATTGTGCGTGGCCTCCGGCTGGAGCGCACGGTGGTCGGCGTCGTCGTCGGGCTGGCGCTCGGCGGCGCGGGCGCGCTCATGCAGGCGCTGACGCGCAACCCGCTGGCCGACCCCGGTCTGCTCGGGGTCAACGCGGGCGCGGCCGCGGTGGTCGTCACCGGCTTCACGTTCTTCGGCATCACCAGCGGTTACCCGCAGGTCTGGCTCGCGCTCGCCGGCGCCGCGCTCGGATCGGTCGCCGTCTACGTCCTCGGCGGCGGGGGACGCGCGGCCACGACGCCGGCCCGCCTCGCGCTCGCCGGTGCCGCGCTCACCGCCGTGCTCTTCGCGTACATGAACGGCCTGGCGATGCGTGACCAGGACACCTTCGACGAGATGCGGTTCTGGGTGGTCGGCTCGGTCGTCAACCGCGGCTGGGACGGGCTGCTCGCCGCGCTGCCGTTCATCGCGGTGGGGGTCGTCGTCGCGCTGCTGGTGACGCCGTCGTTGAACGCGCTCGCGCTCGGTGAGGACACGTCACGCGCGCTCGGGCTCGGCGTCGGGCGGACGCGGGCCCTGACCGGCGTCGCGATCACGCTGTTGTGCGGTGGGGCGACGGCGGTGGCCGGCCCCATCGTCTTCATCGGCCTGACCGTGCCCCACGTGGCGCGCTGGCTGGTCGGCGCCGATCAACGCCGTGCGGTGCCGCTCTCGATGGTGCTGGCCGCGTTCTTCCTGGTGCTGTGCGACACGCTCGGGCGGGTCGTCTCGGGCGGGGCGGAGATCCAGGCCGGGTTGGTGGCGTCGATCCTCGGTGCGCCGATCTTCATCGCGCTGGTGCGCCGACGCATGTTGGCCGCGGCATGACCGCCGTACCGGTGCTCGCGACCGGGCCGGTCGTGCTGCGCGTCCACCGTCGTTCGGTCGTGGTCTGCCTGGTGCTCACGGTTCTGCTCCTGGCCGCGATCGTGCTGTCGCTGGCGGCCGGAACCAACTCGTTCACGCTGGACGAGGTGTTCACGGCGGTGTTCGGCCAGGGCAAACCCGCCACCGAGCTGATCGTCGCCGAGCTGCGGTTGCCCCGGGCCGTCACCGGCGCGCTCGTCGGCATCGCGCTCGGCGTCTCCGGTGGGATCTTCCAGTCGTTGACCCGCAACCCGCTCGGCAGCCCCGACGTCGTCGGTTTCGGACAGGGCGCCACCACCGGCGCGCTGGTCACGATGCTCCTGCTGCACTGCGGGTTCGTCGCGGCGTCGTTCGGCGCGGTGGTGGGTGGGGTGGTCACCGCGGTGCTGGTGTTCGGACTGTCCTACCACCACGGCATCGCGCCGCTGCGGATCGTGCTCGTCGGTCTGGGTCTGGCCCTGATGTTGATCTCGGTGAACCAGCTGCTGATCGTGCGGTCGCAGCTGTACGACGCGCAGAGCGCCTCCGCGTGGATCGTCGGCAGCCTCGCCGGGCGGGAATGGACCCAGGTGACGCTGATGGGCGCGGTGCTCGTCGTCGGAATCGTGGCCGGTGCGTTCCTGCGGCGCCCGCTGAGCCTGAGCGAGTTCTCCGACGAACGCTCGATGAGCCTCGGCCTGCGGGTCGGACGGGCGCGGCTCGGGGCCGTCGGCACCGGTGTGCTGCTCGCGTCGGCCGCTGTCGCCGCCGCCGGCCCGATCCAGTTCGTCGCGCTCCCGGCGCCCCAGATCGCGCGCCGCCTCACCCGCGCGGCCGGCCCGAACCTGGTGGCGTCCGGCCTGACCGGCGGGCTGCTGCTGGTCCTGGCCGACCTCCTCGCCCGGGAAGCGTTCCAACCCCGGATCGTGCCGGTCGGTGTGGTCACCGGTGTCGTCGGTGGTGTGTATCTCGCCTGGCTGCTGAGCCGGGAGTGGAAGAAGGGCCTGTGATGACCCGGTTGACGGCGGAACACCTCGCGCTCGGTTACGACGGGCGTCGCATCGTGGACGACCTTTCGCTGACGGTCCCGGACGGTTCGTTCACGGCGATCGTCGGCGCGAACGGCTGCGGGAAATCCACGCTGTTGCGTGGGCTCGCTCGCCTGTTGAAGCCCGGTGCCGGCACGGTCGTGCTCGACGGCAAGGCCATCCACGAGTACTCCTCCAAGGAGGTCGCGCGCCGGCTCGGTCTGCTGCCGCAGTCGCAGACCGCGCCCGACGCGATCAGCGTGCGTGACCTGGTCGCCCGCGGCCGGTACCCGCACCAGACGCTGCTGCGCCAGTGGTCACCGGCCGACCAGCGTGCCGTCGACTCCGCGCTGGAGCTCACCGGCACGTCGGACCTGGCCGGGCGCCTCTTCGACGAGCTCTCCGGCGGTCAGCGCCAGCGCGTCTGGATCGCGTTGGCGCTCGCTCAGGAGACCGACATCCTGCTCCTCGACGAGCCCACGACCTATCTCGACATCGCGCACCAGATCGACGTGCTCGACCTCTGCGCACGGCTGCGTACCGAGCGCGGCTCGACGCTCGTCGCCGTGCTGCACGACCTCAACCTCGCCGCGCGCTACGCCACGCATCTCGTCGCGATGAAATCCGGCGCGATCGTGGCCTCCGGGCGCCCCGCCGAGATCATCACGCCCAGCCTCATCGAGCAGGTCTTCGGACTGGCCTGCCAGGTCATCGACGACCCGGAATCCGGCACGCCGCTCGTCATCCCCCGCATGTCTACGTTGAAGGAAGTCACCTCGTGAAAATTCGCGTCGCCGGCATTGCGTTTTTGGCGGCTTTTTCGCTCGTTCTCGGTGCGTGCGGCGGTACGGAGGACGCCGACTCGTCGTCGGCCTCCGCACCGGCGGGCCCGTTCGAGTACAAGGACGCCCGCGGCAAGGCCGTGAAGCTTGAGAGCACGCCGACGACGGTCGTCGCGCAGAGCACCGTCGCCGCCGCTCTCCTGGACGCCGGTTACCAGGTCAAAGGCGCCTACGGAGAGCTGACGCCCGGCGCCGACGGCAAGCTCAGCTACCAGGCCGGCTCGCTGGACCTGAGCAAGATCGAGGTGCTCGGCAAGACCTACGGTGAGTTCGACACCGAGAAGTACGCGCTGATGAACCCCGAGCTGCTGATCGACTACACGTTCGACCAGAAGGCGCTCTGGTACGTCCCGCAGGCCCAGGCGTCACGCGTCGAGAAGCTCGCGCCCACCGTCGCCGTGCCCGGTAACTACAAGACCACCGACGAAGCCATTTCGACATTCGTCGAGCTGGCCGGCAAGCTCGGCGCGGACACGTCGTCGTCGGCTCTGTCGACCGCGAAGTCCGACTATTCGGCCGCACTGGCGTCGGTGGCCTCGGTGGCGAAGTCGTCCGGGCTCAAGGTCGCGATCATGTCACCGAGCAAGGACAGCCTCTACGTGGTGAACCCGGCGATGCTGCCCGAGGCCACCACGTTGAAGGCGCAGGGGCTCGACGTCGTCGACCCGACCAAGGCCACCAAGGACGTGTTCGCCCAGCAGAGCTGGGAAGAGGCGACCGGCTACCGCGACGTGGACGTGATCCTCGTCGACGCACGCAACTACGACGCCGCGAAGGCCGACCTGGCGAAGATCGCGACCTGGGCCAATCTCCCCGCGGTGAAGGCCGGCCAGGTCTACCCGTGGTACGCGTCGGCGCCGTACTCGTACACCTCGTACGCGAAGATCTACCAGGAGCTCGCTGCTGATCTGGGGGCGGCGAAGAAGCTCTAGTCTGGGTCCATGGCGATTGCCGAGGAGCTCATCGCGGGGATCATCTCCAGCGTGCTCGCGGTGCTGCTGGTGGAGATCTACCTGTGGTTACGCAGGCGCTACCGGCAGCGGGCGTTACGTTGGCTGGTCGGGACGGACACCGTCTCGGTGATCACGCCCGTCTACCCGTGGGCCGAGAACGCCCACCCGGCGGGCCTGCTGACCACGTACGACGCGATCGGTCTGGCGCACGTGCTCGAGGCGTGCAACCGCGTCGGCACCGTGCCGGTCGTCACCCGCAGCGGCGAGTCCGCGGAGAACTCCCCGCTGGACGTCGTGGCGATCGGCGGCCCGTCGGGCAACCAGGTGACCTCGACGTTCCTCAAGGCCTACTGCCCCGGCTTCGAGATCCTGACCGACCCGGTCACCGGCCAGCTGTCGTACCGCTGCGGTGACCGGGTGTTCACCCGCTCCGACGACGAGACGTTCGCGTTCATCGTGCGCTTGTCGCCCCGTGAAACGGGCCTGCCGGGCACGGCGCTGATCGCCTGGGGCCACTCGGCGGTGGCGACGGCGTCGGCCGGGTACTACCTGGCGAAGTACCCGCAGGCGCTGCGCAAGGTCGGAAAGGGATCGTTCTTCGTGGCGATCTCGGTGCGGTGGGTGTTGGGGTACCGGTCGTTCGACACCCGTCCGATCGATCTGACGAAGACGGCGTTCGCGGAGCCGGCGGGTGGGTCCCGTCCGGTGCCGGCGCTGGGGTCCGGGCCTGAGCCGGCTGCGGTTTTGTCGCCGGGTGCGGGTGCGGGTGCGGGTGCGGGTGCGGTTTCGGGTCGGGACTCGGGCTCGGCTTCGGGGCCGGGCGCGGACTCGGGTTCCCGGCCGGGCTCGGGCTTGGCCTCTGGGCCCGACTCGGGTTCCGGGCCGGGCTTGGCTTCCGAGCCTGGCTCGGCCTCCGCCGGGCCGGGCGCGGGGCCGGAGCCGGTGGCGGAGGCGGAGGTGGAACCGAGGCGCCGGTTCGGCCGGTCGAGCCGTCCGACGCCGGCGCCACGCTCCTCGCCAACCGGCCGCTCCCGGGTGGCGGAAGCCCTAGACGACGTCCGAGCCGAAACCTCAGCCGTGACCACCGACCCGTCCCCGACCGGCACCGTGGCCATCCCGCTCGGCGACTCGCCCTCCACGGCAGCCGAACCACCCGACGCCCCGACGCCATCCCCGACCCGCGCCGCCAAGCGCCCGTCCCGCCGAACCCCCGACCCCGACCCACCCACAACGGACCGCAACTAACGACAACCGAGCCCGACACGCAACCCCGCTGTCGGACGCGCGACAGTCCGCCGGGGCGGCACCGCGAAGCTGGCCCCCGGACGCTAGTCTGCGCTGGCGAGGGGCGGTAGCTCAGCTGGTTAGAGCAGAGGACTCATAATCCTTTGGTCGTGGGTTCGAGCCCCACCCGCCCCACCACCAGGCAATACGCGTGCGCCCAGCTTGGCTGGTCGGTGCCGAGCGGCGCGCCTTCCCGCGTAGCGCTCGAACAGGATGGGATTCGACGCCGATACTCGGGGCCGCGGCCTTCAGGTGACGCCCGGAGTGGCAGGCCGTGTGACGGTAACGACGGTGAGAACCTCGTCGAGCCCTCGGTAATCGTCAGGGTTGGTGGTGAAGAGCGGAAGCTCTTCCGCCACGGCCGTTGACGCGATCATCAAATCGGCGACTCGTCGACGAGGCTTACGTCCGATGCTGACGACCGCTGCACAGAGGCGACCGTAGATGCGAGCGGCTTCGGCATCAAAGGGGATCGGGTCGAATTCGTTCTCGGCCCGTTGGAGGACATCCATTCGTCGGGCGCGTTCGGTGAACTCGTCGTAAGTGCTCTGCTCGTCATTGCGGCGAACTTCATGGGGGCCCGCGGATAGCTCTGCCAATGTGATGGCGCTGATCGCCATTTCGGCTGGAAGTTCGTCCGGGTTGATCCATCGGCGAAGGATCATGATGTTCGTGTCGATGAGCCCCCGCGCACGGTCATCGGTCATACGGATCGTCCAGACCGTGTTCCGCTGTGGCGTCCTGGTCGGCTCGGAAGGCTTGGATCGAGAGGTCGGGAGCGCTCCGGGACATGGCGGCGAACTCGGCACGAGGGACGAACCGTCGCCGTCGCCGCAGGGGGACCAGCTCGCCTATTTCTTGTCCGTCGCGAGTAACCGTGAAGGCCTGGCCCGCCTGGACGGCGTCCATGATCTCCTTCGATCGGTTGCGTAGATCGCGCTGGGTGATCTCCGGTTGAGCGGCCATGCGTCGATCGTACGCCGCTGCGCCACCCGGTGCTACCAGGTAGCACGCCGCTCCCTGGCGGCGCGGCGATGTTTCGGCCCTGCGGCTGGGCTCTGGCATGCGTCAGTGCCCGGACGCTATGTCATCTGGCGCCACTCCGTGCCGCTGGTGGACTCGGCTTGGCCAGCGTCATCTTCGGCGCGACGGACACGTGGCCGATCGCGGTGCTCGACGACGACGATCACGGCGGCCGGAACGGGAGTGCTGCTCGCTCAGCTGCAGCGCACGCACCACGCCGTGCAGGGCGTGAACATTCGGCGCACTGGCCAGCTACTTCGCCACCGGCGGATGCATCCCCGTCGCCGGACTTTCCCCTGTTACCGGCGGCCTTCTCTGCCGTCTGGCCGCCCTCGTACGTCTTCGAATGGGCCAATCCAGTGCTGCACGGATTCCGTGCATCCGCTGATCTCGGGTCGTTGGGCATCCTCTGCGTCCCGGTCTCCTCGGAGTCGGCGCGGCGATCTGCGCAGCCCAGCGGGAGCAGCTCCGGCCGACGACCGACGGTCGGTGGAGAGAAGGAGCGCATATGTACGAATCAGATGCCCAGTGGCGCGAGGTCGACTACTTCGCCGATACCCTCGTGCCGGAAGACGAAGCTTTGGCGGCAGCGCGGCTTAGCGGACACCTGACCACGATGCCCAGCGCGGAGGTCGCGCCGAATCAAGGCCGACTACTCGCCCTCTTAGCGCAGATGGCGGGCGCCAAGCGCGTGCTGGAATTCGGCACCCTCGCCGGCTACAGCACGATCTGGCTGGCCCGGGCCGTTGGCGAGCAGGGGCACGTGACCACTCTCGAGGTAGCCGAACCGAACGCTGCGGTCGCGCGCGTCAATCTGGAACGCGCCGGCGTCCTCGAGAGGGTCGACGTCGTCGTCGGCCCGGCCGCCGCCTCCGCGCAGCGACTCGTCGACGACGGCGCGGAGCCTTTCGCCTTCGTATTCATCGACGCTGACAAACCCAACAACCCCGCCTACCTGGCGACATCGCTCGCACTGTCCGCGGCGTCCGTCGCGTGCTGGGCGACATCGCTGCGGATCCGCGGTTGGAGGCGACCGCCCTCCAGACCGTGGGCTCGAAGGGCTGGGACGGCTTCACGATCGTCCGTCGTCGCGCTTGACGCCCGCACACATTGTCACCGTTGGCCGACGGCGCAAGGACGTCGAGGCAGCGAGCCGCATTCGCCGCACGCGCTCGTCAGCGCGTCGGCAGCATGAGGTTCCGCTGACCAGGTTCCTTCTCGGTTCGCCTAGTCGTGTGTCGTAGATCACGACACGCGCGGGTCGGACGATTGTCGATTTCGAGTGCTCTGTGCGACGGGGTTCTGAAGACCCGATCACACGAGGGACGGACAGGACGTCGCACATGAGCTATCGCGCGGGCGCAACGCCTCTGGCGGGCGTACGGGAGTGGGCCGGGCTGGCGATCCTGGCACTTCCGACACTGCTGGTGTCCCTGGACATGTTCGTGATGCTGCTGGCTCTGCCCCATATCGGCCGCACCTTGCACGCCAGCGGTGTCCAACAACTGTGGCTCCTGGACATCTACGGCTTCATGGTCGCCGGCTTCATGATCACCATGGGAACGCTGGGCGATCGCCTCGGCCGACGGCGGGTCTTGTTGGTCGGCGCCGCCGTCTTCGGGCTCGCTTCGCTAGCCGCTGCGTGGTCGACCAGCGCGGCGATGCTGATCGTCGCCCGAGTGGTTCTGGGTATCGCGGGTGCCGCGCTGGCTCCGTCGACGCTGTCGCTGATCACCCACATGTTCCGGGATCCGCGGCAACGAGCCGCCGCTCTCGGGGTGTGGGCAGGCTGCTTCACCGTGGGGGCGGTCGTCGGCCCCCTGGTCGGCGGAGTTTTGCTGGAACGATATTGGTGGGGGGCGGTGTTTCTGCTCGGTGTTCCGGCGATGCTGTTGCTGCTGGCCGTGGGTCCGCTGGTACTTCCTGAGTACCGGGACGAGCGCGCTGGGCGGCTCGATCTGCCCAGCGTTGCTCTCTCGCTCCTCAGCGTGCTACCGCTCATGCAAGCGGTGAAATCGCTGACCCGAGACGGTGCGGATGCCACCTCGTGGGTACTGCTGGGAGTCGGGCTGGTAGTCGGCGTGATCTTCGTCCGCCGACAGCGTCGGCTCGCCGATCCGCTGCTGGACCTCGGGCTCTTCGCCGACCGCACGTTCGGAGCCACGTTGGGCGGCATGCTGCTGTTCTCCACCCTTTCCGCGGGGACCATGGCTCTGGTCGCGCAGCACTTCCAGCTCGTCAACGGCTTGTCGCCGCTGCGTGCCGGGCTCGCGTTGGCGCCGGGGATGCTCGCCTCGGTGGCCGGATTCCAGCTAGCGCCCGTGCTGGCCCGTCGTATCCGACCGGCCTACCTGATCGCCGGGGGCATGCTCTGCACCGTCGTCGGTCTACTGGTGATGACGCAAGCAGACACCTCCGGGACGGCTGCCCTGATCGTCGGCTTCGCGGTCACCTGCCTGGGGCCCGCCCCGCTGGTCACGCTCGGCACCGGTCTGGTCATCGGCGCGGCACCCCCTGAGCGGGCCGGTTCGGCCGCGGCGATGGCTCAAACCGCCAACGACTTCGGGTACGCGCTCGGCGTTGCCGTGCTCGGAAGTGTCGGCACCGCCGTGTACCGGGCCAATCTTCCTGCCGACGCCCCCGCGGCCGCACGCGACAGCATCACCGGTGCCGTCGAGGCAGCAAGCCGATTGCCGGAACCGGCCGCCGCGCCCTTGCTCGCCGCAGCGCATCAAGCATTCGCCGCCGGCTTGCATCTGGTCGCCGCGCTCAGCGCGGTGATCCTGATCGGTGTCGCTGTCTTGCTCGCCGCCGTGCTAAGACACCTGCCGCCGCTCGCGCCGCCGCCCTCGGACCGATCAGCCGAGCCGGTACCTGCGGACAACGTCCATTGACGGGAGGGTTTCTCATGACCCAGTACGCGATCCTGCTCTACACGCCTGCCCCTGCCGATGTGGCTGACATGCCGATCGAGGAGCGTGAGGCGCAACTCCGGCATGCTGCCGAAGCCGAAGAGCTCGGAGGCAAGGTGGTCACTGGGTTCGGGCTCGCACCCAGCACCACCGCGACCACCGTGCGCGGTGACAGCGTCACCGATGGACCGTTCATCGAGGCGCGGGAAGTCATCGCCGGCTTTTACATCCTGGAGGCGAGAGACCTCGACCACGCACTGCAGATCGCGAAGCGCAACCCCGCGACGTGGCGAGGTGGCGTCGAGATCCGTCCAGTCTTGGGATGAGCAACGTGTCGGAGCAGGTGAACCGGGCTGTCGCCGAGGCCTACCGCGCCGAATGGGCTCTGGTGTTGGCAGCGACTGTCCGCGTCGCTCGGGACTTCGACCTCGCCGAGGAGTGCGTTCAGGAAGCCTACGCGCAGGCATTGGTCACCTGGACACGCGACGGCATCCCGGACCGGCCGGGCGCCTGGCTGCTCACCACAGCCAAGCGCCGTGTCCTCGACGTCATCCGACACGAGCAGGTGCTGCGGGCAAAACTGCCTCAGTTGTTGATCCGGGCGGAGGACACTCCTGCCTCATCGGTGGAGACCAACCGGACCGATGACGTTCCGGATGATCGGCTGCGGCTGATCTTCACCTGCTGTCACCCGGCACTGGACAAAAACGCCCAGGTGGCCCTCACTCTCCGGCTGATCTGCGGAGTATCCACCGGCGACATCGCCGGGGCCTTCCTCGTGTCCGAGACCACCATGGCGGCGCGAGTGACCCGGGCGAAGAAGAAGATCGCCATAGCGCGGATCCCATTCCGGGTACCGCGCGGGGGCGACCTGCCGGAGCGACTCGACGCCGTCCTTTCGGTCATCTACCTGTTGTATGCCGCCGGACATGTTGCCCCGTCCGGGACCCAGCTGCAGCGAGTCGATCTCGCGGAACAGGCACTGTACGTCAGCCGAATGCTGCACCAGCTCATGCCCGACGAGTCGGAGGTCGCCGGGCTGCTCGCGCTCGTACTGCTCACCGACGCCAGACGGACGACGAGAACAGATGGCGACGGCGCGTTGGTGCGCCTGGAAGACCAGAACCGGAGCGAGTGGAACCGCGCGGCGATCGACGAAGGACGAGAACTCGTCCTTCGCGGAATGCGCGTGGGACCAGCGGGCCGATACTTGATTCAGGCCGCGATCGCCGCGTTGCACGCCGAGGCGCCGACGTTCGACGACACCGACTGGCCGCAAATCGTCCGGCTGTACGACCGCTTGCTTCAGGTCTGGCCGTCGCCGGTCGTCGCGCTGAATCGAGCTGTGGCACTGTCCATGGCCGTCGACCCGACGACTGCTCTGCGCGAGGTCGAGGCTCTGGAGAAGGATGCGCGACTGCGCGCGCATCACTACCTTCCCGCGATCAAAGCCGATCTCTTGCGCCGACTGAACCGTCCAGCCGACGCAGTCCTCGCCTACCAGGCTGCCCTCGCCCTGGCCGAGAACGAGACGGAAAGGGAATTCCTGACTCGCCGGCTCCACGCTGTCTCCGGCCACCAGCGGATCTAGCCGCCGTGGATTTCGGCATCGGCACGGTCGACACGACATCATCCACGCAGCGCTCCGTCGGGGCAGGGTTGTGGCTATTGCTGACGGCTACGGTCGGTGCTCGTCTGGCCGATCGGATGGGGGTGGCGGTTGTGGCCCATCGTCGTGGCGAGCGGTTGCCGGAGGCGCGGCTGCGCGGTCCGCAGTTCGTTCCGATGACGCAGGAGCAATACGAGAGGGCGGTGGATGCGTTGGCGGTGTTGATCCGGCGGTACTTTGCCGCGCGTCCGCCGAGCGATTCCTGGATGGTCGGGCCGGGACTCGTTCCGGTCCGAATGATCGGACGCGGGGCGCGGCGACCTGCCAGGACGGGTTCAGTGTAAGCGTGAACTGCGCAAACGCACCGGCAACGGGTCGCCCGGCAGCAGCACCGGCTGGTTTGCACATTGCCACCACCGGCCCACCACCAGGCAGTGCGTCGGCACCAGAGTGGCCTGTCGGTTGTCGAGGCGGCCGTGTGCCGGTCGTACCGGATGGGATTGGCGTCGATGCGAGGGAGAGCGGTCTTCAGGGGGCGCCTGGCATGGATGGCCGGGTGACGGCGACCACGGTGAGAACTTCGTCAAGGCCTAACCCCACACGGTTCACGCGAATACGTTCTCATTGCCGGGGCGTGGCGACCTGGCGTGCGGCGCCTGATCGCGCCAGCGCAATCCTGCCTGAAGGCCGGTGATCATCGCCCGCGAGGCCCTCCGGACGGGAGCGCGTCCGTAGCGGCGACGGGGTGCGCGAGCCGGCCGAGCACCACGCCCAGCGCCAGGCCGGCGAACCCGACGAACAGGTAGGGGTCGAACTCGGTGAGGTCCGCGACCCACCACGCGCCGTCTTCGGAGAGTCCCAGCGGCAGACCGGTGTACGCGGAGGGGAACCAGAGCGCCGCCTGCGACCAGACGACCGTCTCCGGCAACGGCGTGCCCAGCAGCGACAGCCACAGCAGGAGCACGGTCGCGACGGAGGCCGCGAGTAACGCACCGAGGATCCCGGTCGTCCACGCGGCCACGCCCCGGCCGGCGCGCGCGAGCCGCGAGGCGAGGACCAGCACGACCGCGAACAGCCCGAAGAACATCGCGTGCGTGGGAACGTGGTCGGCCGGCGGGCCCACCCAGCTGCTGATCAGCGCGCTCACCGCGAAGCCTGGCACCACCACCGCGACGATCCGTAGCAGCGGGCCGCCGGCCGCCCATACCCGGCCCAGCGCGGCCAGCAGCACGGCCGCCACTGCGACGAAGATCGCCATCAGGGACGTGGCGGAGCCGGTGCTGGTCGGCGGCGCCAGACTCATCGCGACCAGGCTCGCCGCCAGCAGGACGATGACCGTGACCGGCGCGACGACGATCAGCCGCACCGCGTGCCAGACCCCCCGGCCGGTCAGCAGCGGACCGTTGCGGTGCCGGGCCACCGCGAGGCTCGCGGCGAACCGCAGCGCCTGCGTGGTGCGGCCCTCGGCCGAGAGCGCGTACAGCTCGGCGTCCCACTCGCGTCGGTTGTCGTCCTGGACGTCGGCCGGTGACCGGCGGACGGCCAGGTCGAGCAGTGCGCGGGCCAGGCGGTCGCTCACCACGCGCCACCCCCGGTGGCCGGCCGGCCGAGCGGGCTGCCCGGCGTGGTTTGCGCGCGCAGCTCGGCCAGCGCCCGGCGGGCCTCGGTCGCGCCCTCCGCGGTGAGGCGGTAGTAGCGCCGCGCGGGGCGCCCGGCCTCCGCCGGGTCGACGTCCTCCCAGCTCGCGGTGAGCCAGCCGGCCTCGGTGAGGCGGCGCAGGATCGGGTAGAGGGTGCCGCTTGCCAGACCGGCGGCCTGCATCAGCTCGAGGCCGTAGTGGTCGGCGTCCGGGTCGGCGAGCAACGCCGCCAGAACCCGCGCCGTCGGGACGGTGATCCGCACGGCCGCACTATAACGCGTCTCTACATAGGGAGTCGGACGTGTCCCCTGAGCAGAGCTCGCCTCAGTATTCGACGTTCCACGGTGCGCGCTGGCCTGCGTTTTCGCTCGTCCGCATAGCCGTGGAGCAGAGCATGCGGGCCTCGTTCAAGGCGCGAGCACCGCCGACGTCGAGGAACCGTAGATCGGTCAGGTCCACAATGATCGAGGACAAGGCGGTATCGAGCACGAGGCGTGCAGGCTCATAGGTCAACCGTCGACGCCTGGGTGGCGTTCCCTCGCCGTACGGCGCGTGGATCCGGCACGGGCGACCTCCTCTGACGCGTAGCTCACGCCCGAAACCCGTCAGGTCGCTGCGGATGCGGACGGCGAGTACCAGCTTCAAGCTCGGGCCATCGAAGCCACGCCGGGTACCGGATGTCGCGCCTACCGACTGCGCGAAAACGGTTGGTGACTCGGAGCGACGATCGGGCGGTCCGTGCACCGGTGCTTTCGGGCCCGGCATCTCCTCGGCTCGCCACCGCTTCTGCGCGTTGGCGTGGGGTCTCGAGGTCGTCCATCCGTTCAAGCGATCTCGGGGTTGACGTTCGCGGCGCTCCAGGCCGATGGTGAGGTTCGTTGAACGCGCAGCCGTGACGCCCCACGCGTATCGAGGGTCGCCGGGCGAAGGGAGGACGCATGGCCGCGCCGGCGTCTCACCTGCCGATCGAGCGTGCCGCGGTGGACTCCGGTGACCTGGACTGGGTTCGGGAGATGCTCAGTCAGCGATACGCCGATCACGTTCCCCATGTGCGGGGAGATGCCCGCAGGTTCGGTTTCCGGTCGGAGTTCGCGGCCGCCGGTGCGCTGAGCGTCGACCGGGTCAGTTATCAGGCGTGCATGGCGATCACCGCCGATCCGCACGACAGTGTCCTGATCATCAGCATGCGCGGTGGCGGTCTCGACGTGTCGACCGGGCGGCAGCGCTGCGAGGTAGCCGGTGGTGAGGCGCTGTTGTTGCCCCAAACGGGTCTCGACATGGTGCAGGACTGGTCGGCCTACGAGGTGGCGCAGTTCCCGGCCGAGGCAGTGACCCGGCTCGCCGACCAGTTCGGCGTCGCACCAGCCGATTTCCGGTTCGACGCGATGACCGCCGTGTCGCCCGCGGCGACCCGGCTCTGGCTGGCCACCCACACCCACCTCAACCGGATGCTGGCCACCGCGGGCGAAAACGTGCCCGCGCTGCTGCTCAGCGCGGCGATCGACATCGCGGCCGCCACCGCGCTGAGCGTGTTCCCGAACACCACCATGACCGTGGACTACATTGCCGGTCCGGGCCGGGTGCCACCGGCGACGGTGCGCCGGGCGGTCGCCTACATCGACGCGCACGCCGACCAGCCGGTCACCTCCGAGGACATCGCCGCCGCCGCCGGGGTCAGCGTCCGCGCGCTGCAAGCCGGGTTCCGCCGGCACCTGGACACCACCCCGCTGGGTTACCTGCGCCGGGTCCGGCTCGAACACGCCCACCGAGACCTGCGAGCCGCCGACCCCACTACCGGCGTCACCGTCGCCGCCATCGCCCGCAAGTGGGGATTCACCGACCTCGGCCGGTTCGCTGCCGACTACCGTCGAACCTTCGACTGCCTGCCCCGCCACACCCTGCACACCTGAGAAAACCGTGACCTTCCGATGGGCAAGCCGCAGACCACGACACCACCCCCACCGGCTACGAGCACCGTGTCGGGCTCCCAGACCGGCGGCCGCACCGTCACCGGCATCGCCGGCACTCGCGCTTCGGCAATCCCGGCCGGTTGGCCGCCGCGGACCGGGCTGCGTTCGGCGTCCTACCGGGTCACACTCTGCGCACCTGATTGGACTCGGCCCCACGAGCGGGAAAGGACGGCGGCCTGAAAACACCCACACCCGGGGCCGTACGGCGGCATGAGTACGCCACGTCCGACCCGCGTGAGGCGCGAGAGCTCATCGACAACCTCTTCGGCGGCCGGCTGCAGCTGAAGGCTTCCCGGGACACCAGCTGGGAGGCCAGCGTCAGGATGCTGGACGCCGGTACGTTCAGCGTCACCCTTCGGCAGTCGCTGGTCCTGGACGTGGCCGCAGGCACGTCCGCCGAGAACACGCCCTGGCGATTCACCGCCACGCAGGCCACTCCCAGGGATGCTGCGCGGTGGCGGCAGGTCACCCGCTTCGTCGAGGACCTGCTCGGAGAACCCGAGGCGGCGGCGTCACCGCTGCTGCTCGGATCGGCGGCACGGCTGCTCGCCGCAACCGCCGTGACCGTCTTCCCGAACACCCTCGTGCCGGAGACGACCCCCGCCGACCGGCTGGACGCCCATCCCGCCACCCTGCGCCGAGCCGTCGCCTACCTCGAGGCGAATCCCGACCTCGACCTCGCGGTCGCCGACATCGCCCGGGCCGCCTGCGTCACGCCTCGCGCGGTGCAGTTGGCGTTCCGGCGTCACTTGAGCACGACCCCGATGGCATACCTGCGCCGGGTCCGCCTCGACCACGCCCACCGGGCCTTGCTCGCCGCCAACCCCCGCGACACCACCGTGGGCGCCATCGCCGCGCGGTACGGCTTCGCCGACCACAGCCGCTTCGCCGCCATCTACCGGCAGACCTATGGTGTCCTGCCCAGCAGCAGCCTGCACGACCGCTGACCCTGCCGGGGCCGTCGGGACGCTTTCGACCTCCGCCGTTGAACCAGGACGCGGTCTGGGTGATCGCGGGGTCTACACGCACGCACCTGGCGTCGGACGAGTGGCTGAGCGAAGCTCGTGACTTTTCGTGAACTCCTCGTGCGAAGCCTCGGGTGACGGCGTGACCGGCTATGCCGTGGATGAGTTTTGATCGGAACTCTTGTTCGCGACGGCGGATTCTTCCTTCAGGAACGAGCGTTCGCGGAGTCGGTCCTCGAGTCGGGCGCGGGCATGATCCGCATCAGCTTGAGCAGACGCCGCGAACCGGCCGTGCAATTCAGCCACCCTCCGGCGCCGCTTTGCTCGCGCATGGGCTTGCGAGGCGCGCTGTCCGAGCATCTCGGCACGCTGAGAAGCTGATGATTCCTCCACTCCACCATGGCGCCCCGCGCGTACCCGCCCCTCAAAACGAAGCGCCGGGCCACGTCGTTTTCTGCTTAATCGCTTCGCCGTCCGGGTTGTCTGCGTCGTTGCCGACTGCGGAGTGGGACCGCCTCATCGATCAGCGAGATACCGAGCACGTGCGGTCGAGGGCGCATCCGTGTCGGTGCCGCCAGGTCGGTGAGGCCGACGATCTGCAGCACACGGAGTACGGATGGCAGCAGGTTGGTCACGTGGAGGCGCCGTTCACGGCAGAGCAGGTCGCTCGGGCCTCCGGCAAGGCGCGGGCACCGCTGGCGTCGACGAACCGCAGATCGGTCAGGTCCAGAACGATCGACGCCAACGCAGTGTCGCGCACGAGGCGTTCAACGGCCAGAGTCAGCGTCGCGGCGGAGGTTCGATCCAGATCGCCGGCCACGGCGACGCGCACGGCTTGCGCGTCGATGCGCGTCGCGACGGTAGTCGCCGGCGGCCGGCCACCCGCCGCTTCATCCGCAGGCAGGCTCATGGGCATCGGCGATCCTCTCTTGGCCGCACCTCACGACCGAGCGCCGGTCAGGCCGCGGCCGCGGCGGATGTGGGCGGCGCGCATCGGTTCCAGTTCAGGCCAGCGAAGCGACGCCGGTACCGGCTCCCGCGAACTGCGTGCACCGGAGTTCGTTCTGATGACCGACGAGCAGTGCCCGAGGGCGGTGGCCGCACCGGTGGCCTTGATCAGGCCGAACGTTGACACGGCCGGCTCTCGCCGCCGCTCGCGCCGAGGCTCAACCCGGTTCGCCGAGGCGGACCGTCTCCACCCAGTCCGGTGGTCGGGGCGGGCGCCAACGCCCTCGCTCGTCCAGCTCCGGTTCCGGCCCGAACAGCCCGGCGACCACTCGTGCGCCCGGCTGCTCGTCCGGCCACGGGGTGTGACCGTCGGTGAGCACGACGACCAGATCCGGACGCGGGTTGGCGGCCAGCGCCCGGGTGATGCCCTGGCGGAGGTCCGTGCCGCCACCGCCCATCAGCGTCACCTGCTCGGCGGTGCAGACGTCTTCGGCGGTTTGCACCGCAGCGTCGCAGCTGTAGACCGTCACCCGCCGACCGGCTGTACCGCCGGCCTTGATGATGCCGGTGGTCTCGCTGAGTGCCTCGCCGAGCTCGGTATCGGCCACCGACCCGGAGGTGTCGATCACGACCGCGACCGTCGGCTGCGGTGCGACCAGGCTGGGCATCACGACGGTGCCGGCCAGCGCCGCCGCGCGCCGGGCGGGGCGGCGGTAGGCGTAGTCGGCCGGTCCCGTGGAGTGGTGCAGACCCCGCCGGATCAGCGCGTGCAGCAAACGACGCCAGTCCAGCGTCGGTTCGCCGACGCCGTCGGCCCAGCGTCGCCAGCCGCGGGACACCCGGCCGGCGGACCGGCGGATCTGCTGGGCGACCCGGTACCGGATCGCGTCGGCCTGGGCTGGGGACAGTGGGTGCGCGCCGTCCGGGCCCAGCTCCCAGGGCGCGGAGCCGTCATGCGCGCCGGACCCACAGTCCAACCAGTTCATACGGCCGTGCAGCACGGAGACGGGCAATTGTTCGAGGTACTGCTCGAACAGCGCGGACTGCTGGAGCTTGAGCCGCCGCGGCGTCACGGCGCCGGGCGGCAGCTTCACGTCCTCGGTGGCGATGAACTCGTCGTTGATTTCGCAGTCCATCGCCAGGTTCATCCGGAGCTGCTCGCGGTGCGGTTGATCGGGGTCGAACACCGGTCGGACCGGCCGGCCGGCGTCTGCGGCCGCGCGGCTGCGCTCCAGCAGCCGCCTGGCCCGGCCGTGGTGATCGCGGAGCAGGTGCGCCACCTCGTGCAGCCAGACGCCGGCCAGCTCGGCGACCGGCGTGGCGGCGACGAACGCGGGACTGGCGTAGCAGCGCCAATACCGGTCGACCGCCATCGTCAGCACGCTCCGGTCGCTGACCACGGTCATCGAGAACAGCGCCGCGGACAGGTACGGCTCGGCGACAGCGGCCCGATGGCGGGCGGCCAACAGTTTCGGCAGGTCGAGAACGTCGGGCTCGGTAACGGTTAGTGCGTTCATCGGGCGATCACCAGCAGGTCGAGCACCGGCGCCAGCCCGTCCAAAGCGGTCGGCAACGACCAGGTCGGTTCCCGGAGCGCGGCTAGTTCCATCGCGGGGGAGACCAACACGTCGGCGGGGTGTGCGACGGCCAGCCGGGCCAGTACCGTCCAGCCGGCGTCCCAGCGGGCCCGGCTGGGACGCCGGCGGACCGCGTCGACCATGGCGGTGAGCAGCGCGTGCACCAGATCCCCGCGGTTCGGCGGCGGGAAACCGGTCGGGTCGCGCAGCACGTCCTCCGGGTCGGGCAGGTCGGAGCGCTCGAGATAGGCGAGCAGCTCCAGGCCGGCGCCGTCACCGACCGCGCCGCGGACGACGATCGCGAGCGCGTCCGCGTCGGCGTCCGACGCGAACGCGAACGCCATCAGGCGCATCGCCATCTCCCAGGTGCGCGGCGATGGCCAGGCGCCGCCGCGGGCCGCGCCGCGGGCCGGCAACCGGTGGACGTAGTCGGGGCGGGCGGTGAGGAAGTCGCAGACGATCCGGCGCGCCCGGTGCAGCGCGCCCGCGAGCCGGTCGGGCGCCAGTTCCGGCGGTCGGACGTGCGGCCACTGCCCGCCCAGGCCGCGGACGACGATCCGCGGGTCGTGCAGCCAGGGTAGGTGCACGAACCGATTCGCGAGCGGAGCGGCCAGCTGCCAGCCGTCGGCCGCGGTGTCGGCCGGGTTGGCGGCGGCCACGATCCGGACCGACGGCGGCAGCACCAGGCTGCCGACCCGGCGTTCCAGCACGACCCGCAGCAGCGCGGCCTGAACCGCGGGCGGTGCGGACGACAGCTCGTCGAGGAAGAGCAGTCCGCGGCCGGTGCCGCGGAGCCGCACCGCCCAGTCCGGTGGCGCCATCGGGATGCCGTTCCGGGCCGGGTCCGGGCCGACGATCGGCAGACCGGCGAAGTCGGAGGGCTCGTGCACGCTGGCGATCACCGTCTCCAGCGGAACCTCGAGGTCGGCGGCGAGTTGCTCGATCGCCGACGACTTGCCGATGCCGGGCTGTCCCCAGAGCAGCACCGGCAGGTTGGCCAGGGTCGCCAACGCCAGCGCCGCCAGGTGCGGGTCGTCATCCGGAACGGTCGTGGTGGTGCGGAGGCGGTCGATCAGCTCGTCCGCGGTGGCCAGCGGGTCGCGGGAAGCCATTGTGCTGTCGATAGCCGAGGGGCTGTCGGTGAAGGACGGAAGTGTCATCGGATCACCTGGTGGTGTCGGGCCGGGTCCCCCTTTCGGTGCCGGCGGCGTCGGGCAAGGCTCGGGCGAGGTGATGCGGGACAGCGGTCGTCGAACGGGGGGATACCGACGAGAGTGCGGGAGTAGCGGTGGAGCGCCTCGTGGAGTTGGGCCAGCACCGCGTGTGCCTGGCGATTGCCGGGCAGCACGATGGCGTCGAGCCGGGTCTCCGACCCGAGGCGTCGGGCGACGGCAGCGGCGGCCAGTGCGACTTGGCCGTGCTGCAAGTGAAGATCGACGTCGGAGACGAGGTCGGGGTCGCTGAACAGCCGCGTGATCGTGGCCAGGCACCCGCAGACCGGGCCACCGAGGAGCGCGAGTGCGCGCTCTCGGTCCAACTCGGCGGTGCTGTGGTCGAGCGGACGTATCCGGCCGTCGGAACGGACCAGCCAGTGCACCGACGTGCCGCAGCGGACCGCGATCCGGTCGGGCTCCGCTGACGTCGCGGACCCAGCCGGCGGGCACCCGAGCGCGTCGGCGACCAGCGGATGCAGGTCACCGGTGGCCAGGTACCCCAGCCGGATGAGGTCGGCGTCGATCGGTCGGGACCACACGGCGTCCGGCAGCACCGGGATCCCTCCGGCTTCGGCGGCCTCGACCAGCTGGGCCGAGACCGGGGGCGCCGTGGACAGGACGATCGTCCAGCCGCCGCCGAGGTGAAGCGCCACCCGGTCGGCGCCCGGACAGGCGTGTGAGGCCCGCGATGCCAGACCGGCGAGGTGCACGGGCGCCGAGGCCAGCCGTCGGTGTCCGCGCTCGGGGCAGAGCCGGGGCAACGCCAGCGGAATGCCGGCGGCGCCCCAAGCGGCTTCGGCGTCGCCCAGGTCCTGCAGTCGGGTGACCAGGGAATCGGCGCCCGGAGGGACAGGCAGCTCGTGGGCAACCCGGGCGTCCCACTGGAAGCGGGGCGCAACCAGCCGCTGACGGCGAACCCGGCCGAGGCGTAGCCCCGCCGACAGCGGATCGCCGGTTCGGTCCCAACCGACCGTGGGAAGGACCGTGAGCACCACTCGCTCGCCGGCGTCCAAGGCCCACTGCGGAGTGAGCGCGGCCAGCGTCAGCCGGCCGTCGCCGTAATCGGCGAGCGGGATCATCGCGCCGGCTCGCAGACGCCCGGCGCCGTGGGCGTACCGCGGCAGGTGCCAGCGCAGCAGATCAGGCACCAGATGACGCAGGTCGGTACGGATCGTGCCGGCGGTGGCAGCGCCATACCGGCGGTGGATGGAATCAAAATCGATGCGGACGCCGTAGCCTGCGGCGGCGCAGGCACCACGCCAGTCGCCGACGGCCTGGCGGACTCGGGCGGCGTCGATCAATGATCGGGGCACGCCGAATCGTCGGCCGGAACTCAGGGCCAGGGCGTGCGGGAGAGGGAGGATCGCGGACTGTTCCGCGCCAGGGTGGCTCATCGGCCCACCGGCGGAACAGCCTCCGTTCCAGAACTCGAGAAATGCGACACAGTCAGCTTCATTTCACATGAGGTCAGGTCGAGGACGAGACGTCATGATGATGATGGTGACGAGGGCGGTTGTAAAGGGGGTTCGGTGATCATCCGCCGCCGAGCGGCCGTCCACCTCGGAACGGCCGCCGGCGGGACGGCGCGTTTACGGGAAGGGGTAGTTCCAGGTGAACTGCCCGTTGAGCGTTCCGTTGCAGGCATATTGGACCAGCGTGGTCTTATTGGCCGTCCCGGCGCCCTTCACCGCGATGCAGAGGTTGCTTTTCGCGTTGCGGATCTTGTACCAGCCGAGGCCGCCTCCGGCGTCCCGCACGTAGTCGGTGCGCCACCACGAGTTGGAGGTTCCGTTACAGGTGTACTGAATGATCGCCGCGCCGGAGGCGGTGGAAGCGCCCTTCACCACCATGCACTTGTTGGTCTCCCGGTTGCGTATTTCCCAGACTCCGGTCGACACCTCGTCGAAGTACCATTGCTGGTTTTCTTTCAGCCGGTCGCAGGTGTAGATGATGATGCTCTCGCCGTTATCCGTCGATCCATTGGGAACGTCCAGGCATTTGACCGGATCGGGAGACGCCGGGAAGATCTGGTAAGGGCCGAGCGAGGCCGCTGCCGCAGGTGATTGCGCCACACCCACCAGGGCGGCTACGAGCGTTACGAGGGCCACGGACGTTCGCGTCAGCCAGCGTCGAGAGAGCTTCAAATTCGTCCCCATGTTTCCGGAGCTGCGGCCCAGCGCCCGACGGCGAAGGGCCTACTCGGTTGAGCGGGGGTGATCGTAAACGGTGTTGTCTACTGTGCTCGGTGCCCGTGAGCGGTGTCGTACGGGAACGCGGGAGGTAGCTGCTACCGTCCGCTGCTGTGTCCGAGTGGGTTGAACAGATCGTGGCCGGTCGGCCGGCTTGGCGGCATACGCCTTCCAACCTGACCTTCCGGGAGGTGCCGGGTGGCACCTACCGCATGGGCCTGTCCGAGGCCGAAGTGGCAGCGGTGCGCGCGATCGAGCGCAGCGGAGGGGCCGAGGACACTCTGGAGCCGTTCTTCGCCGGGGCGGTGGACGCCCAACCGGTCCGCGAGGTGCGCGTCGAACCGTTCTTGATCGCCCGGCATCCGCTGACGGTCGCACAGGTCCAGCACTGGTTACCCGAGTACGAGGACGAGTACGCCGACCGCAGTTCCCAGACGGCGCGGCTCGAGGACGACCTGGACGATCTGCTCGACGCCCTGCCTTTCCGGCTCCCCAGCGAGGCCGAGTGGGAGTACGCCGCCCGGGCGGGCACGACTACCTTGACGTTCCGCGGAGACGACAAACCCGGTGCGGATCAACTACTCGACGACTTCGGTGACGAGCAGCGCACCGCGGCCGTCGAGAACGCGTTCGGGCTGGCTGCCCTGGGTTCGGCGGGCGAAGTCTGCGCCGACGTGTGGATCCCCGGGTTCGCGGGCGCCCCGGCGGATGCCCGCCCTCGAACCGGCGACGGCACACGGACGGTTCGCGGCGGCGCGGCCGACGTCTACCCGTGGCAGGGCTGCGACGAATGGTTGCTGCTGCTCGCGGCCACCCGCTACGAACACACGCAGTTCGCGGCAGTCCGCCCGGTCGCGTCGGTTCCGGAACGCGCCTGAACCGGAGACCCGGGGTCTGGCGAGTTCGCCCGACACAAGCGTCGGTCAGGTCAGCGGGAAACGCACGCCGGTGAGTTGCTCCGAGGTCGACCAGAGCCGCTCGGCCAGCTTTTCGTCCCGGGCGACCGCGGATCGATTGATCAGTTCGGGCGCTCCGCGCATGTGCGCCAGCCGGCTCGGCCCGGTGAAGCTGTCGCCGGGGAGGTCGGCGACGGCGGCGTAGAGGACCGGCAGTGCGCCCTGCTCCGGGCTCTGCCCGAACGCACGGACGATCAGCCTGGTCAACGCGCTGGACTGGGCGTAGATCTCGCTCCGCACGAGACCCGGGTGGGCGGCGAGGGCGCGCACTGACGATCCGACGGCGTCCAGGCGGCGCTGCAGTTCGGCGGTGAACAGCAGGTTGGCCAGCTTCGACCGCCCGTACGCCTGCGACTCCCGGTAGGGGCGGCGGTCGTAGCCGAGGTCGTCGAGGTCGAGGCGGCCCATCCGCTCGGCCTGCGACGACACGGTCACGATCCGGCCGGTGACGTGCCCGAGCAGCAGGTTGGTCAGCGCGAACGGCCCCAGGTGGTTGGTGCCGAACTGCAGCTCGAAACCGTCGACGGTGTGGCGCAGTTCCGGCACCGAGATGCCGGCGTTGTTGACGAGCAGGTCGATCGGGCCCGACCACGCGTCGGCGAACGCGCGCACGGACGAGAGATCGGCGAGGTCGAGCTCGCGGACCTCGGTGTCGCCGGTAATCGTCTGGGCGGCGGCCTTTCCCCGGTCGAGATTTCGCACGGCGAGCACCACGTGCGCTCCGGCGCGAGCCAACGCGCGCGCGGTGGCCAGCCCGACGCCGGAGTTGGCGCCGGTGACGAGCGCGGTCCGGCCGTCCGAGGCGGGGAGGTCGGCGGCGGTGAAGTCGGCCATGGGTAGGGCTCCGATCAGAGACTCAGGTTGATTGCACTCAGTGGCATCACCGTACGACGCGATGCCACTGAGTGCAATCAGTAGGCTGTCGCCATGGCGAGGTGGGAACCCGGGGCGTCGGATCGCCTGCGCGACGCGGCGATGACGCTCTTCGACGAGCAGGGTTTCGAGAACACGACCGTCGCTCAGATCGCCGAGCGGGCCGGCCTGAACCGGCGTACGTTCTTCCATCACTTCGCCGACAAGCGTGAGGTCGTCTTCGCCGGCCAGGACGCTTCCGAGGAACTCCTCGTCTCCGCGATCCGCGCCCAACCGGAGACCGTGGACCCGATGCGGGCCGCCGCCGCCGGGCTCGCCGCGGCCGCCGACACGTTCTACGAGCAGTACCGCGAGGGCGCGGAACTGTTCGGCCGCGTGCTGGCCGCGAGCCCCGAACTCCGGGAACGGGAACTGGTCAAACGCGCGACTCTGGCGGAGAAGATCGCGGCCGCGCTCCGCGACCGCGGTACGGGCGAATCGGCCGCGGTCGTCGCCGCCTGGGCCGCGGTCGCGGTGTTCTTCGTCGCGCGCAACCAGTGGAACCAGCCCGCCAACCGCCGGACCCTGGCCGAACTGATCAACTCCGAGCTCGAGGAATTCCTCGGTGTCGTGACGTGACCACTACTTTCGACAGTGGCGGAGGGCCCGGCGCCGATCAGTACCGTCACGCCCGTGGACAGCGCGCGTAGTCGACGGGCGGAGCTGCTGCTGGCCGGCGCCGCGATCGTGTTCGGGATGCTGACCATCACGCATCCCGGGTGGGGAGTGCCGACCGCGGTCGTGGCGTTCCTGGCCGGGCGACGGCCGGGGCCGACCGGCCCGCCCGTGCTCGCGCTGGTCGCGGTGCTGGCCGCGGGGGTGGTCACGCTCTCGCTCGAACCGGCCTGGCTCGGGCTGGGGAGCCGGTTGGTGGCGGCGGTCGTCGTCGCGATGATGGTGCCCTGGTTCGCCGGCCGGTTCTGGCGCCAGTCCCAGGACCTGGCCGCGGCGGGCTGGGCGCGTGCCGAGCAGTTGCAGAGCGAGCAGCGTCTGGTCGCGGCCCAGGCCCGGCTGCGTGAGCGCGCCCGCATCGCGCAGGACATGCACGACGTGCTGGGCCACGACCTGAGCATGATCGCGCTGTCGGCTGGTGCGTTGAAACTCGCACCCGGTCTCGACGACGCTCACCGTCGGACCGCGGCGGAGATCCGGGCCAGGGCGGCGACCGCGGTGGAACGGCTCGGCGCGGTGGTCGGCGTGCTGCACGACGAGACCGATGATCCGCATCCGTCCGGCTCCGGCCTCGCGGACCTGACCGCGGCGGCGTCGGCGTCGGGTTTGCCGGTCACGTTGCACGTCGAGGAGGGTTCCGCCGAGGTGGGTGACGCGATCGCACGAGCGGCCTACCGGGTCGTGCAGGAAGCGCTGACGAACGTCGCGCGGCACGCACCGGGCGCGGAGACGACGGTCTCGGTCACCTCGACCGCGACGGAGACCGCGGTCGAGGTCCGCAACGGCCCGCCCGCGTCGTCGCACTGGGCCGGTCGGTCGTCCGTGGCCGGTGGGCGTGGCTTGATCGGTCTGGAGGAACGGGTCCGGCTGGCCGGCGGCACGTTCGGGTACGGCCGGACCGACGACGGTGGCTTCCGCGTCTCGGCGCGGCTGCCGCACGTCTCCGGGTTACCGCTACCGCCGCCGGCCGACGACGCCCGGGAAGCCGGAGGTGTGCGGGAGCGGCCGCGTGAGCGCCACCGGTCCCTGGCGTTCGCCGTTCTCGTGCCGCTGGTGACCGGAGCGGTACTGAGCGGAGCGCTGATGGCCTGGCAGACGTTGTCGGCGTACCGGTCGGTGCTGGATCCGGGGGACTACGCCCGTCTCCGCGTCGGGCAGTCGCACGCCGAGGTGGAGCGTTATCTGCCCGCCCGCCAGACCCGCTACCGGCCGTCGGCCGTCGAACCGGGACAACCGGGAACGACGTGCGAGTACTACGCGATGACCGCCGACCGGTTCGACGATCGGTCCGGCGACGCCTACCAGCTCTGCTTCCGCGGCGGCAGGCTGACGTCCCGGGAGGCGCTCACCCCATGACCCCGATGATCCGGACGATCGTCGCCGACGACGAGCCGATGATCCGCGCGGGCATCCGTGCCGTATTGGCCACCGCGCTGGACATCGACGTCGTCGCCGAGGCCTCCGACGGTCACGACGCGGTGGAACTGGTGCGCCGTCACCGGCCCGAGGTGGCGGTGCTCGACATCCGGATGCCGCGGCTGGACGGGATCAAGGCGGCCGCGGAGATACGTCGGATCGCACCGTCCACCGGCGTCCTCATCCTCACCACGTTCGGCGAGGACGACAACATCCTGCAGGCACTGGGCGGCGGTGCGGCCGGCTTCCTGGTGAAGTCCGGCGAGCCCGAGGAGTTGATCGCCGGTGTCCGCGCGGTGGCCGACGGCGCCGCCTACCTGTCACCGCGGATCACGGCCCGGGTCGTCGCGCATCTCGCCGCGACCGGCGCCGGGGCGTCGGCCCGTCGGCGCGCCGCGGCCAGGGAACGGGTGGGTGCCCTCACCGCGCGCGAACGCGACGTGCTCGCCTGCCTCGGCGGCGGGCTGTCCAACGGGCAGATCGCCCGGCGCCTGCACGTGGTCGAGGGCACCGTCAAAGCGCACGTGAGTTCCATTCTGACCCGGTTGGGTGTGGACAACCGGGCGGCTGCGGCCGTCGTGGCGCACGAATCCGGCCTCCTCGCCGACCAGTCGGTCCACCCGTGACGCGAGCCACCGGACGACCGGCGCGCAGACGACCCGCGCGGCCGGAAGACCGATCAGGAGCGTGGCGGCCACGACGGCAGCACCGAGGACGGCACCGGCCAGCACGTCGTGCGGGTAATGCACCCCGGCCACGACACGCAGCACCGCAGCCACGACGCTCAGCGGCAACGTCACCGCCGCGAGCCGGGGCCGCGACATCGCCAGACCGACCGCGAGACCGGCGGCCAGCGTCGCGTGGTTGCTCGGGAACGACCAGTCGCCGACCGCCGGGCACTCGGCGAGCGGATCGCCACCCAGCGCGCGGCAGGGGCGCTCCTCGTCCACGATCAGCTTGATCGCCTCGCTGATCAGGTAGGCGGCGACGGTACCGACGCCGATCAGCGCGACGCCGCCGGCCAGCCGGGAGTCACGGTGCCGCACCGCGGTCCAGCACGTCCAGGCCCACAGCGCTCCGAGCACCAGCAGCGTGCCCTCGGTGGCGGCGACGACACCGGACGCCAGCCCGGACGGTGCGTCGGCGACCACATGCACCACCGAGCGGTACGCGGACGCGGAGACGCCGCTGGTGACCTCGACCGCGTCGACCTGGCCCACGCCGCCGGGGGAGAGCGCTCCGATCACCGCCGCGGCGATTCCCAGTAGCCCGGCCGCGGCCACCGATCGAGCCATCGTTCGTCGTATTTCCATGCGTTGAAAAGTAGGAAAACGAAAGGCGCTGAACCCGAGTCGAACGGCAGCAACCGCATTGGACGATCGTCAGGGTTGACTCCGCGGCGTCAGAATGCGGGCGAGGTGGTAATCGACGGTGCGCCGCACGTCCGCTGCGGTCCGGCGGCCGTGCAGCAGGTCGAGCCCGAGCCCGGAGACGCCGCTGACCAGGAGATCCGCCTCGCGAGCCGGGTCGATCGACTGACGTGGGCCGGCCCCTGTGATGAGCGTGGTGATCAGTTCTTCCAACGGTGTCTCGGCGTGGAGGAATACCGCGGCCAGCACGGGGTCGGTGAGGCTCCAGGCGTAATAGGCCGTCATCACTCGGAGGCTTCGGCGGCGCTGCTCGTCGAGCGGAAGGAGTTCCTCGAGAGTGGCCCGGAGCAGAACGCGCGGGTCGGACGCGTTTCGCGATGCCGCTATTCGCGCCCTGGCTCGGCGCTCGTTGTCGTGGTGCAGTGCGTACAAGGCGCTGACGAGCAGATGGCGTTTGCTGGTGAACTGGTACTGCACCACCCGGGGAGTCACCCCAGCCGTCGCCGCGACCGCGCGAATCGTGACCGCTCGCAGACCTCGCTCGGCGGCGATCCGCCAGACCGCCTCGAAGAACTTGTGGTGGTGAACGGACCGGTCGGGGAGCGCGGGCGGCGGTACCGGTGGGTTCTTGCGCGATCGGTAGGCCTGCGCCTGGCACGCACGCGAGCAGTACGTCGGACGACGGCCCCGTCCCGACGGCCGCAGCGTTCTCCGGCACACCCGGCACTGTGTTTCGTCACGCACCCGGCCACCGTAGTCGAGCAGATCGTGTGACGTATTGCTGGTTTCGGCATTGCTGGCCCGGTCTGCCGACTGCTGTCATCGGTACACCTGAATCAATGACGGGAGATGGCACCGTGCAGCGATTGGTCGGTCTGGTGGTCGGCATGGTTCTGGTGGCCGTCGGCGCGCAAGGCGCCATCCGGCTGGTCGTCGATCACGACGACGCGGGACTGCTGGGGTGGGTGCCGGGCGGCTTCTGGGTCCGGCTGGCCTGCTACCTCGTGGCGGTCGTCGTCGGACTCGGCGCGGCGGCCTGGGGAGCGCCGAAGACCCAGCGGACCAACCGCGACCGATGACTCGGCGAATCGCTCTCGTTCTGACGTTGATCCTGTCCACGCTGAGCGGCTGCACCGACGAGGCCCCGGCCCGCCGGCCCGGCGGAGACCCGGTGGTCGTGACGACGTCGGGAAGCGTGCGGGGCACCGAGGTGGACAGCGTGCACCGGTTCCGGGGCGTGCCCTACGCCGCTCCGCCGCTCGGCTTCTTCGCCCATTCTCGGTTCGACGGCCTTCAGGATCAGCTCGCGGCGCTGCGTTGGGTCCGGGCCAACATCGCGCGGTTCGGCGGCGATCCGCAGCGCGTCACGGTGGCCGGTGCGTCCGGCGACGCCGTCGCCGCCCGACCGGCCGAGGTCTTCGCCGCCGGCCGCCAGGCAGCGATCCCGACGTTGCCGGGCAACACCCACGACGAGCACGTCGAATTTTTCCTGAACGCGTACCCGGCCGGAATCACCGCCGCGCGGTACTCGGTGCTGCTGAGAACCGCGGTCGGAGCTGGGGCCGGACGAGTCGCGGTACGCTACCCGGTCTCCGCGTTCCGGTCGCCCGACGCGGCCGCCAGCCGGGTTTTCAGCGACCGCGACTGGATCTGCCCCATGTGGAGGTCGGGCCGATATCAAGCGCGGAAGGCACGTACCTACGCGTACGTCGTCGACGACCCCTCGGCGCCGACGCCGAGCCTGCAGCCCGTGCCCGACCGTGCGCGTCCCGCCACCGCACACGGGGCGGAGGTCTTCAAGCGCTCGTTCCAGATGTGGTGCGGACGCTCGCCTCGGCGCCACGCCTCCAGGAGAAGGTCATGGTGCCGCTGGGCGTGTTCGTGGGCCGGGCAGCCGCGGAGAAATCCGCGCCCCCATTCGTCACACGGTTCGACGTCGACATCGACCGTCGAGCGGCACGGCACCGGGACCACGAGCGCGAAACCGATGAGCGCGACGAAGGCCGCGACTCCCGTGACGAGCCACCAGGTCGGTGGGAGAGCGACGGCGCCGACGGCGACCCCGACCCACGGCCAGTAGCGCTGCCAGCCGTTGCGGTGCTTCCGCTGTTCTTCGGCGAGGCGCAGATCCTCGGCGCGCTGATCGATTCGAGCGTGTTCCCGTCGGATCGCCGCCTGCTCCTCCGGCGTGGCACACGCCCAGCGTCCGCGGAACCCAGCTGTCGAGCCGCCACTTGCTTCCTTCGTGTCACCACCCGCCTGATCGTCGCGAGTTGTCTCGAGGGCGGGAACAAGAGTCGGATGATCGACCATCTCGTTGCTCTCGCCCGACGTTTCGGCCTGGGGAGCCAGCGAACCCGAGTGGTGCATCCGGCCTCACTGAGCACGTTGGACGATCGACCGGGCGGTCAGGGTTCGGGGAGGGTGGGCTGCCAGAACCAGGCGGCGATGCCGACCCGGTTGGCGGCGCCGACCTTTCGCTGGATCGTCGCGACATGGTTCTTCACCGTGCCGGGGGCCAGCGCCAAAACGTCGGCTATCTGGCTGTTCGTCATTCCCTCGGCGACCAGGCGGGCCACGTCGATCTCCCGCCTCGTCAACGGCTCCGCCGGGGTGACCGGAGCGGCGGGGGCGAACTGCTTGAGCAGCCGCGTCGTCAGCTGAGGGCTCAACAGCACGTCGCCGGACACGGCCGCGCGGACCGCCTCGGTGAGCAGCGTCGGGCTGGAGCGTTTGAGGATGAAGCCGCAGGCCCCGCTGCGCAGGGCCGCGTGGACGTACTCGTCGAGGTCGAACGTGGTGACGATGACCACGCGGGTCTCCGTCCCCAGACGCCTGGTCACCTCGAGCCCGTCCAGGCCGGGCATCCGGATGTCGGCGAGCAGGACGTCCGGCCGCAGATGTCGGGCCTGGTCGACGGCGGAGACGCCGTCCGCGGCCTCCCCGACCACGGTCATGTCGGGCTGCGCGTCGAGGATGATGCGGAACGCGGCGCGGATCGCTTCCTGGTCGTCGGCGACCACGATACGGATGGTCATCGGCCCGCCCGGCGCGGAAGGACAGCGGTGACCGCCCAACCGCGCGGCTCGCCGGGGCCGGCGACCAGGGTGCCGCCCAGCGCGTCGGCGTGGGCGCCGAGACCGGCCAGCCCGGACCCGCCCCGCGTCGACGGCGTGGGGACGCGGCCGTCGGCGTCGTCGACGACGCTGACCGTGATCTGGTCGCCGTCGTCGCGAACGCGTACGTCGACGCGGGTCGCGGTGCCGGCGTGGCGGCGGACGTTGGTGAGCGACTCGCTGACGATTCGGTAGATCGTCGGGCCCAGGTCACGAGGTACGCCCGGGTCGACGTCGAGGTGCGTGGCGAGGTGCCCGGCGGCCCGGAAGCGCTCGACGAGGTCGGGCAGGTCGGGCAGCCCCGGTACCGGCGCGGTGGCCGGCCGATTACGCAGCATGTGCACGGTCCGGTCCATCGATTCCAGGCTCGCGACGCCGGCCCGTTCGATCCGCGCGAGAACGTCCCGGAGCTGCGGTTGCCCGTCGCCGGTGAGGACCTGTCCGGCCTGGGCGAGCGCCACCATCTCGCTGATGTCGTGGGCCACGTAGTCGTGCAGGTCCCCGGCGAGTTCGAGGCGCTGAGCACGTCGGGCGTCGTCCACCGCACGGGTCCGCCGGGCGTCGAGGGACCGCAGGTAGACACCGACCCCGACGGCGGCGACGGCGACCGGCGCGAACACGATCCACGGATCGTCGAGCCGGCCGAAGCGCAGCAGCCACACCGTGGTCGCCACGCTCCCCGCCCCGCAGGCCGCGATCGCCCACTCGGGCGGTCCGACGCGGGCGGAGAGCGCGGTGAGCAGCAGCAGCACCGAGATCTCGGCGAGGTTCCACCAGCCGTCGCGTTCGCTCAGCCGGCCGCCGGTCAGGCGGATCGTCGTCGTCGCGGCGATCGAGACCACGCTCGCCGCCACGGTGACCGGGGCGACGGAGGTTCGGACCGACACGCGCACGAGCGGGAGTCTAGGTTCCGCGGGCCACCCCTGCCGATCGGCACGGTCGCGGGCACGGCCGGCGCCGACGGGGTGCCCAACGGCACCTGTTCCGGTCGCGTCGCTGGTCAGAGGCTGGCGGTATGGCTTCTTCCACAGTGTTGACCACCCGGCGATCGAGCTGGCCGCGCTGGGTGGGCCCGGCTGCCGCCGGCTGGTCGTCGATCTACGGCGTCCTGGGGTTGGCGTGGTCCGCCGGCGCGCCCGGCTTCCCCTTCGGCCACGAGCACGACCGGTACGGCGAGACGATCTCCGTCCTCGACCCGGTGACCCGGAGCGGGGCCGCGCCGGTCGTCGCCGTGCTGGGTCTGTTCGGTGCCCTGGTGGCCGGGGCGCTGACCCGGGTCGCCACCCGGGCGGCGATCGCGGTGGCCTGGGTGTACGCGGTCGGTCTCACGTTCGTGCTCCCGGACTACCGGCCGCTGATCCGCGTCGCCTACACGCCGATGCTGTTGATCGGCGAAGTCGGCTTCGCCGAGATGTATCCCTGGCCGGTGCTCAACCAGATGCTCTGCATCGGTGGCGGCCTGCTGTGGGCGGGTACCGCGGTGGTGGCCACCCGGCGACGACGATCGAGCTGCACGTCGTGCGGCCGGGCGGACGCCGCCGAGGGCACGGACGGACGGCTCGCGGCCGCCCGCTGGGGTCGGGTCGCGACCTACGTCGCCGTGGGTGTGCCGTTGATCTACTGCCTGACCCGGTGGGCCTGGGCGCTGGGCATCCCGCTCGGGGTGTCACGCGAGTTCCTGCGGGCCGGCGAGGCCGACACCCCCGGCATCTGGCTGATCGGTGCGATGCTCGGGACGCTGGGCGCCGGCGGCGCGGTGCTCACCCTCGGTCTGATCCAGCGGTGGGGCGAGATCTATCCGCGGTGGATACCGGGGTTGCGCGGCAAGACGGTGCGGCCGCGGACCGCGATCGTCCCCGCCACGCTGGTGGCGATCATGGTGACCACCGCCGGGCTGATGTACGTCCGCATCACCGTGCTCGGGCAGTTGCCCGGCGAGTTCCGGGAGAACGTCGCGACCGTCGGTCCGGAGCTGTTCTGGCCGCTGTGGGGCATCGCGCTCGGCGCGGCCACCTACGCCTACCACCTGCGTCGACGTCCGGCCTGCCGGGTCTGCGGGCGGTCGTGACACGCGCGCATCACGACCAGCATCTCGGTCGGACGGGACCCGGGGCCGGCGTCGGGCGACGTGGTCACCTGACCGGGATCGGCGGCGGCTCCAGCCGGCTGCGGTCTCCGTCGGCGCCGCTGGCCAGGGCGGCGGCGACGTCCTCGTGCGGGGTTCCCAGCCGGATCGCGCCGGCCTCGTCGAGCTGCCGGTGGTGCTCGTCGTCGAGGTCGAGGTGGAGGGAGCCCAAGTAGTCCTCGAGCTGCGCCGGCGTGCGTGGGCCGACGATCGGGACGAGGGCCGTGGCGGCCTGCGCGGCCCGGCGTCGCAGCCAGGCCAGGGCGACCCGGGCCGCGCTGG
Organism: Cryptosporangium japonicum; assembly: GCF_039524755.1. Taxonomy (NCBI): domain Bacteria; kingdom Bacillati; phylum Actinomycetota; class Actinomycetes; order Cryptosporangiales; family Cryptosporangiaceae; genus Cryptosporangium; species Cryptosporangium japonicum. The sequence goes on from NZ_BAAAGX010000025.1 coordinate 180,900, forward strand.
TGCCGACCTCGTCGGCGACCGCCAGCACGGCGTCCACCACGGAGTTCCGGTCGTCGACCGGTTCACCGCGGGCTGTGAGGCGGCCCTGTTCGCCGCGGCGGTACTTGCCGGTGAGCAACCCGCCGGCCAGCGGGGAGTACGTCAGCACCCCGAGGCCGTGCGCCTGCGCCATCGGCAGCACCTCCCGCTCGGCGGACCGCTCGGCCAGGCTGTACTCCGTCTGCACGCCGACCAGCGGGGCCAGCCCACGCAGCTCCGCGCGGACGGCGGCGCCGGCCACCCGCCAGGCCGGGAAGTTCGACAGCCCGCCGTGCCGGATCTTGCCGGAACGGACCAGGTCGTCGAATCCGGCGAGGATCTCCTCGATCGGCGTGACGCCGTCCGGGAAGTGCGGCATGAATACGTCGACGTAGTCGGTGTCCAGGCGGCGCAGGCTGGCCTCGAGTGACCGGACCATGATCTTGCGCGCGTTGCCGGTCGTGCCGGGGCGGGGGTGCGCCTGCCTCGTTCCGCTGTACTTGGCGACGACCACGAAGTCGTCCCGGTGGCCCCGGAGGAACTCGCCGAGCAGGGTCTCGGCCTCACCGTCACGGTAGATGTTCGACGTGTCGAAGGTCGTGCCACCGGCGGCCACGAACGCGTCGACGATCGATCGCGCGGCGTCGGCGTCGGCGGTGGTGAAGTTCGCCGTGCCGAGCGTGTACTCCGACACGCGCAGTCCGGTCAGGCGGCCGAAGGTCTGGTAACGCAAGGCAACTCCCGAGGGGTCGGTTACGCTCCTGACAGTAACAGCAAAAAGAGGAGTCACTCTTTTTATGCCGAAGGTCAGCCAGGCCCATCTCGACGCGCGCCGCCAGCAGATCGTGGACGCCGCCCGCGTCCGGTTCGCCGGCCACGGCTTCGCCCACACGTCGATGGCCGACATCATCGCCGAGTCGGGGCTCTCCAACGGGGCCATCTACCGGTACTTCACCAGCAAGGAGCAGCTGGTCGTCGCGGTCTGCGAGCAGGGCACGGAAGCGCTGCCCAGGGCGCTCACCGCCGAGGCCGTGGCCGGGTTCCTCGAGCACGTGCGCGCCCGCGCCCGCGACACCGGCCACGCCCAGCTGGTGGCCCAGATCTACGCCGAGGCCGCGGTGTCGCCCGCGCTCGCGGCCGTGGTGCAACGACAGCTGGCCGCGATGCGCGCGGCGATCGCCGAACTGGTCCCGGACGACCGGCGCGCGCAGGCCGAGCAGATCGCCGAAGCGTTCGTGGCCCTGGCCGTGAGCTACAACCTGCAGCTGGCCATCCGCGGCGACCTGGACCCGGCCCCGTTCACCGCCGCGCTGCTGGCGATCGTCGGTTCATAGCGGAGCAGTCTCTCTTTTTGTGACCGCGGGATAGTTCTCTTCGAGGTACTCGCGATAGCTGGTGGGCCGGTAGCCGATCAGCCGCTCCAGATCGTCGGTGTTCCGGCTGAACGACCCCAGGCCGACGCCGGCGACCCAGGCCGTCAGGAATTCGGCGACGTGCCGCGGAAGGCCGTTCCGGACGTGGCTCTCGAGGTACTCCTCCACCTCGACGGGCAGATACGGAACGGGCCGGCCGTGGATCTCGCTCAACGTGGCGGCGATCTCCCGGAACGACGCCGCCTCGCTCCCGTTCAGCGTGTAGGTCGTGTTCTCGTGGCCGTCCCCGGTCAGCACGGCCACGTTCGCCGCGGCGAGGTCGCGGAGCAGCGCGGGCGCCATCGTGCCCTCGCCGGGCGGAACGCGCACCCCGTTCTCGTACGCGTCGGCTCCGACGTAGCCGTCGAACTGGTCGAGGTACATCGGGTTACGCAGAACGGTGTAGTCCAGCCCGGACGCACGCAGGGTCTGCTCCGCGAAAACGTCGGACTCGGTGACGCCCACCTGAGTGATGCCGAGGGCGTCGTCGCGCTGGATCGCCGTGTAGATCACGTGCCGGACACCAGCGTGCTTCGCGGCCGCGATGGCGTTGAAGTGCTGGGCGTTCCGATCCGTGAAGGCCTGCGCGGAGACGAGCAGGAGTTTGTCCACGCCGTCGAAGGCGCGCACGAGCGAGGCGTAGTCGAAGTAGTCGCCCGGCCGGATGTCGACCCCCCGTTCGGCCAGGTCGGCGGCCCGCTCGGGGGCGCGCGAAAGGCCGGCCAGCCGCTCGGCGGGCAGGCGTTCGAGCAGGAGTTGGAGCGTCCGGCGGCCCAGGTTTCCGGTGGCGCCGGTGACGAGCAGCTTTCCCATGCGTCAGTCCTCGTTCGATAGTGCGATAACGGTTTTTCCGATGGCGCGTCCGCTTTCGACGATCCGGTGGGCTTCTCGCATCGTGTCCACCGTGAGGCCGTGCAGTCGTGTCGTCACGATGGGGCGCGCCCGGCTCACCAGCTCGGCGAGGATCCGGCCCTGGCGATCGAGGTCGTGGCCGGCGACGATCCGGCTGAAGACCATCTCGGTGTGCAGGGACACGGATTTCTGGATCAGGGGTTCGAGGTCGACGGCGCCGGTGAGATCGACGGCGGCCAGGTGGCCGAGCGGGCGCAGGACGTCGGCGATCCAGCCGATGTTGGCGGCGGTTCCCCGGGTCGAGAAGACCAGATCGATCCGGTCGACGCCCGCCGCGCGCAACTGGCCGGCGACGTCCGCCGTGTGGTCGACCACCAGATCGGCGCCCATGGCCGTGCACCAGTCGCGCGATTCCGGCCGGGACGCCGTGCTGACCACCAGAGCGGACGTCGTCCTTTTGAGCAGTTGGGTCGCCAGCGAGCCCACCCCTCCGGCGCCGCCGACCACCAGGACGTTCTCGACCCCGGCCTGGTCGCGGAACACGGCTTCCCAGGCGGTGAGGCCGCCGATCGGCAACGACGCGGCATCGGTGAACGCGAGTTGATCCGGAATCTTCGTGACGACCCGGTGGTCGACCGCCACGCGTTCGGCCCAGCAGCCGTCCCGCGTGATGTCCCCGGTGCCCATGACCCGGTCACCGACCGCGAAGCCCGCGGTCGCCGGCCCCGTCCCGGCCACCACCCCGGCGAACTCCCAGCCGAGGATCACGCGCCCGCCCGGAGGTGCGCTGCGTGTCTGCCGGATGGTCGCCTCGCCCGGGTTGACCCCCACCGCGCGTACGTCGACCAGCAGGTCGGTCGCGCGGGGGTGCGGCTCGTCCACGTCGACGAGTTCCACGGCGAACGCCTCGAGCGGATGGGCCTTCTCGTAGACCAGTGCCTTCATCACCCCTCAACGATGATGACCATCATCGTTGATTGTCAAGAGAATGATGACGGGTATCATCAGAGGCGTATCCGCTCGGGAAGGAGACTTCGTGCCCCGTCTCACTCCGGAGCAGAAGAAGCTCAACCACGACAAGATCCTCGACGCCGCCGGCCGCGGATTCCGCACCCACGGTGTGAACGGGATCGGCATCGCCGACCTGATGAAGGCCGCCGAGATGACCCACGGCGGCTTCTACAACCACTTCGAGTCCAAGGACGACCTCACCCGGGAAGTCATCCGGCAGGGCTTCGTCAGTTCACTCGCCGCCCTGGCCGACATCCGCGACGAACATCCCGGCTCCGCCCTGGAGCACATGGTCGACCAGTACCTGGCCGCTCCCCACCGCGACCAGCCCGAACTCGGTTGCGCGTCGGCCGCCCTGGTCACCGACGCCGCCCGCCACGGCGTCGCGGCTCAAGCCGAGTACCAGCGCGGCCTCGACGGCTTCTTCGCCGCCATCACCGAGATGGTGCTCGAAAGGGCGGACCGGTCCGGGGTCGAGACGAGTGCCGACGAGGCGCGCGAGCAGGCGATCGCGGTGTTCAGCCAGATGGTCGGGGCGCTCGTGATCTCCCGGGCGGTCGCGAAGTCGTCTCCCGAGCTGGCGGACGAGATCCTCCGGGCGAACAGCACCCACCTCAAGCGGGCGACGGTTACCGATCGAAGTCTTCCGGTAAACAACCCGTAACGTTTACGATCCCCGGCATGAATCCTTTATGGAACGGGGCCAGAAGGAGCAAGCGGACCGCCGTCGCCGCATTCGGTGCGGCGCTGGTCGCGATCATCGGGAACATGTTCACCGCGTCGCCGGCGGCGGCGGCCTACGCCGATTGTTACAACTACCTGGGCACGATCTGCCTGGCCGACAACACCGCCGTCACCGGGCAGATCTGGCGGCAGTACCCGAACCAGATCGGTAGCTGCCGGAACTTCAGCGCGGAAGGGTTCAACGACAAGGCGTCCTTCGCCTGGTTCAACATTCAGCGCCCCTCGTCGGCGCCCCGCCCGCACGTCGTCCTGTGGCGGCACGCCGGCTGTTCCGGCACGTCCGGCAACCTGGGCATGACGCTGGACCCGGGCCAGCAGTGGCACGGGGAACGCCAGACGAACGGGGAGTTCAACAACCAGATCAGCTCGATCAGCATTTCGTATTACTGATCGGCGGAGACGCGGCCGAGAACCCGTACGCTGTCCGCATGCCGGGCTACCTTGCCGTTGATCTCGGCGCGGAGAGCGGGCGGGTGCTCGCCGGCTCCTTCGACGGTGAGCACCTCGACGTGCGGGAGATCCACCGTTTCGCCAACCGGCCGGTTCGGGACGGCATCGACCTGACCTGGAACCTCGAGGAACTGCACGGCGAGACGGTGCGGGGCATCAACCGGGCCGCGGACCGGATCGAGGACGTCCGCAGCGTCGGGGTCGACGGCTGGGGGAGCGACTTCGGCCTGGTGGACGCCGACGACCGGTTGGTGGCCCCGCCCTGGCACCACCGCACGCCCCGCACCGCGGCGACGGTGACCGAGTTACAGAAGGCGGTAGAACCACAGCTCCTGTACGACGTCACGGGCACCCAGTTCCTGCCGATCACGACCGCCTGCCAGCTCCTGGCGATGCGCGGAACCGGCGTCCTGGAGCGCGCGGACCGTCTGCTGATGCTGCCCGACCTCATCGCCGGGCGCCTGAGCGGAGTCCGTCGCACCGAGCAGACGATCGCCAGCACCACCCAACTCTGGGACATCCGCCGGGGGCAGTGGGCCACCGAGGTGATCGACCGGCTGGAGCTGCCCCGACACCTGTTCCGGGCCGAGGTCGTGCCCACCGGCACCCTGCTGGCCGACCTGCGTACGCACCCGGGGCGGCTCTCGGTGGTGGCGGTGGCCGGGCACGACACCGCGTGTGCCGTCGCGGCGATGCCGAGCACCAGCGACGACGTCGGTTTCGTCTCGTGCGGCACGTGGTCGCTCGTCGGGGTCGAGACCACGGCACCGATCACGACGCCGGAGGCCAGGGCGGCCGGTTTCACGAACGAACTCGGCGTCGGCGGCCGGTTCCGGTTCCTGAGCAACGTCAACGGGCTCTGGCTGCTCCAGGAGTCGCGGCGGGTGTGGGCGAGCGCCGGGCACGCCCTCGGCTACAGCGAGCTCACCGCGCTGGCCGCCGGGTCGGCCCCGTACCGCAGCCTCATCGACCCGGACCATCCGAGCCTGCTCTCACCCGGCGACCTGCCCGGCCGGATCGCCGCACTGTGCCGGCTCACCGGGCAGCCCGTCCCGGTCGGACCGGCCGAGGTCACCCGGTGCATTCTGGACAGCCTCGCCTGCAAGTACCACTGGGTGCTGACGCGGGCGGCCGCCGTCTCGGGGCAGCGGATACGCACGGTCCACCTGTTCGGCGGTGGCGCCGCCAACACCGTGCTGTGCCGGCTCACCGCCGAGCTGACCGGCCTGCCGGTCGTCGCGGGACCGAACGAGGCCACCGCCATCGGCAACCTGCTGGTGCAGGTCATGGCGGACGGGAAACTGAGCGATCTGAGCGAGGCGCGTGCCGTCGTCCGGTCCTCGGTGCCGCTCCGCCGGTACGAACCGACCGACGGGTCCACCGGCGCGGACGCCGCCTATGCTCGGTTCCGGGACGTGGTGACACGTTTGGCCACTGAGACACTGCGGGATGAAACAAATTGAAATGTTCTGCATTATCCTGGCCCGCGTGACGAGCGCACCGAACCGGGACCGCCGATGCTGATCGCCGAGCGGCGCAGCCGGATCCTGGCGCACGTGCGGGCCCGCGGCTGGGCGTCGTTCCGGGAGATCGCCGAGGAGGTGGGCATCTCCGAGTCCACCGTCCGCCGCGACCTGCAGGCGATGGTGGCCGAAGGGCTGGTCGACGCGGTCCGCGGCGGCGTCGGACGGGCGGGGAGCACCGAGATCGCTCCGCCGGAGAGCCGCCCCGCCGGGAACCCCGCCGGCGACGGGCTGGCCGGCGAACGCGCCGCCATCGCCCGGTACGCGGCCCGGCTGGTCACCGACGGCAGCGCGATCCTGCTCGGACCGGGACGTTCGACGCTCGAGCTCGCGCGCAGGCTGACCGGCGCCGGATCGCTGACCGTCGTCACCAACTCGGTACCGGTCACCACGGTCCTGCTGGAGCACGAGCACGTCGAGCTGGTCATGGTCGGTGGCACGCTGCGCCGCTCGATCCAGGCCTTCGTCGGTCCGCTGACCGAGCAGGGCCTGCAGGGTCTGCGTGGCGCCCAGGTCTTCCTCTCCGGCGACGGCGTCACCGCCGAACGTGGTCTGACCACGCCGAACGTGTTCGCGGCCGCGGCCGACATCGCGTTCGCCGCGGCCGGCAAGCAGGTCGTCGTGCTGGCCGATCACACCAAGATCGGCCAGGAGACGATGTGCCAGACGGTTCCGAGTGACCGGATCGACACGCTGATCACCACCCCGGGCGCCGACCCGGTGGCGCTGGAGGATCTGCGTGCCTCCGGAGTGGACGTGGTCATCGCGCCTCCGCTGGAATCTATTGACAAGTAATGGCAAGCGGCGACACGATCTGACTAGTTCCGCGAGGGAGCTAGTCAGAAAGGACTCGCCTCATGGCTCAGTTCAGACGGCTCGGCACCACGACGGCAGTCGCGGTCTTACTCGTCTCGCTCGGCGCGTGCACGAAGACCACGCCGGGCACCGCGTCGGCGGGCGAGGACGCTGACCAGCAGGTGCGATCCACCGCGGGCAGCGGTGACGGCTGCACCGCCGACAAGTACAACGGTGGCGTCCCGAAACGGGACCTCAAGACGATCACCGTCGGGTTCGCGCAGAGCGAGAAGGAAGCGAACCCCTTCCGGATCACCGAGACGGAGTCGATAAAGGCCGAGGCGGCCAAGCGCGGCATCAAGCTCATCACGACGAACGCGCAGTCCGATCTGAATAAGGAGATCGCCGACATCCAGAGCATGGTCGCTCAGGGTGCGCAGGCGCTGATCATCTCGCCGCTGAACTCCGAAGGCCTGGACCCCGCGCTCGAGGCGGCCCAGGACGCGAAGGTCCCGATCATGACGATCGACCGGCTCCTCACCACCAAGCAGCCCTGCGTGGATTACATCGGCTGGATCGGGTCGGACTTCGTCGAGCAGGGCAAGCGGGCCGCCGACGCGTTGATCGCCGCCACCGGTGACCAGGGGGAGACCGCGATCCTGCTCGGCGCCTCCGGGGTGAACGTCACCGTCGACCGGACCAAGGGGTTCAAGGACCAGCTCGCCGCGCGGAACTCGAAGCTGACCGTGGTCGCGGAGCAGACCGCCGACTTCACCCGCGAGAAGGGACGCTCGGTCACCGAGCAGCTGATCTCGGCCAACCCGGAGCTCACCGCGATCTACGCCGAGAACGACGAGATGGCGCTCGGCGCGATCGCCGCGCTCAAAGCCGCCGGGAAGAAGCCGGGCGACGTCAAGATCGTCACGATCGACGGCACCAAGGGCGCCGTGCAGGGCATCGTCGACGGCTGGATCTCCGGGGTGATCGAGTCCAACCCCCGGTTCGGGCCGCTGGCGTTCCAGGCGCTGGAGGACTTCTACGGCGGCAAGGGCGTCCCGCCCAAGACGATCATCGCCGACAAGGAATATACGAAGGACAACGCGTCCGCGGAACTCGCCAACGCGTACTGACCGATGACGCTGCACGTGGAAGCCGTCAGCAAGCAGTTCCTCGGCGTCCTGGCGCTCGACCGGGTCGACCTCGTTCTCCGCCCCGGCCGGGTGCACGCCCTGGTCGGCGAGAACGGGGCCGGCAAGTCCACGCTCATCAAGGTGATGACCGGCGTCCACCGGCCGGATCGGGGCCGGATCACCTACCGGGGCGAGGTGGTCGGGTTCGGAGCGCCCCGGGACGCCCAGGCCGTCGGCATCAGCACGATCTACCAGGAGCTCAACCTGGTCGCCGCGATGAGCGTCGCCCGCAACCTGTTCCTGGGCCGGGAGCCGCTGAACCGGCTGCGGCTGATCGACTTCGCCGCGATGCACCGCGAGGCGCAGGCCGTGTTGAGCCGCTACGGCGTGGCGGTCGACGTCCGCCGGCCGCTGGGGGAGTTCAGCACGGGGGTGCAGCAGATGGTGGCGATCGCCAGGGCGGTGTCCACCCGGGCGCGGGTCGTGATCATGGACGAGCCCACCTCGTCGCTGGAACCGCGGGAGGTCGACCGTCTCGCCCAGGTGATCGACCTGCTCCGGGCCGACGAGGTCGCCGTCCTGTTCGTCACGCACAAGCTGGACGAGGTCTTCCGGCTCGGCCAGGACGTCACGGTCCTGCGCGACGGCAGGCGGGTGTTCTCCGGCGAGGTCGCCGACACCGACCGGCTCCGGCTCGTGGCGACGATGCTGGGTCGCCCGGTCGACGACGTCAGTGCGCACGGCCTGACCAGTTTCGGCGACGGTGGCGGGGCCGGGCCGGGCGACGACGGTGTCGCCGTGCTGCGTGCCGACGACCTGAGCCGGCGGGGCGCCCTGTCGCACGTCAGCGTCGACGTGCGACCGGGTGAGGTGGTCGGCCTGGCCGGCCTGCTCGGCTCGGGCCGCAGCGAGACGGTCCGGGCCCTGTTCGGCGCCGAACCCGTCGACAGCGGCACGATCCTCGTCGGCGGTGAACCGACCGGCCGACGCTGGTCACCGGCCCGGGCCATCGCCGGCGGCGTCGGGCTGGTCAGCGAGGACCGCAAGGTCGAGGGCATCGTCGGTGACCTGTCCGTGCGCGACAACCTGGTGCTCGCCGCGCTGCCCCGGCTGGCCCGCGGCGGCTTCGTCTCCCGCCGCCGGTGCGACGCGCTCGTCGACACGTTCGTCCGGCGGCTGCGCATCAAGATGACCGGCCCGGACCAGCCCGTCCGTGAGCTGTCCGGCGGCAACCAGCAGAAAGTGCTGCTCGCCCGGATGCTCTGCCTGAACCCGAAAGTGCTTCTCCTCGACGAACCCACGCGCGGCATCGACGTCGGCGCGAAAGCCGAGATCCAGGCGCTCATCGACGAGCTGGCCGGTGCCGGTCTCGGCGTCGTGCTGATCTCGTCCGAACTGGAGGAGCTGGTGGAGGGGGCCACCCGGGTGTTCGTCCTGCGCGACGGCGCGGTCGTCGGCTCGCTCGGCGGGGACGCGATCAGCGAGCACCGCATCATGACGACGATCGCCGCCGCGGCCCGCGAGGAGGCGGCGAGTGACTGAGACGGCGTCCCGCGAAGGACTTCCCACCCCGACGCGCCCGGCGGCGCCACCCGGCTCCGGTCTGTTCCGGCGGGTGCGCAACCACGGGGTCTCCCTCGCGATCGGCGTGCTGCTGCTGTTCAACCTCCTGTTCACGCCCAACTTCGCGACCGTCGGCAACCTGCGGCTCCAGCTGGTCCAGGTCGTTCCGATCGCGATCGTCGCGCTCGGGATGGCGCTGGTGGTGGCCACCGAGGGCATCGACCTGTCGGTGGGCTCGGTGATGGCCGTCGCGGCCGCGATCATCCCGCTCTACCTGGGCTACGGTCCGTGGCTCGCGGTCGCGGTCGGCCTCGTCGCCGGCGCCGTGGTCGGCGCGCTCAACGGGTCCCTCGTCGCGTTCTGCGGTGTGCAACCGATCATCGCGACGCTCGGTGTGCTGGTCGCGGGGCGGGCGGCCGCGCTGGTGCTCGCGGACGGCCGGCTGGTCGAGATCTTCGACCCCACGCTGCAGACGCTGGGCAACGGCAGCGTGCTCGGCGTCCCCGTGACGCTGGTGATCCTCGCCGTGCTCGCGACGCTCGTCGTGGTCACGGTCCGCTGGTCGGTCGTCGGCCGCCGGCTGGTCGCGATCGGTGGCAACCGCGCCGCCGCCCGGCTGGCCGGTCTCCCGGTGCGACGGACGCTGCTCACCGTCTACGTGCTCAGCGGTGTGCTCGCCGCGCTGGCCGGCGTGCTGAACACCGCCCGGCTCGGGGCCAGCGACCCGTCGTTCGTCGGTCTGCTCATCGAGCTCAGCGCGATCACCGCGGTGGTGGTCGGCGGCACGCCGCTCTCCGGCGGGCGGATCCGGGTGATCGGCACGCTCCTGGGGGCGCTGCTGATGCAGCTGATCGCCGCCACCGTGATCCAGCACGACCTGCCGGACTCGCTGGCCCGGATGATCCAGGCCGGCATCATCGTCGTCGCCGTCTACGTCCAACGTGATCGGGGCGGCGCATGACGACCGTCCGCACCGGCCGCCCGCCCGTCACCGGCGCCGGGCTCGCCTCGCTCGCGCGCCGGGCCGGCGCGCCGCTCGTGCTCGCGCTGGTGCTGGTGATCGGCGCCGTCGCGTTCGGCGAGGGGTTCGCCGGCCCGCAGAACATCCGGAACGTCGCCCTGGACAGCTCGTACCTGGTGCTGATCGCGGTCGGGATGACGTTCGTCGTCATCAGCGGCGGGATCGACCTCTCGGTGGGGTCGGTGTTCGCGCTCGCCGGGGTGCTGGCGGCCGTCGGTGCGCAGTGGGGATCGCTCCCCGCGGTGGCCCTGCCGCTCCTGGTCTGCGGGCTCATCGGCCTGCTCAACGGGGTGCTGATCGGCCGGGCCCGGATCGCGCCGTTCATCGTCACGCTGGCCACGCTGCTGTTCGCCCGCGGACTGGCGTTCGCGGCGTCGCAGGAGGGCAACAAGGTCTACCTGATCCCGGGCGACCTGACCCTCACCCGCATCGGCCAGGCCCGGACGCTGGGCGTCAGCACGCCGGTGCTCGTCGCGGTGGGGGTGTTCGCCGTGGCGCTGGTCGTGCTCAACCGCACCCGCTTCGGCCAGGCCGTGTACGCGATCGGCGGGTCACCCGAGTCGGCCGAGCTGATGGGACTGCCGGTCGCCCGCGTCCGGGTCTCGGTGTACGTGCTCAGCGCCCTGCTGGCCGCGGTCGCCGGGATCCTGGTCGCCGCGCAGACGTCGTCCGGGCTGCCGACCATCGGCGAGGGGCGGGAGCTGGAGGCCATCGCCGCGGTGGTGATCGGCGGCACGCTGCTCAGCGGCGGAATCGGCACGCTCACCGGCACGCTGGCCGGAGCGTTGCTGCTGAAGGTGATCCAGAACCTGATCAACCAGGTCGGCACCCTCAGCTCCTACTACCAGCAGGTCGTCAGCGGCGTCTTCCTGCTGCTCGTCGTCCTGATCCAGACCGGACTCAGCCGCCGCGGCCGGGTGGACGAGGAGGTGCCATGAGCGGGCAGCAGGTGCGTGTCGCGGTCGTCGGGACGGGCCCGTGGTGGGGACGCCAGCACGCGATCGCGTTCTCCACCCGCACCGACGCGCGGCTGTGCGCGGTGGTGGGCCGCACCCGGGCACGAACCGAGGAGCGGGCCGCGGAGTTCGGCGTGCCCGGCTACGTCGACGTGGACGACATGCTGGCCCGGGAGAAACCGGACCTGGTCGCGGTGTGCCTGCCCAACGAGGGCCACTTCGAGCCGACGCTGCGGATCATCCGGGCCGGCTTCCCGCTGCTGGTGGAGAAACCGCTGGTGTTCGACCTCGACCAGGCCGATCAGCTGCTCACCGAAGCGGCCGGCCGCGAGCTGTTCTTCGCGATCAACTTCAACCACCGGTACGCCAAGCCGGTGCAGCTGGCCCGGGAGGCGGTGGACGCCGGTGTGCTCGGCCGGCTGACGTTCGCCACCTGGCGGTTCGGCGGGGAGCCCGGCACCAGCGCCCACCGGTACGCCAACCTGATCGAGACCCAGTGCCACGGGCTCGACATGCTCGAACATCTCTGCGGACCGGTCAGCTCGGTGATGGCCCAGATGACCGACGCCTGCTCGACCCTGAGCGTCGCGCTGCGCTTCGAGAACGGCGCCGTGGGGTCGCTGCTGGGCACGTACGACTCGTCCTACAGCTATCCCGACACCCATCGCCTCGAGCTGAACGGCCTCGACGGGCGGGTGGTCGTCGAGGACACCGTGCGCCGCTACACCTACACCCCGGCCGGCCACGAGATCAGCAGCGTGTGGCAGGCCGGGTACTTCAACGACCGGGAACGGGACTTCCACGCGACGTTCGACCGGTACCTCGACGCGCTGCTGCCCGCGTTCGTCGCGGGGGAGCCGCCTCCGGTGCCGGCGACGGCCGGGCGCCGGGCGTTGCAGCTGGGCCACCGCATCATCGAGTCCTTCGAGACCGGCACCCGGGTCGACGCACCGCGCTGACCCCGTCAGGCGAGGAGCGCGATCACCACGCTGGTGAGCAGGCTGCAGGCCAGGAAGTACGGGGCGTTGAGCAGCGCGTAGCGGAACGGGTGGGGGAAGTTCGGGTTGATCGCGATGTTGAGCACCATCGCGGCCAGGTAACCGACGCCGACGACGAGGCCGAAGAGCAGCGCGGTGCCGACCTCACGGACGTCGAGCGTGCGCAGCAGGACGGCGCTGGTGAGCACGACGAGCAACATCGCGACCGCCTGACCGGCGAACGCGGACGCCGGGGGCTTCCACGCCGGCTGGTCGGCCCGGCCCATCACGGCCGCGTACCGGCGCGGCACCGCGAGCGTGAAGTAGAGGCCGCCGAGGACCGTGCAGGCCACGGTCGCGACGAGGACGGCCAGCCAGTTGACGTCAAAAGCGAGGGTCACGGATCACTCCATCTGTTGTCGATCTGCTGACCACTATTCGCCCAGTAGCGGCCAGCTCTTGACCGCTACTATTTTTGGCGTCGCCAAAAGTTTGGGTTACTCTAAATTCATGGGACTGCGTGAATGGAAGAAAGCGCAGACGCGCGAGCGCATCGCGGACGTCGCCGCCGGTCTGTTCGCGGCCCGCGGCTACGACGAGGTCTCGGTCGTCGAGGTCGCCCGCGCCGCGGAGGTGTCCGACCAGACCATCTACAACTACTTCCCGGCCAAGCAGGACCTCGTCCTCGACCGGGCCGAGGAGTTCCGGGAGCGCTACGGCCGTGTCGTGCGCGAGCGGGCTCCCGGCACGAGCCCGGCCGACGCACTGCGCCCTCTCGTCCGGGAGGACATCGACCGGCTCCGGCACGAGCCCCCGGAACTCGCGCGCGGGGAGTTCCCGGCGCAGTGCCTGCTCAGCCCGGTGCTCCGTCGGTTCGCGCTCGAGGAACGGGAACGACAGGTCGACGCCATCACCACGTCGCTGGCCGTCACCGACCCCGCGGTGCCCGCGATCGTGGCCCGCGCCCACGCCGCCGCGCTCGTGTCCGTGATCCAGACGATCACCGACGCGATCGGCGCGGCCGTGCTCGCCGGCGACCGGTCCGACGCACTCCTCGCGTCCCTCGTCCACGACGCCACCGGCGCGCTCGACGACCTCGACCGCACCTTCCACGCCGTCACCACCGCACGGACAGGAAACCCCTCGTGACCAATCCCCGCGTCCTCATCTCCGGCGCCAGCATCGCCGGACCCGCGCTGGCGTACTGGCTGCACCGCTACGGCTTCGACGTCACCGTCGTCGAGAAGGCACCCGCGGTCCGCGCCGGTGGCCAGGCCGTCGACTTCAAAGGCCCCGTCCACCTGGGCGTGCTGCGCAAGATGGGCATCCTCGACGCGGTCCGGCAGGCCACCGTCCCCAGCGAGGACGGCATCCTGGTGAACGCGCGCGGCCGCACGATCGGCACCGTCCCGGGTGCGTTCGCGGGCGGCGAGATCAACGTGCCCCGCGGCGACCTGGCGACCATCCTGTCCGGCCTCACCGCGCCGACCTGCGAGTACGTCTTCGGCGACTCGATCACCGCGCTCACCGACACCGGCGACGGTGTCGACGTCTCGTTCACCCACGGCGCCCCGCGCACGTTCGACCTGGTCGTCGGCGCCGACGGCATCCACTCGAACGTCCGGGCGCTCGCGTTCGGCCCCGAGGCGGACTACGTGCGCCACCTCGGTTACTACTACGCGCTCGCCGACCTCGGCGTCGACGGCGGCGAGGTGATGTACAACGAGCCCGGTGTCATGGCCGCGCTCGGCGGCCCGAAAGCGTCGGCGTTCTTCGTGTTCGCCGCGCCGCTGTCGCCGGCCGCCCGCGGTGACGTCGACACGCAGAAGCAGTTCCTCGTCGACGCGCTCCGCGGTGCCCGGTGGCGCATCCCGGAACTGATGGCCGCGGTGCCGGGCGCCGCCGAGTTCTATCTGGACTCGATCAGCCGCGTCACCGTCGACCGCTACTCCACCGGCCGGGTCGCCCTGGTCGGGGACTCGGCCTACGGCAACGCGCTCGGCGGCTTCGGCACCGGGCTGGCGGTCGTCGGCGCGTACGTCCTCGCCGGTGAACTCGCCCGTGCCGACGGCGACCACCGTGCGGCGTTCGCCCGGTACGAGAGCACGTACCGCGGCTACGCGTCGGTCTCGCAGAAGATCAACGCCGGGCGCCTGCTCGCGCCGGGCTCGAAGGCGGGGATCGTGGGGCGCAACCTGGGCTTCTCGGCCCTCTCGCTGTTCGGCCCGCTGATGCGTATCGTCGACCGGCCGGCCACCAACCTGACCCTCGAGGACTACGACGCGCACACCTCGGGCAAGCCCTGGCCGGCGCTGTAGCGCTGTCGTTCGTCGTCGGTCAGCGGGCCGCCGGCGGCCGCGCAGACCGCCGCGTAGAGGTCCGCCGGCTCGGCCACGTCCCACGCCATCGTTCCGTCCTCGCCGGACGTGGTCAGCCCGCGCCCGTCGGGCGTGAACACCACGGACCAGACCGTGGTCCGGTGACCGATCAGCGGAAGCCCGAGCTGACGCTGGGTCCCGGTGTCCCAGAGCCGGACCGTCCGGTCGGCGCTGCCGGTGGCGACGGTTCGACCGTCCGGGCTGATCGCGACGGCCGCGACCATGTCGGTGTGGCCGGCGAGCGGTGCCCCGAGCTGCCGGCCCGTGTGCGTGTCCCAGAGGCGCGCGGTGCCGTCCTGGCTGGCGGTGACGATCCGGCGGCTGTCCGCGCTGACGACGAACTGGTCGATGCTGTCGGTGTGGCCGGTGAGCGTCCCGGACGTCCGACCGTCGGCCGTCGTCCACAGCCGCACGACCTTGTCGTCCTTCCCCGCGACGAACCGGCCGTCCGGACTGAACGCGAGTTGGGTGACGTCGGTGAACGCGGGCGGGGCGACGAACACCCGGGTGCGGGGCGACACCGTCCACACCTCCACCCGCTCGCCGTGTTTCTCCGCGACGAACCGGCCGTCGACCGACCTCACCTCCGTCTCGTCCGGCGCGGCGTCCTCGTCGGCGATCGTTCTCCGGTGGTGCAGCGGCGTCCGCCAGAGCTTCGCGCTGTCTTCGGCGGCGGTCACGATCGTCCGCCCGTCCGGGTGGAACGCCACGGCGTTGACGTAGTCGCTGTGGCCGACGAGCGTCCCGACCGGCGTGCCGGTGAGCAGGTCCCAGAGCCGCACCGTCCGGTCGCCGCCGGCGCTCGCGAGGGGTCTGCCCGTCCGGGCTGAACGCGACGCCGTTGACCCCCGCCATGTGCCCGACCAGGACCCGTTCGACCTGCCCGGTCGCGGTGTCCCCGACGTAGACCCGGTCGGTGCTGTCGCCGTACGCGAACTGCCGGCCGTCCGGGCTGGACGCCACCGCGAGGACGCGCCCGACCGGCCCCTCGACCGCGCCGAGCCGCCGTGCCCCGTCCAGGTCCCACAGCGCGGTCACGCGGCCGTCGTCGCCGCTGATCAGCACCTGTCCGTCGGGGCGGAACGCCAGGTCGTTGACGCTGCCCCCGCTCGAACGCACCACCGCGATCGGCCGGCGGGTGGCGACGTCCCACAACCGGATCGCGCCGGAGAAGTCACCGGTGGCCAGCGTGCGTCCGTCGGGGCTGAACTCGAGGGCGGTGGCGTCCTCCACCGGGATCGACCCGAGCTCCTCACCGGTGGTCGTCACCAGCCGGACCGGCCCCTTCATCACCCCGACCGCGATCGTCGTCCCGTCCGGGTCCACCGCGTGTCCCCACGCCTCCGGCAGCGCGATCCGGGCGAGCAGCCGCCGGGTGCCGGTCTCCCACACGCCCGCCGATCGAGCCTCCTCGGTGACGAACCGGGTGCCGTCGGCCGTGAACGTCACGCCGGTGACCGGCGCTCTCGCACCGTCCACGGTCGAGCCGGACGCCCGCGTCAGCGCGTCGCGCAACGCGAAGCGGGTCTCCGGGAGCTCGTCCGCGCGCCACGCCGTCGCCGCCAGGCGTTGCGCGGTGATCGGGTCGCTGTCGAGCGCGGTGCCGCTCTGGGCCGCGAGCTGTCGCGCCAGGGCGATGCGTGCCTGCTCGACGGCCGTGCCCCGCTGCTGGAACGCCACGATCGCGCCGACGGTCGCGGCGATCGTCAACGCGGTCAGCGCGGCGCCGACGACCTGCACGGTGCGCCGGAGCCGCCGGCGGTAACGAACTTCCTGACCGATCAGCGCGCGCGGCGAGACCCCGCGGAGGACTCCGGCGATCTCGGCCAGCCGATCACCGAAGTCCAGCGTGTCGGTGTGGGCGCGGAGATCCACCCACAGCGGCTCCTCGTCGTAGGCGGTGTCGAGCACGGGCCCGACGGCGGTGCGGTCCGTGCGGCTCCAGCCACCGTCCACCCACGACAACTCGCCGCCGACCAGGACGATGACGAGCCGCTCGACGCCACGGTGTTCGAGCCACCAGCCGATCTCCTTGGCGATCCAGACCGACCGCGCCGACGTCGGCGACGCGAGCACGACGAGGTAGGCGGAGTTCTCGAGCGCGCCGAGCACCGCGGGCCAGAGGCCGGGTGCGGCGCTGAGATCGGTGACGTCGCGGAACAGGCGCAGCGATCGCCGGCTGTACCACGGCACCGCGAACCGCGTGAGCTGGGTTTGTAACGCGGTCGCGATCGCGGTGTCGGCACCGTGGCTGTACGAGATGAACGCGTCGAACCGTTCGGCCATTGGTCCCCCCTCGCCCCGGGCGCCAGTGTTCCAGCCGGACGGTGTCCTTCGTGACCGTCTAACGGGTGCGCCGGGCGTAGGAGCGGGTGGCGATGGCCAGGCCGGTGATCCAGACGGAGAACTGGACGACCCCGTACACCCCGGTCCAGGGGCTGAAGATCACGGCGGGGTCGTTCCACTGGAACGGCATCACGACGGCGGCGAACACGGTGTAGGCCAGCAGCGCGGCGGAGAGACCGGCACCGGGCACGACCAGCAGCATTCGTGGCACGCCGCGCCTGCGGACGATCGGCACCCAGCGGGGGAAGCACAGGCCCCAGGGCCGGACCAGGGCCAGGGCCAGCACGGCCGGCAGGAGGGCCAGCAGGTTGAGCGCCAGCAGGTAGGTGCCGCCGCCGTCCTCGTACCACGGGCGGAACAGGTCGGGGTCGGCGAACAGCGGGATGCCCAGCGCCCAGACCGCGTGCAGCGGGATGAAGCCGATGGTGGCCGCGGCCGCGGCGACGTAGGCGGCCACCACCGCGCGCGGCGAGGGCGGCGGGACCGTAGCGGCCTCGGCGCAGACGGGCCGGTGAGCGGTTTCCAGCGACATGATGCCTCCTCGAGCGGCGATGTCTCCACGATCCCGGCCCCGCGGCCGCCGGAACATCTGCCGATCGGCAGATGGCCGAGGCCTCGAAAAAATTGATCGCCGTCGGGTGCATCCGTTACCGATGGGCCGGTCGTAGACGTGGATGTGGCAACCAGCCACCGTGTCTACGGGAGGAAGTCAGCGATGAAGCTCGTCCGACTCGGCACTCGCGCGGTCGCCGTCACGGCCGCCGCTCTGCTCGCCACCGCCGTTGCCGCCGCACCGGCCTCGGCGACCGGGAAGCCGACGCCGAAGGGCAACAAGTCGTTAGCCGCGGTCCTGACCGCCGACAAGAGCGGTTTCGACCGCAACAGCAAAGACTTCGACATCCTCACCGCCGCGGTCCAGGCGGTTCTGAAGGCCAAGCCCAACAGCCCGGTGAAGGTGCTGGCCGACGGCAAGACGCCGCTCACCGCGTTCGTCCCGACCGACGCGGCGTTCCAGCGGCTGGTCGCCGACCTCAAGGGCACCCACCACTGGACGAGCGAGAAGCAGGCGTTCACCGCGGTCGCCGGGCTCGGCATCGACACGGTGGAGGCCGTGCTGCTCTACCACGTGATCCCGGGCGCGACGATCGACAAGGCCGCCGCGCTGAAGTCGAACGGCGCGAAGCTCAAGACCGCCGCCGGCGCGACAATCCAGGTCTGCGTCGACGGTCACTGGAAGAACAAGACGATCCGCCTCGTCGACGCCGACTGGAACGACCGCGACCCGCGGGTCGTCGTGGCCGACATCAACAAGGGCAACAAGCAGATCGCGCACGCCATCGACCGGGTCCTGCGCCCGAGCGACCTCCCCTGACCTCGCGGCGGGGCGGACGACCACGCGTCTCCGCCCCGCCGTCGAGTTGCGGCCCCGGCCGCCGTAGTGCCTGATCAGTGCGTGAACCCACACGATGACCGAGGATGAGAGCCGTCGAGGAGGCCGGTTGATGACCCCGTCCGAGACCTCCGGACCCGATGCCTCCGGATCGCCGAGCGGTCCCCCGGCGCCCCGGTTGGCCCTCACGCACTCCGACCGCACCGGATCCGACGACGAGGCGGCGCTCGCGGCCCAGTTCCTGGCCGGCGACGAACGCGCGCTGCGCGCGATGTACGAACGCTGGGGCGGTCTCGTCTACCGGTTGGGCCGCCAGGCCCTGCCCAGCCCCAGCGACGCCGAAGACCTCACCCAGGCGACGTTCGTCGCGGCCTGGCGTGGTCGCGACACGTTCGACCCGGACCGGGGACGACTGGCCGGCTGGCTGATCGGCATCGCCAAACGTCAGCTCATCGACCGGCTCCGCGCCCTCCAGCGCGACGCGCGCCTGGCGCAGGTGGTGGAAGCCACCGAACCGGCTGCTCCGACCCACCCGGGTCCGGAGCGCATACTTGACCGGCTGGTCGTGGCCGATCAGTTGGCCCGGCTCGTCCCGGAGCAGCGACGCGTCGTCCAGCTGGCCTTCTTCGACGACCTGACCCACACCCAGATCGCCGGATTGACAGGGCTACCGCTCGGCACCGTTAAATCCCACCTACGACGAGGTATCGAGCGGTTACGACAGTCGTGGGAGGAGGTGGACCATGCCGCACGTCGATCCTGACCGGTTGCCGTTGCTCGCGCTGGACGAGGACTTCGCGGCGGCGGACGACGAACGCGTGCATCTGGCCGAGTGCCCGACGTGCCTCGCCGACTACCGCGCGTTCAAGGACGTCATCGAACTGGGCAAGGAAGCGGGCCCGGACGATCTGCAGCCACCACCGCCCCCGCTGCGGGTCTGGCAGGCGATCGAGGCCGAGACCCGGGTCGAGCGCCGCACCGCCGAACGGCGGACCGCGGCACCCCGCCGGTTGCGTTATCTCCTGCTCGCCGCGGCGGCGTGCGTGCTCGGTGTGGTCCTCGGCGCCGGTGCGACGCTCGGCTGGCAGGCCGCCCGGCCCGCGAAGACCCCCGCGGACACCGTGGCGGCGTCCAGCGCGCTGGAGCCGGTCGGCAACGGCGGCGGAACCGGCGATGCCCGGCTGATCCGCGACGGCGAGCGCTACGTGCTCGAGGTCGACGTGCGTGACCTTCCGCTGACCAACGGGTTCTACGAGGCCTGGATGTTCGTACCGGGCACCACCCGGATGCAGGCCATGGGCGCGGTGCGTCCCGGCGAGGTCGCGCGTTTCCCGCTTCCGTCCGGGCTGGACCCGGCCGGGTGGCGCGGGATCGACATCTCGGCCGAGGCGTTCGACGGCGACCCGGGCCACTCGGCCACCAGCGTCCTGCGGGGCGAGCTACGCCGCTGAACCGGGCCGGCTCACTCCTGAGCGCGGCCCGTTAGCCGAGAGGCCGGCCCGAGTCCCAGCGCGGCGACGACGAACGCGATCGGCACGTTCACCCAGAACGCCGTGAAACCCGCTCATCCGGCCTCGCGCGCGCTGGCCGTCCGGCGCTGATCAGGCGGGTCAGGGCGTCGGGAACGGCTCGCGGAAGGTGAACGCCTCGGGGGAAGCCCCCTCGGCGACCAGGGCCAGCCGCTCGCACGCCTCCGCGACCGTGGGTACGTGGCCGACCGGCACCCACCACAGCACGAGCGAGGCCGGGAAGTCGGACGGCCGGAACCAGTCGCGGCGGCGTCGCAGGTAGTCGAGGTGGGCGCTGCGGTACGAGAAGGTCCGCAGCGCGTCGACCGACTCCCAGACCGAGAGCGTCACGATCACGTCCGGGCCGAGCGGCCGGACCGTGGTCGCGTCGCCGTCCGGCCCCTCGGCCAGCCTCCAGACGAACCCGGGCGACGCGTCGGCGAGCGCGTTGATCAGGTCGAGGCCGGCGACGAACTCGGACATCGACGGGTCGGTCAGCGGGGCGCGGAGGCGGGCGACGTTGAAGTGGGCCAGACGGTGTGCGCTCGTCATGGCCACACTCTAACGTCAATCGGAATTGTTTTTAGAGACGACGACGCAGCAGCGGCCGGGGGCGGCGTCCATCCGCGCCTGCCAGTCGGTCCCGTCCAGCAGGCCGGAGATCAGCGCCAGGTTCATGCCGCACACCAGCGGCGGGAACTGCTCGGCGAGGCGGTGGAACGGGCAGTTGTTCAGCTGGAGCCCGGCGGGGGTCTCCTCCGGCACGTAGCCGTGGGCGCTCAGCAGCTCACGCACGTCGCCACCGGACGACACCCGGCGGCCGTGTTCACGGGCCACGTCGAAGAGCGCGGTGTCCGCCCCGCTGCGCTCCACCGACTCGGCCAGCAGTTCGGCGGCCGTCCGGTAATCCCGGGGAGGTGCGCTCACCGCGTGCTCGGCGGCCGACGCCCGGTACAGCTTCGCCGGTCGGCCCGCGCCGGGGCCCGTCCGGCCGTTGCGCCGGCCGTAGGTCACCTCGAGCAGCCCGGCGTCGACCAGTTTGTCGAGGTGGAAGGCCGCGAGCGTGCGGCCGACCCCGAGCGCCGAGGCGATCTCGTCGCGCCCGACCGGGCGGGCGCCGGTGGCCAGCACCGCCTCGTAGGCGGCCCGCCGGGTGGCGTCGGTCAGCGCGGTCAGCGCGTTCAGACCGCCGTCGGGTCCGTCCAGCGCTGTCACGCCGCCATCGTAGGCACGCTAGAGGTGCGTCGCGTACACCTCGTCCGGCACCGCGACGTACGCGGTCCGCGGCCGCACCTCGGTGACGATTCCACTGTTCAAGCTGTAGAGCGCCGGCACGGCGGCGATCGTGCCGCGCCACACGGCCACGTCCACCAGCGGGGAGCGCTGGCGCAGCTGCTCGATCGTGTAGGCCGCGTGCAGCGCGCTGACGTCGGCCGCGTTCACCGCTCCGGCGTGCCGCGCCCGCAGCACGTTGGGGGTGATGCGTTCGGCGATGTCGCGGATGTAGCCGGGCGGTACCTGTCCTTCGTCGACGATCCGGCTCGCCGCGGTGACCGCGCCGCACTCCTCGTGGCCGAGCACGACGATCAGCGACACCCGCAGCACGTCGACCGCGAACTCCACCGAGCCGATGACGGCCGAGTCCAGCGCGTGCCCGGCGGTGCGCACCACGAACAGGTCGCCGAGGCCCTGGTCGAACAGGATCTCGGCCGGCACCCGCGAGTCGGAGCAGCCCAGCACCAGTGCGAACGGGTTCTGCGCGTGGCTGATCGCGGCCCGGCGGGCCGCGCCGCGGTCGGCGTCGGCAGTGCTCCGGCCTTCGACCCACCGGGCGTTGCCCTGCAGGAGACGGGACCATGGGGACGAGGCCGCCGGTCCGATTTTGTACACGTCACCCTCCGGATCAGTCGAGGATCGCGCGGGTCACCGCGACCTGCTCGGTCAGTACGCCTCGGATGAGGCCCTGCGTCTGGTTGATCTCCTCGACCGCGGTGTGGATCTCCGCCAACGACGCGGTGACCTCGTCCACCCGCGCCTGGATCGTGTCGACCTTGCTGCTGACGTCGTTGGTCGCCCGCTCGGTCTCGCTCGAGAGCTCCTTGACCTCACCGGCGACGACGGCGAAGCCCTTCCCGGACTCGCCGGCCCGCGCGGCCTCGATCGTCGCGTTCAGCGCGAGCAGCTTGGTCTGCGCGGCGATCGACTGGATCGCGCGCACCACGTCGTTGATCTCCGCACTGGCCTGGCCGAGCACCGCCACCTGTTGGTTCGCCTCGTCGGCGAGGTGTTCGCTGCGCTCGGCGACGGTCGCGGCCGCGGTGACGTTGCGTTCGACCTCGGCGATCGACTCCAGCAGCTCCCGACCGGCGCTCTGCAACTGGTCGGCCGACGCGAAGCGCTCGAGCGCCGACCCGACCAGGTACGCGGTGTTGCGCAGGGCGGCTTCCCGGCCCGGGTACATGATCAGCGTCCTGGTCGCGAAGAAGTCCATCGTGCCGATGATCTCGCCGCCCACGCGCACGGGTAGGCAGACGCCGGACTTCACGCCGGCGGCCTGCGCGGCGGGCCGGCGGACGCAGTCGGTCATCTCGCCGAGGTCCTCGACGAAGTACAGGTCGCCGCGGGCCCAGGTGCGGCCGGACAGCCCGACGCCCTTCGCGAACGACGCCTGCCGGGTCACCTCACGGAACTCCGCGCCCGCGTCGCCGGACTCGATGGCGAACCGCAGCACCTGCTCGTCCTGGTCGAGCTGCCAGAACGAGCCGTACTGCCAGTCGAAGTACCGGCGGATCGTCTCCAGCGCGGTCCGGAGCGCCTGCTCCCGGCTGGTCGCCTGGGTCAGCTCCCGGATCACGTGCGAGACGGCCTCGACGTCCTGCGCGGCCTTCTCCTGCCGGATCGCCTCCTGCAGGTGGGCCAGCGCGCGCGAGACGAGGTTCCCGACCGCGCGCAGCACGGCCAGCCGCCCCACCGACGGCTGCACTTCCTCGGTGGTGAAGAAGTCCATCGTGCCGACGACCTGGTCGCCCTCGATCAGCGGGAAGCAGACCCCGCTGCGCACGCCGGCACGGGCCGCGGCCGGGGCACGCACGCAGTCGCTCACGTCGGCGATGTTCGGCACGAACACGAGGTCGCGTGCCTTCCACGCGCGCCCCGACAGGCCGACGCCCTCGGTGAACGCCGCCTCCAGCGTGACCTGCCGGAACTCGTCGTTGACGGTGCCGCTCTCCTGCGCGAAGCGCAGCTCCCGGCCGGAGGGGTCGAGCTGCCAGTACGACCCGTACGCCCAGCCGAACAGCTCGCGGATCAGCGTGAGGGCGCTCCCGATCACCTCGTTCGGGGTCCTGGCCTGCTCGACCGCCCGCATGATCGCGGTCAGCGCCTGCACGTCGGCCTGCGCTTCGGCCAGTTCGGCCTGCGGCTGCGCCGACCGGTCCGACGACGTCCTCCAGCTGAATCCCATGGGTGCCCTTCGCGAGAACGCCGTTTAACAGCCGGTGTCCTCTTCGGCGGCGAACCTCTACACCTGAGGGTTGAACCGGGAGAACTGCGCGTCGCTCCAGCGCAGCCCGGACGCGCTCGGGACCCGCACCACCCGCTCGACGGTGAAGTCGACGAGACGCTGCGCGCCCGGCACGGCGGCGGCGTGCGACCGGTCCCAGTCGACGACCGCCGAGCCGGTGAGGTGCAGCAGCGTGCCGGTGGCCCAGTCGGGCAGCAGCAGGCCGGCCCGCGGGTTGACCTCCAGGTTGCCGAACGTGTTGAACATCGAGTTGCCGACGTAGTCGGGCCAGCGCAGCCGGGTCGGGCCCGACGCGTGGAGGAAGCCCGGGTTGCCGCCGCGGTGCGAGGCGTCGGTGTGACCCTCGAGGTCTGCGGTCGTGATGAAGAACGTGTCGGCCGTGTTCACGAAGTCCAGGGCCGCGGCGGTGAGCGCGTCGCCGCGCCACGCGACGCCCGGTGCGGCCGGTGTCGGCGTCGGCACCCGGGCCTGGATGTACTTCGGGCAGTTGCCGTAGACCTGGGCGAGCTCGACCCGCAGGCCGGCCGGGGTGGGGTGGGCGGTGCCGTTCATCCGGACGCGGCGGCGGGTCTCGGGTTCGATCACGATCATGCCGACCTGAACCGGGCCGGCCAGTGCCTCGCGCAGCGGGTCGCCGGGCCCGGGGGTCGCGGCGATCGTCAGCGTGGACGGTCCGTCGACGTCGAGGAAACCGGGCGGGCCGGTGAGCAGGGTGGCCCACGGGTCGCCGTCGCGGTCGGTGGCGCCCAGCACCAGCATCGGCTGCTCGGCGAGGAACAGGCGGGCTCCGCGCGGGATCTCGGGGCGGCCGAGCATGGGGGCGAGGCGGGCGGCCTCGTGCAGCACACCGGCCCGCTTCTGCGCGGTCAGCTCACCGCGGTGGAAAGGGGACATCACCAGCTCCTCGCTCTAACCAGTGATATCAACTTTAGGAGTTAGTCAGCGGATCGGCAACCGCTGAAAACCGGTTAACCGGTTAGGATCGACGTCATGGACCCCCGGCCGCTGATCGGCGAACCCCTCCCGCTGGATCTGGTGAACACGCGCTGGACCGACGACGAGGGCACGCACGACCTGCTGGAGATGCCCGGCGGGCCGGCGATCTGGCTGGCCTCGGCCGGCCTGGCCGACACCGTGCCCGATTCGCCGGAGACCCTCGCCGCGCTGCTGACCACTCGCGACGCACTGGTACGTGGCGACGTCGACGAACTCAACGAGACGCTGCGCCACGGGCGGATCCGGCGCCGGCTCGGCGCGAACGGGCCGGAGAGCGTGGTCGAGACCGACACGCCGGGCTGGCGCGCCGCCTGGCTGGCGGCCGAGCACTACCTGCGGCTGCTGGAGCAGAACCCGTCCCGGCTCCGCGAGTGCGCGAACCCGGAGTGCACGCTGCGTTTCTACGACGTGTCCAAGGCCGGTGCGCGCCGCTGGTGCTCGATGGCGGCCTGCGGAAACCGCGCCAAAGCGCGCACCCACTACGCCCGGCAGCACCACCGGGCCCGGTGACCTCACCAAGCGACCGTGGTGCCGTGCACTTGGATTTCTACGGTAGCGTAGGTTACGGAAGCGTAACCAAAAGCAGCAGGGAGTTGCCGGAATGACCGACCGCCTGACGACAGCCGGCCTGCTCCTCGAACTCGAGCCGGTCGTGGAGACCAACCTGAACCGCCACCTGGCCACGGCCAAGGAGTGGTTCCCGCACGAGTACGTCCCGTGGAGCCAGGGCACCGACTTCGACGGCGTCCTCGGCGGCACCGCCTGGTCAGAGGAGCAGTCCGCGCTCAGCGACGTCGCACGCACGTCGCTCATCGTGAACCTGCTCACCGAGGACAACCTGCCCAGCTACCACCACGAGATCGCGCAGATGTTCGGTCGCGACGGCGCGTGGGGCACCTGGGTGCACCGCTGGACCGCCGAGGAGGGCCGGCACGGCATCGCGATCCGCGATTACCTGCTCACCACCCGCGCGGTCGACCCGATCGCGCTGGAGCGCGCGCGGATGGTGCACATGGGCACCGGCTTCGAGAACGCCTATCTGGACGACACGGTGCTGCACGGCATCGCGTACGTGTCGTTCCAGGAGCTGGCCACCCGGGTCTCGCACCGCAACACCGGCAAGATCAGCGGTGACCCGATCTGCGACCAGCTGCTGGCCAAGGTCGCCGCGGACGAGAACCTGCACATGATCTTCTACCGCAACCTGCTCGGCGCCGCGTTCGAGCTCGCGCCCAACGAGGCGATGCGTGCGGTGACCGACGTGGTCAAGACGTTCCAGATGCCCGGGCACGGCATCGAGAACTTCGGCCGCAAGTCGGTGCAGATCGCGATGGCGGGCATCTACGACCTGCGTATCCACCACGACGAGGTGGTCATCCCGGTGCTGCGCAACCTCAAGGCGCTCGATACCACCGGCCTGTCCGACGACGGCGAGAAGGCCCGCGACGAGCTGGTGGAGTTCCTCGCCGAGCTCGACCGCCAGGCCACCCGGTTCTCCGAGCGCCGCGACAAGATCGCCGCGAAGAAGGCCGCTAGGTCCTGATCGGCCGGCCGGGGAACGCGTCCCGGAGCAACTGACCGTCGGCCACGACCGGCTCCCCGTTCACGAGCACGTGGACGAAGCCGGTCGACGGCCGCACGGAGTGCTGGTACGTCGCGCCGTCGGTGACCCGGTCGGAGTCGAAGACCACCACGTCGGCGTCGCAGCCGACCTGGATCCGGCCCTTGCGGCGCATCGCGGGCGCGGCGTCCTCCAGCACGCGGGCCGGCCCCAGCGTGCACTTGGCGATCACGTCGGCGAGCGGGAGCGTGTCCCGCGCGATCCGCAGCGTGCGCCCGTACGTCCCGGCGCTGCGCGGGTGCGTGCGCGCGAACGACGGCGGCGGCCACTGCAGCGGGTCGTACGGCCGGCCGTCCTCGATCACGAACGGAACGGCGTCGGACGCGACGACCGCGTGCGGGAGCGCGGTGAACTCCACCAGCCGGTCCGCCGACGTCACCTCGTCGAACATCCGGATGAACGCCAGCCCCGACGGGTCGGCCGCGCGCAGTTCGAGCAGCCGCTCCGCCGAGGCCACGGTCTCCCCGGTGCGCGCGTAGACGACGTCCTGGGGCGTGCCGGTCGCGCCGAGGACGTGCAGCCGATCGGGGTGGAAGTAGTCGGCCCCGATCGAACTCATCCCGGTGCCGTACGGATACACCTCGCTCGTGACGTGCGCACCCTCGGAGCGCACCTTCTCGACCAGCGCCTGCACCCGGTCCAGGTGTCGCGTCGACGTGGAGTTGATGTGGCAGTAGTGCATGTGGGCGCCGGTCTCGCCGGCGACCCGGGTGATCTCGTCCGCGCCGTCGACGGCGACATCCGGATCCTGTTCGACGAGCGGCCGCGCGTGCGTGAACGTCGGCACCCCGGCCGCGGCGGCGAGCCGGGCGATCGCGACGAACTCCGCCGGGTCGGTCGCGGCCGCGTACCCCAGCAGGATGCCGATGCCGAGCGCGCCGTCGGCGAGTTCCTTCTCCAGCAGGCCGAGGATCGCCGGCAGCGCGGCCGGGCCGCGCCACGCGGACGATCCGAGGTCGGCCAGCGGCCCCGGCGAACCCTCGCCCAGCGGTAAGCCACCGGCCACGTGCATGCGGATCCGCGCCCACGAGGCCGAGAACCCGTAGTTGATCGGGCGGCCCTCCGCCGCGGCCCGCGCGTACGCCACCGACACGGGCGCCGCGCCCGCCTCGAGTTCGAGCGCGGTGGTGACGCCGTCGAGCGCCTGCAGGCGGCACTCGGCGATCGCCTGGCCGTGGCTGTGCAGGTCGATGAACCCGGGGGCGACGACGAGCCCGTCCGCGTCGATCCGCCGCGTACCGTCGAGCTCGGCCTCGGAGACCGCGGCGATCCGGTCGCCGCAGATGCCGACGTTCCGGATCCCGTCGAGCCCGGTCTCGGGGTCGACGACACGACCACCGCGGATGACGACGTCGTAGTCCATGGTCCGACCCTAGGGCGCCGGTGTCGACCGGCCCCATCCCGCTCCCCGGGTGACGTCGCTGAGCAGGGGGAGGATGCGGTGGGGGATCGGCGTCGAGACAGTGAACGTCGACGTCGTCTTGCGGACGCCGTCCAGGAGAACGATCGCCGCGGTGAGCCGTTGCAGCTCCTCCAGTGAGGCGATCGCGACGTGGACCAGCAGGTCTTCGCGCCCGGCCTGGATCCGGACCTCGAGCACCTCGGGCAGGTCGCGTAGCCCGTCGATGATCGTCGGCATCTCGCGCTGATCGATCTCGAGGCTCACCAGAGCCTGGACCGGCAACCCGATGGCCGACAGGTTGATGATCGGCTGGAAGCCGACCAGGATCCCGTCTTCCTCGAGCCGGCGCAGGCGGTGCTGAACCGTGGTGCGGCTGACGCCGAGATCGGACGCGAGCTCCGCCACCCCGGCGCGGGCGTTGTCGATCAGACGGGACAGGAGCTCGACGTCGAGCCGGTCGATCGTTGCCATTCTGCCGAGCTCCTCGCCGGGACGCGCAGGGATAGCGCTGCGATCTGCATAGTTGTTCGGACTTTAGTTGACTATATCGGCGCGCTTATCAAGACTTTGCCTGTCGCGTCGCCGGCATTCCCGTCGTTCCGGACAAGCGGAGACCCCGCCCCTGAACCGGACGGCGGGCCTTACTCAGGGAGCGCCATGAGCATCTTCCAGGACCTCCGTACCCGGGACTTCGAGCAGCTGGTCGTGTGCCGCGACCCGGCCAGCGGCCTCGAGTCCGTGATCGCCGTCCACGACACGACGCTCGGGCCCGCGCTCGGTGGCGTCCGGATGCGTAGTTACGCCACCCCGGAGGACGCGGTCCGGGACGCGATGAACCTCGCCCAGGCCATGACGTACAAGTCGGCGGTGGCCGGGCTGGACCTCGGCGGCGGGAAGAGCGTCATCAACGCGCCCGCCGATTCCCCCCGGCGCGACGAGCTGCTCGCCGCCCACGCGCGCTTCATCGCCTCGCTCGGCGGCCGGTACATCCCGGGAGCCGACATGGGCACCGGCGCGGCGGACATGGACCTGATCGCGCGGTACGTGCCGCGGGTCTCCAGCCGCCGCGACCCGTCCCGGTTCACCGCCCGGGGTGTGCTCCGTGCGCTGGACGCGGCGTCGGCGTGGGCGGGTGTCCCGGTGCGCCGGGTGGCCGTGCAGGGCCTGGGCAAGGTCGGGTCGCACCTGGTGGAGCTGTTGCGCGCCCGGGGCGTGGACGTGCTCGTCGCCGACGTCGATCCGACCCGGGTACGCGGGCTGAACGCCGTCGCGGCGGACGAGATCCTCGCGGCCGACGTCGACGTCCTCTGTCCGTGCGCGGCCGGCGGCGTGCTGACCGAGGCGGTGATCGACCGGCTCAAAGCCCGGGTGGTGGTACCGGGCGCGAACAACGCGCTGGCCGCGGACGCGAACGCCGACATGCTCGCGGCCCGGGGCATCGTGTTCGTCCCGGACTTCGTCGCCAACGCGGGCGGGGTCATCGCCTGCGAGGCCGAGGTGAAGGGCAGCGACGACGAGGTCGACGCGAAGATCGACGCGATCGGCGCCACCACCGGGTCCGTCCTGGAACGGGCGTCCCGGCACGGCACCGACCCCGTCACCGAAGCCCGGTCCCTGGCCGCCCGGCGCCTCTCCACCCACCGCCCGTACTTCGAGCCCGCACATCACGGTGGCACGTTGGCATGAGTGCGGTAGCTTGTGGGCATGACTTTGGATCCGTTGGCCGATCGGGCCGTCTACAAGCAGTTGAGTGACATCGTGGGTGCCGCCATCGAGAGCGGCGAGTACCAGCCGGGGACGCTGATCCCCTCGGAGAGCATGCTGATGGCACGCCACGGCGTCGCGCGGAACACGGTGCGCCTGGCGATGGGGGTGCTACGGGATCAGGGGCTGGTCGTGACCCGCCACGGGCGCGGCACGTTCGTCCGGGGCGGGGAACACGACGAGGACCACGATCAGCCCAGCACCTCGCGCAGCCGCACCGCGAACTCCTCGGGCTTGCCCGCGTAACCGTGCTCGCCGCCGAGGAACCCACCGTGGTGGCTCGGGAACACGACCGCCTCCTGGCCGAGCAGGGCGGCGGTCGCCCGGGCCGTCCGTGCGGTGTACGTGTCGCCGGACTCCTCACCGACCGCGATCACCACCCGGGTCGGCGCCGCGGCGAGCAGCTCCGCGTCCGGGCGGTAGTCGCTGACCGCCCACGAGTGCTTCGAGAGCAACGGGTCGTCGCGCGTGCCGTCGTCGACGTCGGGCATGCCGAACGCAGCCGGGTCCGGGTCCGGCTGCGTGAAGTACTCGTCGGTGAACTCACCCGACCAGGACGTCATCACGATGAACGCGGCCATGCCCGCGCCCATCCCGCGGGCCTCGTATGCGTCGTTGAACGCCGCCCGGGCCCGCTCCACGGCCGCGGCGTCGGGAAGCACCGCGTTGATCGGGGGCTCGTGCGCCACCAGCGTCACCACGTCGCCCGGGTACCGGGACACCAGCTCGAGCCCGACCACCGCTCCGCCGCTGCTGCCGAACACCTCCACCGGCCCGGCGCCGAGCGCCTCGACCAGCGCGTGCAGGTCGGCCGCCTGCTGCTGCGGGGTGTTGTCCAGCCGCCCGTCCGAGCGGACGCTGCGCCCCAGGCCGCGCGGGTCGTAGGTGACGACGGTGCGGTCGGGGAACTGCGGTGCGAGCGAACCGAAGCCCTCGGCCGTCATCGGCTGACCGATCATCAGCAGCACCGGTCGCCCGTCGGCCGGTGGCAGCGGCCCCCACACGTCGTAGACCAGGTCGACGCCGGGCCGGGCAAGCGTGCGTGTCTCGAACGTGGCCATGCGCCCACCCTAGGTCTCCGGAGCCTCAGGAAGGGGCAGCGTCGGCCGATCGGGTCGGTGTGCGTCCGCTGGCCGTCGGGATCGGGCTGTTCGCGCTGGTCGGCGCGGTTCGCAGCGGATGGTTCGCCGAGGGGGACACCTTCTGGCAGATCCAGACCGGTACCGAGATCCGGCACCGGCACACGGTCTTCCTCACCGACACGTTCTCCTGGTCGGTGGCCGGGCGCGCCTGGCACCCCAACTCGTGGCTGTTCGACGTCCTGCTGTCGCTGGCCTGGACCGGCGCCGGGCCGGTCGGCCTGGCCCTGTTCACGCTCGGTTGCATCACGCTGGTGGGGGCGAGCGTGGCGGTCACGGCCCGGTCGCTGGGGGCGCGGGTGCACGTCACCACCGCGCTGCTCGTCGTCCCGCTGCTGCTGTGGCTGAGCGCCCGCCCGCAGACGCTCACCTACGCGCTGCTCCCGCTCGTCACGCTGCTGGCCGGGCGCCTGCTGAACCGGACGGGGCGGCGACGGCTCGCCGGCCTCGCCGGGCTGTACCTGCTCGTGACGCTCTGGGTGAACCTGCACCTGGCCGCACTGGCCGCGGTACCCGCCGTCGCCGCCGGTCTGGTCCTCGCGCTGTTCACCCACCACCGCCGCTCGGGAGCCGCCGCGGCGACCGCCGCCGCGACGATGGCCGTGATCGTCGCGGGCTGCCTCAGCTCACCCTTCGGCCTCGACGTACTCGGCTCCGCCCTGGCCACCCGGGACGCGTCCACCGAACTGATCCCCGAGTGGGCCCCGCTCTGGCGCACCGCCTGGATGGCGGTGTTCACCTGGGCGGGCGCGGCGGTCGCGGTCGGTCTCGCGATCGCGGCCTGGCGCCGCCGCCCGCACGAGCCGCTCCTCGCGGTCGTCGCCGGAGCGTCCGCGCTGCTACTGGTCGCGGGCGTGGAGGCGGCCCGCTTCTCCCCGATGGCGCTGGTGGTCGCGATGCCGGCGGCCGCGGTCTGGGCGACCGACGTCGACTGGAGCGCCGGCCCGGGCCGCCGACGGGTCGCGTTCCTGGCCCGCGGCACCTCGATCGGGCTGGTCGTCGCGCTGCTCGCGCTCACCGCCGTGCGGCTGCCGCAGTACGGACGCCCCGCCCCCGACAGCTACCCGGCCGACACCACCGTGGACGCCGTCCCGGCCGGTTGCCGGCTGCTCAACGAGTACGACGACGGCGGCTACGTGATCCTGCGCCGGACGGCCGACGGGGTGCGCGTCGCGATGGACGGGCGCAACGACGTGTACGGGGCCGCACGCATCGCCGACCTGCTCGAACTCGTCCAGGGACGCCCCGGCGCGCTCGCCGAACTGGGCCGTGACGACGTGCGCTGCCTGCTCCTCGACCCGCGCCGCCCGCTGGTGGAGGAGGCGCGCCGGGCCGGCTGGCGGGAGGCGGCCGCCGATCGGAACCGGGTGCTGCTGCTGAGTCCGACGTCACAGTCAGACTAAGGGGAGCCTTACCTAAGATGGGAGCCGGCAACGCTCGGAAAGGGAATCTTCATGGACCGTCCTCTACGGATCGCCGTCGTCGGAGCCGGCCCGGCCGGAATCTACGCCGCGGACCACCTGATCAAGGCGTCGGAGACGGCCACGATCGACATCTTCGACCGGTTACCCACCCCGTACGGTCTCATCCGGTACGGCGTCGCCCCGGACCACCCGCGGATCAAGGAGATCGTCACCGCGCTGTACCGCGTGCTCGACAACCCACGCATCCGCTTCCTCGGCAACGTCGAGTACGGCCTCGACGTCAAGGCCGACGAGATGCGCCGCTTCTACGACGCCACGATCGTCGCCACCGGTGCGGAGAAGGACCGGGCGCTCGACGTCCCGGGCATCGACCGGCGCGGCAGCTTCGGCGCCGCCGCGTTCGCGTCCTGGTACAACGGCCACCCCGACGTCCCGCGCGACTGGCCGTTGACCGCCGGGAAGGTCGCGGTGATCGGGGCCGGGAACGTCGCGGTCGACGTGGCGCGCATCCTGGCCAAGACCGCCGACGAGCTGCTCGACACCGAGATCCCCGACAACGTCTACCGGCACCTGAAGACCAGCCCGGTCACCGACGTGCACCTGTTCTCCCGGCGTGGCCCGGCCCAGGTCAAGTTCACGCCGCAGGAGCTGCGCGAGCTCGACTCCTCGCCGAACGTCGACCTGATCGTGCACCCCGAGGGCATCGAGTTCGACGAGGGCAGCTACGCCGCGATGCGCGCGACGCGTCACGTCAAGATGTGCGTGGACATCCTGCAGAACTGGGCCGTCCGCGAGCCGCGGGACCGGCCGCGCCGACTGCACCTGCACTTCCTGGAGGCGCCGGTCGCCGTCCTGGGGGAGGAGCGGGTCGAGGGGCTGCGTACCGAGACGCAGGAGCTCACCGGCGACGGCTGGATCCGCGGCACCGGCCGGTTCACCGACTGGGACGTCCAGGCGGTCTACCGGGCCGTCGGTTACCTCAGCGAGGCACTGCCCGACGTCCCGTTCGACGCCACGAGCGGCACCGTTCCGCACCGGGCCGGGCGGGTGCTCGGCCTGGACGGCGAGCCGGTTCCCGGCCTGTACGTCACCGGCTGGATCAAGCGCGGCCCGGTCGGCCTGATCGGCCACACCAAGGGCGACGCCGGGGAGACGGTCCAGAGCCTGCTGGCCGACGCGCTGCCGCCCGCCGCCGAGCGCGACCGGGACGCCGTCCTGGCCCACCTCGACGCCCGCGCCGTCGAGTACACCACCTGGGCCGGGTGGCAGCGGCTCGACCGGCACGAGATCGCGCTCGGCGCACCGCACCAGCGCAAGCGGATCAAGGTCGTGCCGCGCGAGGAGATGATCGCGCTCAGCCGAGGCCAAGCGCCCGCGCGCGGCTGACCGCCTCCCGCCGCGTCCGCACGCCGAGCGCCGCGGCGACGTGCGTGTCCACGCTACCGCGAGACCTTCGGTACGGTGCCGTCCCGGACGCTCCGCCAGTAGTGGCCGACGGCTCTCTCCACCTGCCCCACCGGCATCGAGTACGCGCCCAGGTCCAGCACGCGCAGAGCCTCGGAGCCGCGGACCGGGCGCAACGCGCTCGGCGGGGCCACGCCGGGCCCCGGTGAGACGAACAGCGTTCGGCTGCGCCGCCACCCGGCCGGGCGGATCTCGGCCGCGGTCAGGTCGGCCCACGCCAGCTCGGTGTCCGCGGTGCTCGAGCCGGTGGCGTCGATCCGGATCGGACGGTGGCGCGACAACGCGACGGCGGAGGCCAGCGCACCGGCCAGACCGGCGCCGCACCCGATGAGCACGGCCCACGCGGTCGCGTTCCGGGTGCCGTACCAGACCACCTCGGCCCCCGCCGCGGCGAACGCGGCGCCGATCAGCAGCCGGCCACCCAGCCGCACCAGCAGGTGACCGGCTCGCGGTGCCGCGCGGACGACCAGCCGCTCGGGTTCGAACCCGAGCCGGACCCGATCGAACGCCCGCGCCGTCACGTCGGTGCCCAGCCCGAACACACCCGCGCCGGCGACCAGCACCGCGAAGTAGAGCACGAGCGAGCCGGCGTCGGGCAGGAACTGGTGGCGGTCGCCGAGCACGAACAGCGTCACGGCCAGGCCGAACAGCGCGAACAACACCGTCGACCCGCCGGCCAGCTGCACCGCGAGGCCGCGGAGCGCGATCAGCCACGGCCGGGACACGATCGTCCGGCCGGCCGGTGGCACCTCGGCGGCGACCGGCGGTTCGACGGGCACCGCGTGGAGCGCGCCCTCGGCCACCACGATCTCCGGGTGGTCCAGCACGGTCGGCGCGATGCCCAGCCGCTGGTGCAGCAGCGTGGCCACCAGCGGCACCCGGGTGGAGCCACCGACCAGGAAGAGGCCGGCGACCGGGCCCGGGGCCGCGTCGATCGCGGCCGCCGTGACGTCGACGGACCGCTCCAGCAGCGGCCGGGCCGCCGCCTCGAACTGGTCCCTGGTGACCTGGACGTCCCGGTCGGCCGACGGAATCAGCACCTCGGCCGACGAGCGGCGCGACAGCGACTCCTTGGCCGCGCGGGCGTCGTCCCAGAGCTGCCGGAACGCCCGTGAGCCGGGATCGAACGTCTCGCCGATCGCCTCGACGACGAGCGCGTCCAGGTCCACGCCGCCGAGATCGTCGAGCCCCGCGTATGTGAGCGTCTTGAACCCGGACGAGACGACGCTGACGTCGAACGTGCCCGCGCCCAGGTCGTACACCACTATCGACTGCCCGTCGGCGATCCGGCCGCCGTGCGCCTCGACGTAGTAGGCCGCCGCGGCGACCGGCTCTCCCACGAGCGTCGGCGCGGGCAGCCCGGCACGCGCGGCGGCGTCGACGAGCACCGCGCGCCGGACGGCGCCCCAGGCCGCCGGGAACGTCAGCACGACCGACGCCGGGGGAGCGCCCGCCGTCCGCACCGCCTCGTCCCGGACGACGCCGAGCGTGGCGGCGATCGCGTCGGCGATCGAGATCTCCCGCTCACCCAGCAGCAGCGTTCCCTCGTCGATCCGGCGCTTGGGGTGGGGTTCGAAGCACGCCGGCCGCACCCGGGACGCGCGGACGGCCTCCCGCCCGGCCCGCACCGTGCCGCCGGGCTCCAGGTAGACCGCCGACGGCAGCAGCGGCGAGCCGTCGAACAACAGCGGACGGATCCGCTGGTCCGGCCATCGCAGCAGCGCGACCGTATTCGAGGTGCCGTAGTCGACGGCGAGCGTCGTACCCGACACGGCGGGCAGCCTATCGCTGTGCGTCCACCGGCCGGAACGGCACACTGAGGCCCATGCGTCTCGACCCGGTCGCGCTGTTCCACGACGCCGCCACGACCGTTCCGGCCTACCGGCACTTCCTGGCCGAGCGGGGCGTCGACGCCGCGGGCGTCCGCACCCGGTCGGACTTCGCCGCGCTCCCGGTGGTCACCAAGGAGAACTACGTCCAGGCCTACCCGCTGCCCGAGCGGTGCCGCGGTGGCTCGCTCGACGGCTGCGACACGGTGGCGCTGTCGTCGGGCTCCTCCGGTCAGCCCACGGTCTGGCCGCGCCGCCTCGTCGACGAACTCGCCGCGACCGAGCGGTTCGCCGAGGTCTTCCGCACGTTCGGCGCCCACGAGCGCCGCACGCTCGCGGTGATCTGCTTCCCGCTCGGCAACTGGGTCGGCGGCATGTTCACCGCGGCGGCCTGCCGTCACCTGGCCGCGCAGGGTTTCCGCCTCACGGTGGCCACGCCCGGCAACGTCGTCGACGAGATCCTGCGGGTGATCGACGCGCTCGGCGACGATTTCGACCAGACGGTGCTCCTCGGTTACCCGCCGTTCGTGAAGAACGTCGTCGACCGCGGTTCCGGCTGGGCGGAGCGGCGCCTCAAGCTGGTGTTCGCCGGTGAGGTGTTCAGCGAACGGTGGCGCGACCTGGTCGCGGCGCGGGCCGGCATCGACGACCCGGTCACCCACACCGCGGCCCTCTACGGCACCGCCGACGCCGGGGTGCTGGGCATCGAGACGCCGTCGAGCGTCCGTCGCCGCCGGGAGCTGAGCGGCACCACGTTCAGCGGCGGCCGGCTCCCGACGCTGGTGGAGTACGACCCCGGCCACCGGTACTTCGAGACCGACGGCGACGCCCTGCTGTTCACCGCGGACGGCGCGGTGCCGCTCATCCGGTACGACATCGGCGACGAGGGCGGGCTCCTGCCCGGCAATCTGGTCTACGTCTACGGGCGGCGTCTGTTCGCGGTATCGCTGTACGGCGCGAACGTCTACCCGGAGAACGTCGCCGAGGCGCTCGAGGCCGACGACCTCGTCGGCTGGACGACCGGCCGGTTCGTGCTGCGCACCCCGGAGAGCGACGACGGCGACCGGTACCTGGACGTCACCGTCGAGCTCGCTCCCGGTTCCGACGGGGACGGGCGCGAGGCCCTGGTCGCCGAGGCCGTCCGGGCCTACCTGCCCCGGGTCAACAGCGAGTTCGCGCACTACGTGCCGGTGGCCAGGCAGCTCCCGGTCGTTCACTTCCGCCCGGTCGGCGACCCCGACAACTTTCCGCTCGGAGTGAAGCACCGCTACTCGCGGTGATCGAGAACCCGAATCGGCGGTCGCGTCGTCTCCTTGGGCGTGAACGGTGTGACAGAAGCTGAGCTCGTACGCCGGGTCGCCCACGGCGACCGCGCGGCGTTCGACGAGCTGTACCGGCGGACCGCGCCCTGGCTGGCGGTGCGGCTGCGCCGTCGCTGCGCGGACGACGAGGTCGTCGCCGACGTGCTCCAGGAGACCTACCTGGCGGTCTGGCGCGCCGCCGGGAGCTACGCGGGCTCGGTGACCGAGGGCAGCGCGGTCGGCTGGCTGTGGACGATCGCCGCCAACCGCCTCGTCGACGCGTTCCGGCGGCGCGCCCGCCAGGAGCGGGTGCCGTCGTTCCCGCTGGTGCCCACCACCGCGCCGGCCGCCGAGGACGAGGTGATGGCCACCCGCGTCGACCAGGACCTGGAACAGGCGCTGCTGCGCCTGCCCCCGGAACTGCGTCAGGTGCTGCAGGCGATGGTGCTCGACGGCCTCTCGGTGCGCCAGACGTCGGTACTGCTCGGCATGCCCGAAGGAACCGTGAAGACCCGCGCGCGGCGGGCCCGGATCGCGCTGCGGGAGGCGCTCTCATGACTCATCCGACCCCGGCGATCCTCACCCGCTACGCGCAGGGCGGCGGCGGGCTGGACGACGCGTCGCTCTGGTCGATCGAGGTCCACCTCGACACGTGCGCCGACTGCCGCGCGCACCTGGCCACCCCGGCCACCGCGGACCTGCTGGAGCGGGTCGCCGTCTCGCTCGACCAGGCGATCCGGACCGGCCCGGCGCCGACCCCGGCGCGCCGGCCGGCCCTGTCCGTGCACCGGCGCTGGCTGGCCTGGACGCTGCTGCCCTGGCTGGCGATGACGGTCGCGGTGGTGACCTGCGGCGTGGTGCTCGACTTCGCCCAGCCGAGCCTGCCCTCGCTCGTTCTCCTGCTCGCTCCGGTGGCGCCGCTGCCCGGCGTCGCGGTGTCCTGGAGCCGGCGCGTCGACCCGAACTGGGAGCTGCTCGCCACCACTCCGTCGGCTGGGTTGGCGATGGTGCTGCGGCGCACGCTCGCGGTGCTCGTCGTCGTCCTCCCGGTCCTACTCGTGGCCGGCCTGAGCACCGGGATCTCGGTGGCGCTCACGTTGCTGCCGTGCCTGGCGTTCACCGCGTGCACCCTCGCGCTCGGGGCGTTCGTCGGCGTGCGGACGGCCGCGATCGGGCTCGGCCTGGCCTGGTCCGGTGCCGTGCTGCTGCCGAGCCTGGCCACCGAATCGCTCTCCCCGCTCCTCCGACCGGGCAGCACCGCGCTGTGGGCGTTCGCCGCGGTGGCGTTCGCCGCGGTCGTTCCGCTCGTCGCGACTCATTTCCGCCGCCTGCGCAGCGGCGCGTGAACCCCCAGGAAAGGACCGACCCCATGCGTCCGGTGAGTGCGGCCGAAACGGCCCCCACGCTCGTCCCGTGGCTGGTGCACGCGCAGAGTCTCCGCGTCCGCGCCGGCAAACACCTGGCCGTCGACGGCCTCGACCTCGCCCTCGGCGCCGGCGTCCACGGGCTGCTCGGCCCGAACGGGGCCGGCAAGACCACGCTGATGCGTGCACTCTCCACCGGAATCAAACCGGCCGGCGGCACGCTGACGCTGCTCGGCGCGTCGGTGGACGGCCGGGCCGATCTCCGCGAGGTCCGGCGCGGCCTGGGCTACCTGCCGCAACAGTTCGGGTTCTACCCGCGGTTCACCGTCCGTGAGTTCGTCGAGTACATGGCCTGGCTCAAGGAAATGCCCAAAGCGGCCATCCCCGACGCCGTGCAGCGCTCGATCGACCGGGTCGGCCTCACCGCGAAAGCCGACGCCAAGATGAAGACGCTGTCCGGGGGCATGCTGCGCCGGGCCGGCATCGCGCAGGCGATCGTGAACGAACCGCTCCTGCTGCTGCTCGACGAACCCACTGTCGGCCTCGACCCCGAACAGCGCCTCGACTTCCGCGACCTGCTGCGTGATCTCGGCAGCGACAGCTGTGTCCTGGTCTCGACGCACCTCGTCGAGGACGTGGTCGCGGCCTGCACCGACGTACTCCTGCTGAACGAGGGCCGGCTCCTGTTCCAGGGCACCCCCGACGACCTGATCGCCCGCGGCGGACCGAACGACGCGGGTGACAGCCCCGCGGAACGTGGCTACTCCGCCCTCCTCCGTCAGCACCGGAGCAACGCATGAGCCGCATCGTGGGTATCGAGATCCGCCGGTCGGCCGCGTTCGGCGCCGCGCTGCTGATCGCCGTCGCCGGTGCGATCGTGCTCCAGGCGACGTCCGGGCGCTGGTCGTCGGGGTGGATGGCGCTGGTCATGGTCCAGCGTGAATACCTCATCGTGCTGGTGCCGCTCACGATGGCGGCCGGAGCCTGGCAGTCCTATCGCGAGCACCGGGCGAACGTCGCCGAGCTCTTCGCCACCGTTCCCCGTCCACGCGCACTGCAGATCGTTCCGGCGCTGATCGCGACCGGGCTGGCCGCCCTCGTCGCGTACCTGGTCTCGCTGGCCGCGGCGGTGCCGCGGATCATCGACACCGCGAGCTACCTGCCGGCGGCCGCGTTCGCGGCGGTGGCGGTCGGCGTGCTCACGCTGGTCGTGGCGTTCTGGCTCGGGTTGGGCCTCGGACGGCTGCGCCCGGCGCTCGCGACCGCACCCGCGGTGGCGGTGATCGGCTTCGCGGTGCTGGCCTTCGCCCCGCAGATCTTCTCCTCGGGGGCGCCCGCGGCGGCGTTCTTCCCCGGGTCCGGCATGAGCGTGTTCAACGTCTACGACACGGTCGGCGGGCGGATCAGCGCCACCCAGGCGCTGTGGCTGGTCGCGCTCGCCGCGGCCGCGTTCGTGCTCTTCGCGGTCCGTGACCACCGGTTCGCGCCCGCCGCGCTCGCGCCGCTGGTGGTCGGTGCGACGCTCACTGCGCTGGTGATGCCGACCGGTGACGCGTTCGAGCGGGCGAAACTCGACCCGGTGGCCCAGCAGCTGGTGTGCACGAAGGACGACGGCCCGCGGGTCTGCGTCAGCCGGGCGAACGAGTCGATGCTGCGCGAGGTGACGCCCAAGGCGCGGCACGCGCTCGAACTCCTGTCGACGACGACGCCGATCGTCGAGGCGCACGAGGACACCTCGACGTTCTCCCCGAAGACCGCGCCGGCCCCGCGCGCCGACACCGTGCTGATGAACGTCCAGCCGGACAAGTCCGGTCACCTCGCGTTCCCGGGGCGGCTCGAGCTGCAGATGCTCACCGGGGCGTTCGGCGGCCCGGTGCGGTGCGGGGACAGCCGGAACTACACCGTCGGCACCGTCGCGGCGTTCTTCCTGCTCGGCCGCGAACCGGCCACCGGCCTCGACGGCACGGAGTTCGAGGACCCCGAGGCCGTCCAGCTCTACCGCGACCTGACCGCACTGCCCAAGGGCGAGGCCGACGCCCGGATGACCGCGGTCTACCGGGCGAGCCAGCAGTGCCGGGACGCGATGGCGATCCTGACCGGCGGCGCCCGGTGAGGTGGCTCGCCCTCTACGCCCGTTCGCGCCGGGTGCCGGCGGCACTCGGCGCGGCGGTCGTGGGCACGGCCGTGAGCTGGCTGCTCGCGACCACGTCCAGCGACCAGGACCCGGTGAGCAGCACGGTGCTCGTGCTGACCGTGCTCCTGCTGGTGGCGGTCGCGACCGCCACGCTCGGCGGCCCCGACGACAGCCTCGACCGGACGGCCGCGCGGCCCTGGGCCCGGCTGCGTGCCGCTCACCTGGTCGTGGCGCTGGGCTGCGTGGTCCTGCTGCTGCTGGCCACCGAGACGACCGCGACCCGGTTCGGGCCGATCGGGTTCGTGGTCCGGGACGCGGCCGGCCTGCTCGGGCTGACCGCGCTGGCGGCGGTGGTGGTCGGTGCCGCCCGCTCGTGGATCCTGCCGCTCGGCTGGACGCTGCTGGTGGCGACGTTCCCGGGCGACGGCACCCTCGGTGAGGCCCTGACCTGGCCGGTGCAGGCCCCCGGGAGCCGACCGGCCACCGTGGTCGCCGCGGTGCTCGGGGTCACCGGGCTGGTGGCCTACGCGTTCCTCGGTTCCCGCCCGCGCACGTCGCTCGAGACGCCCTGACCGCCCGACGAGCCGGTCAGTTGCCCACTTCGAGCTGGGCCATCATCGGGGTGGGGTACCGGTCGCCGCGTGCGGAGCCCGCCGGCACCGCCCGCTCGATCGCGGCCAGGTCGTCGGGGGAGAGCACGAGCTCGATCGCGGGCAGCGCCTCGGCCAGGCGCTCGCGGGTGCGCGCACCGATCAGCGGCACGATGTCGGGGCCCTGCGCGGCCACCCACGCGATCGCCAGCTGTGCCACCGTGCACCCCTTCCGCTCGGCGACGCGTCGCAGCGCGTCGACGAGCGCGAGGTTGTGCCCGAGGTTCTCGCCGGAGAACCGGGGCATCAGGTTGCGGTGGTCACCGGCGTTGCCGGGGCGCCAGTGCCCGGACAGCAGGCCCCGGCTGAGCACGCCGTACGCGGTCAGCCCGATCCCCAGCTCGCGCAGCACCGGCAGCACCTCGGCCTCCACGCCGCGGGAGAGCAGCGAGTACTCGATCTGCAGATCGGCGATCGGCGTCACGGCGTGTGCCCGGCGGACCGTCGCGGCGCCGACCTCCGACAACCCCGCCGACCGCACGTACCCGGCGTCGACCATGTCCTTGATCGCCCCGACCGTGTCCTCGATCGGCACCGCCGGGTCCAGCCGGGCCGGCCGGTAGACGTCGACGTACTCGACGCCCAGCCGGCTGAGCGAATGGTTCAGGAAGTTCTTCACCGACGCCGGCCGGCCGTCGATCCCGAGCATCGCCCCGTCCGGGCCGCGCAGCGCCCCGAACTTGACGCTCAGCACGTAACTCTCACGCGGTCGTCCCCGCAGCGCGGAGGCGAGCAGCAGTTCGTTGTGCCCGTTGCCGTAGAAGTCGCCGGTGTCGATGAGCGTGAGCCCCGAGTCCAGCGCCGCGTGCACGGTGGCGATGCTCTCCGCGCGGTCGGTCGTTCCGTAGGCGTCCGACATGCCCATCGCGCCCAGTCCGAGTGTGTTCATGCCGCCGACACTGCCCCCGGTCCGGTGACACCGAAATCGGAGCGTGCATCGTGGGAGCGCCGCTCCCTGGCTCGACCCGACCGGCCCGGGGCAGCATGGGTACATGCAGCGTGAACAGCTCGCCGACTTCCTGCGCCGCCGCCGCGAGGCGATCCGGCCGGCGCAGGTCGGGCTCGCCGACGGCCCTCGCCGTCGCACCGGCGGGCTGCGACGCGAGGAGGTGGCGATGCTCGCGGGCATGTCGGTCGACTACGTCGTCCGGCTCGAGCAGGGGCGCAGCAGCCAGCCCTCGCCCCAGCTGCTCGGTGCGCTGGCCCGCGCGCTGCGCCTCTCCGACGACGAGCGCGACCACCTCTTCCGCCTGGCCGGCCAGCCCCCACCCCCGTCCGACGGGGTGGCCCGGCTGGCCCGCGCCGGCCTGCTGCGCCTGCTCGACCTGCTCGGCGACAACCCGGCGATGGTGATCTCCGACCTGGGAGAGGTGCTGGCCCAGAACCGCATGTCGACGCTGCTGGTCGGCGACCAGATCGGCACCAACGTGCTGCTCCGGTGGTTCACCGAGCCGGCCGCCCGTGCCGTGCACGTTGCCGAGGAACAGGAACGCCACTCACGCCAGCACGTCGCGGACCTGCGTGCGGCGGCGGGCCGCCGGGCGGGTGACCCCGCGGTGGCCACGCTGATCGCCCGGCTGGAGTCCGCGAGCGAGGACTTCCGGCGGCGGTGGGCCGAGCACGAGGTGGCGGTGCGGCGTGCGGACCGGAAGACGATCGTGCACCCGCGGGTCGGGCCGCTGCTGATGGACTGCGAAACGCTCGTCACCCCCGACCTGGGCCAGCAGCTGGTGGTGCTGACCCCGGCCGACGCCGACGCCCGCGAGCGCATCGACCTCCTGCGCGTCGTCGGCCTGGAGGAGTTCCCGGCTCAAGCCGAGACGTGAGCGAAGAGCTCCTCCCTCGGCACGTCGGGCGTCGAGGCCGGTGCCTGGCCCGGTACCACCTCCTGCTGGTTGCCGTCGCTGAGCGTGCCGGCGGGCTCGTCGATGTCGGCCGGTGCGATCCGCACGTCCGCGGCTCGCCGCAGCGCGTTCCGCATCGCCGGGGTGCACATCAGGCGGTCGCCCGGCGCTTGCGGTACGGGAGGACGAACATGTACAAGCCGGTACCCAGCAGCAGCAACAGCGGTGGCAGCGGGAGGTAGTAGATCCAGCCGGGCGCGGACAGCGCCGCCGCGACGAAGCAGATCACGACGGTGGCGGTGAAGACCAACGAGGTGCCGCGGTGGATCTGTCGCCAGTTCATCGGTTCCTCCGAGAAGACGTGGGGTTGATGTCGGTCACGCTAGGTGCGCGCGACCGGCCCGTGCTTCTCGATTCCTGACCGGTTGGACCCTAGAGGCCCAGGCGGGCGAGCTTCTCGTCGTACTGGATCTCGATGTCGGCGAGGTCGGCGTCGGCGGCCCAGACCGCTTCGAGCGACGCCTTGGTCGCGTCGTCGAGCGCGTCGTAGCGGTCGCGCCAGGTTTCCGCCCCGTCGGTCCAGTACCCGACCGCTTTGTACGCGGTGGACGGCAGGCCCAGCTCCCGGCGTAAGTACTTGCGGACGTTGCGCATCTCGCGGGTCTCGCCGGCCACCCACACGTAGCCGGTGCCGTCCGGGCGCGGCATCGAGCGCACGCACTGCTCGAGCCGGCTGGCGCCGTGCCCGTTGCCGCCGTGCAGCCAGGTGACCTCGGTGCCCGGCCGTACGTCGAGCGGGAGGTGGTGTTCCGGCCCGGGGACCTCGAGGATCGCGCGGGTGCGCACCCCGGCGGGTGCGTTCTCGAGCAGGCGCGCCGCGGCCGGGAGCGCGGCGAAGTCCGCGACCAGCAGTTGCCAGGTCAGGCCGGCGGGCGGGTCGTACATGCCGTCGGGGGTGTTGATGCCGACGAGGTCGCCGGGCGCGGCTTTCCTGGCCCACTCGGCGGCGACACCGCCGTCGTGGACGACGAAGTCGATCGAGACCTCGGTGGCGACCGGGTCGAAGGCGCGGACGGTGTACGTACGCATCGTGGCCAGGTCGATCGACCCGTAGTCGAGGTGGCCGTCGGTGACCGTGGGGAGGATCGGTT
This sequence comes from Cryptosporangium japonicum, assembly GCF_039524755.1. Classification (NCBI taxonomy): domain Bacteria; kingdom Bacillati; phylum Actinomycetota; class Actinomycetes; order Cryptosporangiales; family Cryptosporangiaceae; genus Cryptosporangium; species Cryptosporangium japonicum. The sequence continues at coordinate 224,580 of NZ_BAAAGX010000025.1, forward strand.
CGCGCTCACCGTCGCGCGGGAAGATCAGCCGGACGTACTCGTCGCCGACGCCGGTGGTGGCGTACCCGGCGAGCGCGTCGCCCCCGATGACGACGCGTCGCAGCGCCGGGGTGAGGTCTTCGGTGCGGACGACTTCGCCGGTCCACACACGCATGGGCAGCGTGGTTCCGCTCATGCGCTTAGGTTAGGCTAACTATGGTCGTTGGGGCTACGGGGTCTGCTTCTCCGCGGCCTCGTCGCCCTCTTCCGACGCGGCGTCGGTCGGCGGCTCCTCGCGGAGCGGCACCTCGCGGAAGGTCAGCAGGGCCAGGACGATCGCGCCCAGCACGAGCGCGATGTCGGCCACGTTGCCGACGAAGAACCCGTTGTAGTCGATGAAGTCGACGACGTGTCCCCGCGCGAACCCGGGCTCGCGGAAGAGCCGGTCGCCCAGGTGCGACGCCGCACCGCCGAGCACCGCCCCGAGCGCCAACGCCCAGGCCAGCGACGTCACCCGCCGCGCGTAGTACAGGATGCCGACGACCGCGGCCGCCGCCGCGATCGCGAACACCCAGGTCATCGACTCGCCGATGGAGAACGCGGCCCCGGGGTTGTAGACCAGCCGGAAGTCGATGAGCGGCGGGACGACCGTGATCTCACGCCCGTCGGAGAGTGCCCGTTCGGCCCAGTACTTGGTCGCCTGATCGACCACGAGAACAACAGCTGCCCAGACGAGGAACCACCGATAGCGCGATCTCACGGTCCCGACGATACGGTCGCCTCCCTCCACCGCCCCGAGGCCCCTCGGCTGCTCCTGGGACATTCCGGCGTCGACGGGTAAGGAGACTCCGGTCAGAAAGTGCCATGTCACGAATCGGTGGGCTGTGTCGTCCTGGGCGCATGAGACTGATGCGTGCCGGACTGGTCGTCCTCGCGGTCCTCGACGGGCTGGTCGGGGCCTGGCAGTACTTCTTCCCGCGGTCGTTCTACGACGACTTCCCGACCGTCTCGAACGATCCGCCGTACAACGAGCACCTGATGGCCGACGTGGGCGGGCTCAACCTCGCGATCGTGACCGTGCTGGTGATCGCCGCGGTCGTCCTCGAACACCGCCTGGTCATGGCCGCGCTGGCCGGCTTCGGCGTGTACTGCGGCACGCACTTCGTCTACCACGTGACGAACTTCGACGGGTTCCCGATCCGGGACGCGGTCGCGGTCGGCACCGGGCTGGGCATCGAGTTCGTGCTGACGATCGCGCTGCTGTTCCTGGGCTACCACCTGCGCACCCGCGACCTGGCCGGCAGCCGCGCTACGCTGAACCTGACGTCGACGTCAGAGGCAGATGTGTGATCGGGGAGGTCCGAGCGATGCGTATCGGAGAGCTGGCGTCGAAAGCCGGGGTCAGCGTGCGTGCCCTGCGCTACTACGAGGAGCAGCACCTGCTGGCCTCCGAGCGCACCCCCAGCGGCCAGCGCGTCTACACACCCTCCGCGGTCGACCGCGTCCGCTTCATCCAGCAGCTCTACGCCGCCGGCCTCTCCAGCAAAGCGGTGCTCGAGATCCTGCCGTGCGTGCACACCGGCGTGGTCACGCCCGAGCTGATGGCCCGGCTCACCACCGAGCGCGACCGGATCGACGAGCAGATCGCCGAGCTCACCGCCACCCGCGACCGCCTCGACGGCGTCATCCGCCACACGATCGCCTACCGCGACACCCAGGTGTGCACCGCCTAGAACAGCGCCATCTGGTCCGGTGACGGCTCCCGGCGGGCCCGCGCGCTGCGCGGGTACTTCGGCGGCTCGGGCTCCGGTTCCGGCGGCGGGGTGCGCCCGGTCAACGCCCACAGCGACGGCCCGAGGATGATCCCGCGCCCGGCCAGCGCCTGGCGCATCACGCCGTACGAGAGCGGCAAGCGCGCGGAGTCCAACGTCGGCAACTCCAGATCGGAACGCATCCGCATCAGCCGCCGGTTGACCGACACCCGCTCCCGCGCCTCGTCGGTCACGAGGCTCCGCGCCGCCACCTCACCCACCACCGCACGCACGTCGTCGAACCCGGCCGCCCACGCCGCCTCGACGCTTCCGAACGCCCCCAGCAGCCGCGCGGCCAGAATCGTGCCGAACCCCCGCACCCCCGGCAGGTTGTCGGACGGATCCCCGCGCAACGCGGCCAGGTCGCCGTAGCGCGCCGGCGTCACCCCGTACAGCTCCTCCAGCGACCCGGGCGTCATGAGCACCGCCTCGTCCAGGCCACCGTTACGCAGCCGCAGCACCGACGTCTGCTCGTCGATCAGCGCGAACGCGTCCCGGTCGCTGGTCACCAGCACGGACCGCCACCCACCGGCGCGCGCCGACGCCGCCGCGCTCGCCAGCACGTCGTCGGCCTCGAATCCGCGCGGTACGACGGTGCAGAAACCCGCCGCCCGGAGCAGGTCCGGCGCCGCCGTGATCTGCTCCGACAGGTCCGCGGCCTTCTCCGGCCGGTGCGCCTTGTACTGGGGGTAGTCGACCTGGCGGGTGGAGTGCTCCGAACAGTCGAACCCGACGACCACCGCATCCGGGCGCAACTTCGCCGACGCCCGGGCGACGTAGCCCACCAGACCCTTCAGCGCCCAGACCGGCCGGTCGTCCGGGTCGAGCAGTTTCCCCGTCGCGGCCGCGTGGTAAGCGCGGTGCAACAGACTGTTGCCGTCGAGCACGAGCAGCAGCGGTGGGGAAGACACGCACCCAGCCTAGGAGGTCCGGGATGACCTTGCGGGCGGTGCGCAGAGCGATCACGGCCGGCTTCCTCGTGGCCGTGCTGCTCTTCGGCGGACTGGTCAGCGGCGAACGGCTCGAGACCCAGCGCCCCCGCGGCCTGGACCCCACCCAGCTGACGCCGCGCGACGACCGGTTGGCCCGCGAACTGCTGGCCGCGGTGAACGAGCGCAGCTTCGTCGACCTCGTCGACGTCCGCTTCCTCGGCCTTCCGCTCCCACCGGTGTTCGGCCTGGTGCCGAATGTGGACACCACGGTGATCGAGCTCAACGCCTCCGGCCAACCGGTCGCCGCCGCCACCGTGCTGCTCAGTGCCCGCTTCCGCGACGGCCTGGTCGTCCCGCTCGACGAGAACCTCACCACCGACGCCGTCCGCTGGCGGCGCTGGGACGACCGGGCGTGGAGCGACAACGCCGGCCAGGGCCGCGTCGACCTCCTCCCGGGACGCACCCGCGCGCCGGTCGACTTCATGTCGCCCTATCCGGCCTCCGTCTTCAAACTCATGGTGACGTTCGGCGTGCTGCGCCTGGTCGACCAGGGCCGGGTCGGTCTCGACGAGCCGTACGCGTACGCGCCGGACGGCGAAGCGAGCCCGATCTGCAAGGGCCCACGCACGGCACCGGTGCGCCGGTTCCTCGACGAGATGCTCACGATCTCGTCCAACCCGTCCACCTGCGCGATGGTCCGCCTGCTCCACCAGTACCGGGCGATCCCGCGGTTCGACCGCCTGGGCCTGCCCACGCTCCGCCTCGGTGGCACCGATCCGCGCACCGGCGGGAACTGGACCAACGAGATCACGATGACCTCCGCGGACACCGCGAAGTTACTGCTCCTGCTCGTCGGTGGGCCGGGAACGCTGTGGCGTACGCCGGACGGAACGCCCGTCACCCGGGACGTCCTTCGCCCCGCCTCCCGCGCCTTCTTCCTCCGGACGCTCGGCGAGCAGGGCCTCAACCAGGTGCTCTCCACGACGAACTGGTGCGAACGGCCGTACCCGGCCAAGGGCATCCCTCAATCGACCCCGGTCCGTTGGATCGATCCGACCGATGGCTCGGTGCGAATACCCGAGCACCGGTACGGCGAAGACGTCCGTCCGTGCAACGAGACCGCCGAAGTCACGTTCGCCCACAAGACCGGTCTCTCCGAAACCGCCGGCGGTGACGCCGGGATCGTGCGCTCCCTGCCGGGTAAGCCTTGGCGGCACTACATCGTGGTGGTGCAGACGAACCTGGGAAGCCGATTCGTCGATCCGGCTCGGCCGAAGGACCCACCCGGCGTCGACCCGGTGGAGTACTCGGAGAAGTTCGGCGAACTGGGCCGGGCAATCGACCGAGCGGTCACGTCTCATCACTACGAGCCCGCCGTCACTGCGCGATCGTGACTCTCCGTCCGCCCGGTCCCACGCCACGCACCAGGACGGTCGGTGTCCGATCCGCCGCCTGAACCGAGCTGACCAGCACGAAGACGGCTGACCGACCGTAGTTGTTCACTGTGTGTCCACCGCCACGGTTAATCGCTTTGCACTACCGGCGATGTGTCGCGTAGATTTCACAAGGCCCGCAGGGGAGACGGACACGCACCGGACGCGCAAGCGAACGGGTGGACGGCCCGCGGGAAGCAGCTCGAGCCACACCGGCCGGAAGGTCGGGGCGAAGTGCTGTGCCGGGCGAAGCGGCCGATTTGGCGCCGCGAGAACGACCGGATACGCTGGAAAACGAAAGGCGCCGCGCTTTTTAAGGCGGTGGTAGGGCCCCGATAAGGAAACAGAGCGAATTTGGTTCTGGAAATCGGATCGGGTACAGTAAGAAGCGCAG
>NZ_BAAAGX010000026.1:0-4077 GCF_039524755.1 Cryptosporangium japonicum
CGACCCGACAAACACACTCCCCAACACGCCGACTTAACGAAGTACTACTAGAAGAGCTTGCCGTCGCTGTCGTCGATGCCGCGCAGCGAGTCGTAGTTGAGCGTCACGCAGCGGATGTTGCGGTCGGCGGCCAGCACCGACGCCTGCGGTTTGATCTGCTGCGCGGCGAACACGCCGGCGACCGGGGCGAGCAGCGGATCACGGTTGAGCAACTCGAGGTAGCGGGTGAGCTGCTCGACCCCGTCGATCTCGCCGCGCCGTTTGATCTCGACCGCCACCGTGCCGCCGGTGGCGTCCCGGCAGAGGATGTCCACCGGGCCGATCGCGGTGGGGTACTCCCGCCGGATCAGCGTGTACCCCTCGCCGAGCGTGGTGATGTGCTCGGCCAGCAGACGCTGCAGATCGGCCTCCACACCGTCCTTCACGAGCCCGGGATCGACCCCCAGATCGTGGGTGGAGTCGTGGAACACCTCCTCGATCGTGATCCGCAGCTGTTCGCCGGCCTTGTTGATCACCGTCCAGGCACCCGGCTGTTCCTCCAGGCGGCACGGCGGGCTCATCCAGTTCAGCGGCTTGTAGGCCCGGTCGTCGGCGTGGATCGACACCGAGCCGTCGGACTTGACTAGCAGCAGCCGCGTCGCGGGCGGGAGGTGAGCGGTGAGTCGACCGATGTAGTCGACGGAGCAGCGGGCAATGACCAGGCGCACGGCGAACCAGGCTAGGACCCCGCGTGAACGAGTCGCAAGCCGGACATCGGTGCATGAGCCAACCGCGATCGGCGTTACCGTTCTTCGCGTGAGTGCGCTTCCTGACGCCGACGGTCCGAGATTCCTCAGTCACGTCTTCGGCACCTGGTCCGACCCGCTCGAAGTCCACGCCGCCGGCGTCGCGCTGCGCGAGAAGACCCCGGTGAGCGCGTGTGCGGTGTACGAGCGTCGCGCCGACCGGCCCGACCCGGTCGCGTTCGTCGAGGCGACGAACGAAGGCCGGGTGGACGAGCTGATCGCGCTGCGTGTCGGGCGCATGGTCGCGTCGCCGTTCGCGTTCCTGCGGGGGAGCGCCGGGCTGATGGCCGCGGACCTCGCCCCCACGCCCACCTCCGGCATCAACGCCTGGATCTGCGGTGACGCCCACGCGTCGAACTTCGGGCTGTACGCGTCGCCGGAGCGTCGCCTGGTGATGGACGTGAACGACTTCGACGAGACCGTCGTCGGCCCCTGGGAATGGGACCTCAAGCGGCTGGCGGCCAGCCTCGTCGTCGCCGGCCGGGAAGCCGGCGTGGACGAGGCGCGGGTGCGGATCGCCGCGTCCGACGCCGCACGCACCTACCGGGCCGCGCTGCGCGAGCTCGCGCAGATGCCGCTGCTCGACGCCTACTACCTCACCACCGACGAGAAGACGATCGATCACTTCGACGTCGACCAGCTCGGCGAGGTGTTCAAACGGATCGGCAAGAAGGCGCGCAAGAACACCAGCCGCCGGGTCGTGGAGAAGTTCGCCGAGCGGGCCGAGACCCACCACTGGCGCTTCGTCGACGCCCCGCCGATCCTCACCCACGTCAGCCCGGCCACCGAGCAGGCGGTGCTCGACGGGCTCGAGGACTACGCCGATGGCTGCCTCGACGACGAGCTCAAGGCGCTGCTGGCGCGGTACTCGGTCACCGACATCGCGCACCGCGTCGTCGGGCTCGGCAGCGTGGGGCGGCGCAGCTACATCGTGCTGCTGCACGGCAACGGTGACGACGCCCTGGTGCTCCAGGTCAAGGAGGCCGGCCCGTCCGCGCTGGCGCCGTACGTCGACGCGACGCCGTACGCGCACAACGGCGAGCGCATCGTGCGTGGTCAGCGCTGGATGCAGACGGTGAGTGACATCCTGCTCGGCTGGACGACGGTCGACGGCCGGCCGTTCCTGGTGCGCCAGTTCCGCGACATGAAGGGCAGCATCGACCCGGCGCTGCTCAAGCCGAACCAGCTCGACGACTACGCGCGCATCGTCGGCGCGGTGCTGGCGCGGTCGCACGCGCAGTCGGCCGACCCGCGGCTGCTCACCGGCTACGTGGACGGCGCGACGTCACGGACGCCGGGCGGCATGGGGTTCGACGAGGCGATCGCGGCGTTCGCGGTCGCGTACGCCGACCAGACCGAGGCCGACCACGAGGCCCTCGCCGCCGCGGTCCGCGCCGGCCGCCTTCCCGCCACGTTCGAAGAAGCCTAGGTTCCGAGGCGGCGCGGACTGGGCATGTCAGGGTGGTGTCCATGGTGATCGGAACGCCCGAACCAATGCAGCTTCGTGTGCCGCCGCTGCCGATGCCCGGCCCGCCGGTGCCCGCGCCGGCTCCGGCGCCCGTGCCGGTCCCACCCGGTCCGGGCGGCCCGGCTCCGGCCCCGCAGCCCAACCCGGACCCCATCCCCCCGGATCCGGAGCCCCAGCCGAGCCCGGACCCCTACCCGCCGCCTTCTTGAAGTGGGCGGCCCGCCCAGAACGACGCGGCCAGGCGAGCGCGAACCCTTGAGTACGCACCTGTAGGCGGCGGGTCCGCGCTCGACTGGCAGCGCCGCCCTGGGCGGGCTCCAGGTTCGAGCCGCTCGCGCCTAGCGGCGCTTGACTAGCCGGAGCTAGGCGGGAGCGGGGGCCAGGCCGGAGACGAAGCCGGCGGCCGAGGCGGCCAGGAGGCGGGCCCAGGCCCGGTAACCGAGCGGCGACGGGTGGAAGCGGTCGACCGCGAAGAACTGGGCCGTGTCCGTGGGCAGCGGGCCGGGCAGCAGGTGGTGGAGGTCGGGGTGCGCGGCTCCGAGGCGCGCCAGCTGGCGGTCGAGCAGCATCGCGTACCCGCCGATCGACAAGCGCACCAGCCGCGGCAACGACCCGAACCGGTGCACCGGCGGGATGCCCACCAGCAGCACCGGCACCGGCCGCCCCAACCGCCTGCGCAGCGCGTCCACGAGAACCGTGACGTCGGCCCGCCAGGCCGACGGGCGCCGCAGCCGCAGCGCGTCGTTCGTACCCGCGGAGAGCACGACGAGATCGGCGTCGAGCGTCTCGGCGTGCGAGCTCACCAGCTCGGTGATGCCGCGCACGGTGTCCCCGCTGCGCGCGAGCACCCGCCACGCCACCGGTCGTCCGGTGTGCTCGGCCAGCGCGGTGGAGAACTGCCCCGCGAGCGCTTCCCCGTGGTGCGACGCGCCGACCCCGGCGACCGACGAGTCACCGACGAACAGCAGCGAGAGTCCGGCGCCCTCCGATGTCGACCCGGAGAGCGGCCCGCCCGCGTCCGGCAGGTGGGGGATCCGCCGCGAGATCGCGGTGTGCAGGCGTCCGACCGGTTGCGTCATCCGTGCTCCCTCTAGCGTTCACCATCCGTTCAGCGGACGGCAGTGTGCCAGACGAAGGTGAACAACTCACCGGGTGACGAAGCGGCCGATCATCGACCGGAGTTGCTCGGACATCGCGGCCAGGTCCGAAGCGGCCTCCCGGGCCCGTTCCACACCCTGCGTCGTGGCCGCGGTGGCGGTGGCCATCGAGCCGATGTTCGTCGCGATCACGTCGGCCCCACCGGCGGCTTCGCTGACGCTGCGGGTCATCTCCTGAGTGGTCGCGCTCTGCTCCTCGACCGCGCTGGCGATCGTCTCCTGGTACTCGTTGATCCGCTCGATGACCTCGGCCACCCGGCTGATCGCCTCGACCGCGCTGCGGGTGTCGGTCTGGATCGCCGCGACCCGGGTCCCGATGTCCTCGGTGGCCTTCGCGGTCTCCTGCGCCAGCTCCTTGACCTCGTTGGCGACGACCGCGAACCCCTTGCCGGACTCGCCGGCCCGAGCCGCCTCGATCGTCGCGTTGAGCGCGAGCAGGTTGGTCTGCTCGGCGATCGAGCTGATCAGCCCCAGCACCTCACCGATCTCCGCCGACGACGTGCCGAGCCGCTCCACCGTGGTGGTGGCCTGCCTGGCCTCGTTCACCGCGGTGGCGACCACGCCGACGGCCTCGGTGGTGTTGCGGGCGATCTCGGAGATCGCGGCGCCCATCTCCTCGGCGCCGGCGGCCACCGAGTTGACGTTGCGTGCGACCTCGTCGGCGGGC
>NZ_BAAAGX010000026.1:4096-55700 GCF_039524755.1 Cryptosporangium japonicum
AGGCCACCGTGGTCTGCGAACTGGTTTCGTCGGCGGCGTCGGCGATGCTGGCGCTGGCCTCGGAGAGCTGCTGGGACGAGCGGGTGAGCGCGGTCGCGTTCTCGCCGACGGCCTCGAGCACCTCGCGGATGCTCGCGGTCGCCGCGTCGAGCGACACCGCCATCTGCCCGACCTCGTCGCGGCTCGTGATGTCGGCCGAGCGGGTGAGGTCACCGCTGGCCAGCCCGTCGAGCACCGCGCGCATCCGGGCCACCGGGCGGGTGATGCCACGCACGATCGGGATCGCGAACAGCAGCAGGAGCGCCAGCGCCAGCAGGACGGTGATCAGCACCGCGCGGGTGGCCGAGCTGGACGTGGCGTCCATGTCGGCCCGCTCCTGCACGATCGCGGCGTCGACGGCCTCGTGCAGCACCTCGAGCTTGTCGTCGACGGCGTGGTTGGTCTCGGCGATCTGCCCCTCGTTCGCGCGGGCCGCGGCGTAGTTCGTGCCCGCGGTGCTCACCAGCGTCGTCACCGTGGTCGTGAACGTCTTCAGGTCGGGGCCGATCGCGTCGAACTGGGCCTGCAGGTTCGCGGGCAGCCCGGCGTCGTTCACGGCGGCGACCGCGTCGTCGATCGAGGCGGCGTCGTCAGTGGTGTCCTTCTGCACCGACGCCAGGTCGTCGGTCTCGATCAGCGAGCGGTAGCCGTCGACCTTCAGCTCCGCGTTGCGGGTGTCGACGTGGTTGAGCGCGGCCTTGGCGACTTCCAGCGTGCGGATGCGCTCCGACTGCTCGGAGAGCTGAGCCTGCGACCGGAGCCCGATCGCGCCCACGGCCAGTGCGCAGGCGACGCCGACGACGATCAGCACGCTCAGCTTCACTGCCATCCGGAGGTTCTGGAACCCCTGGTTCAACCGGGACACCGCAGACACGAGCGCCGCCTCGAATCGTCAGGGCGCGTGCCGGGCTGACGGGCGCCTCATTTCTCTGTCGGCCCGGCGACCAGCGAACTGAGAGTTTGCAGTGTTAACGGGTGTAATCGGAGAGCAGCCGGGTACCGTCGCCGGTCATGCCGGGGCGGCCCCCGCGACGTCGATGATGAACGCGGTGGCGAACGCGGCCTCGCGCCACGCGTCGTACCGGCCGCTCGGGCCCGAGTGGCCGGCGCCCATCTCGGTACGCAGCAGCACGTCGTTCGCGCCGGCCGCCCGGAGCTTGGCGACCCACTTGGCCGGCTCGTGGTAGAGCACCCGGGTGTCGTTCAGCCCGGCCAGCACGAGCAGCGCCGGGTACGGGCGCGCCTCGACGTTGTCGTACGGGGCGTACGAGCGGATGTACGCGTAGGCCTCCGGGTCGTGCAGCGGATCGCCCCACTCCTCCCACTCGGTGACGGTGAGCGGCAACGACGGGTCGAGGATCGACGTCAGCGCGTCGACGAACGGCACGTCGGCCACGATCGCGCGGAACGCCTCCGGCGCCATGTTCGCGATCGCGCCCATCAGCAGCCCGCCGGCGCTGCCGCCCCGGGCGACCAGGCGCTCGGTGGACGTCCACCCGGCCTCGACGACGCGGTGCGCGGCCGCGATGAAGTCGGTGAACGTGTTCTTCTTGCGCAGGAGCTTGCCGTCGTCGTACCAGTGCCGGCCGAGTTCGCCGCCGCCCCGGACGTGCGCGACCGCGAACACGAAGCCGCGGTCGAGCAGGGAGAGCCGGGCGACCGAGAACCAGGGGTCGATGCTGATCTCGTACGCCCCGTAGCCGTAGAGCAGGCAGGGAGCCGACCCGTCCCGCGGGGTGTCCTTCCGGGCGACGATCGAGATCGGCACCTTCGTCCCGTCGGGCGCGGTGGCCCACTCGCGGAACTGCTCGTAGGCGTCGGGCTCGTACCCGCCGAGCACCGGCTGCTGCTTGCGCAGCGTGAGCTCGCCGGTGGCCAGGTCGCAGTCGTAGACCGAGTCGGGCGTGACCAGCGACGTGTAGTGCAGGCGGAACAGCGTCGTCCCGTAGTCGGGGTTGCCGGCCGGCTCGACCGTGTAGACGGCTTCCGGGAACGTCAGGTCGCGGTCGGGCTCGCCCTCGGTGAGCACGCGCAGCCCGGTGAGACCGTCCTTGCGCAGGTGCACGACGACGTGGCCGGCGAACGCGTCGACGTCGGCCAGGCGCACCGCGGGGTCGTGCGGGATCAGCGGCGTCCACTCGGCCGGGGCGTCGATCGGGGCGGTGGCGAGCGTGAAGTTCTCCGCGCCGTCGTTGTGCAGGACCAGGAACCGCTCGGGGCGGTTCGGCCCGGCGGCCTGGTGGTCGACCGAGTACTCGACGCCGTCGCGCCGGGGCGCGATCAGGCGGGGTTCACCGGTGGCCGCGGCGGCGTCGAGGACACGCACCTCGCTGGTGGTCTTGCTGCTGGCCTGAATGATGACGTAGGCCTCGCTGCGGGACAGGCCGACGCCCACCCAGAACCGCTCGTCGGGCTCTTCGAACACGATCGTGTCCTGATCGGCCGGGGTGCCGACGGTGTGCCGCCACACCCGGTGCGGACGCCACGCGTCGTCGACCGTGAGGTAGAAGAGCTCGGTGCCGTCGGCCGACCAGGCGGTGCCGTACGAGGTGTTCGGCACCTCGTCGGCGAGGTCCTTGCCGGTCCCCAGGTCGCGGATGCGCAGCGTGAAGCGCTCGTCGCCGGCGAAGTCGGTGGAGTAGGCGAGCAGCCGGTCGTCGGGGCTGATGTCGAAGGCGCCGAGTGAGAGGAACGCTTCGTCGCCGGCGAGCGCGTTCTCGTCGAGCACGACCTCCTCGCCGGGCAGCGGGGTGCCGTCTTTCGTCTCGGGGGGCGTCGTGACGCCCGGCTCCGCGCGGAGCCGGCAGTGGATCGCGTACTGCTTGCCCTCCTCGGTGCGGCTGTAGTGCCACCAGTCGCCCTTGCGGCTGGGCACCGAGAGGTCGGTCTCCTGCGTGCGTCGCTTGATCTCGTCGAACAGCGTCTCGCGGAGCCCGGCGAGGTGCGCCGTGGCCTGCTCGGTGTAGGCGTTCTCCGCCGTGAGGTACGGGATCGTGTCCGGGTTCTCCCGGTCGGCGAGCCACGCGTAGTCGTCCACGACGTCGTCGCCGTGGAAGCTCCGGGTGAACGGGATCCGCTTGGCGACCGGAGGAGTAGTCATGCGCAGCACCGTACTGCGTCGGACCGACGATTCGCTGAAACGGGGAATGTCTCCGGATGGGCAGGGTTGATACCGGCATGGCGCCTGTTTCAGTACTCGACTTCGTCGGCATCCAGTACGGCGGTACCGCTACCGACGCGATCGACGCCAGCGTGCAGCTGGCCCGCGACGTCGAACGGCTCGGGTACCAGCGGATCTGGTTCTCCGAGCACCACAACTCGCCGACGCTGGCGTGTACCGCGCCGGAACTGCTGATCGCGCGGGTGGGCGCGGCCACCAGCACGCTGCGGGTGGGCTCGGGCGGCATCATGCTGCCCAATCACGCGCCGCTGAAGGTCGCCGAGACGTTCCGGACGCTCGAGGCGATGTACCCGGGCCGCGTCGACCTGGGGCTGGGCCGTGCGCCGGGTACGGACGGGCTCACCGCGCTCGCGTTGCGCGGCTCCGAGGACAAAGTGATGGGCAACGACTTCCCGCAGCTCATGGGGGAGCTGCTGGCGTTCCTCACCGACGGCTTCCCGGACGACCACCCGTTCCGCCGGGTGCAGGCCACGCCGGTCGTGCCGGGGATCCCGTCGCTGTGGGTGCTCGGCTCGAGCGACTACGGGGCGCGGTTCGCGGCGGTGAACGGGCTGGCGGCGAGCTTCGCGCACCAGATCAACCCCGAGCTGGCCGGGCCGGTGCTGCGGGCCTACCGGCGCGACTTCCGCCCGTCGTCGTTCCTGGACGCACCGCGCAGCAGCGTGTCGACGATCGCGTTCGCCTCCGAGGACACGCGGGAGATCGAGGAGTTCGCGGCCTACTGGACGCTGAACATGGCGAAGCTGCGGTCGGGGCGGCCCGGGCCGATCTCGCCCGACGAGCTGCGCGAGTTCGCGGCCTCGTCGTCCTACCCCGCGGCCCGGGAGGGCATGGGCGACCGCCTGAACGTCGGCACGCCCGATCTCGTCGCCGACCGGTTGCGTGCGTTGCTCGAGGAGACCGAGGCCGACGAGTTGATCCTCGCGACCCCGGCTCCGTCCTTCGAGGCCCGCACCCGCTCCTACGAGCTGCTGGCGAAGGCGCTCGACGTCACCGCTTAGGGGCGCCCCGCCCGTAGAGCAGGCGCATGCTCCTGATCAGCAGCGCGTTCGTCTTGTCGGTGCGACCGAAGCTGTAGATCGACATCGGCAGCGGGTAGCGCTGGCGCGCGATCGACTTCGGGCGGGTGAACTCGCGCAGCCCGTCCTCGCCGTGGATGCGGCCGAACCCGGAGTCGCCGACGCCGCCGAACGGCAGCGCGGCCACGCCCGCGAACGACAGCACGGAGTTCACCGCGGTCATGCCCGACCGGATCCGGCGGGCGAGCTCGATGCCGCGCCGCTTCGAGAACACCGAGGCGCCGAGCCCGTAGGACGTCGCGTTCGCCCGCTCGACGGCCTCGTCCATGTCGCGCACCTTGCTGACGGTGAGCGTCGGGCCGAACGTCTCCTCCTGGACGGCGGCGGAGTCCTCCGGGACGTCGGTGAGCACGACCGGGCCGACGAACGGCCCGCTCACCGACTCCGCGCCCCCGACGACCGCGGTGCCGCCGCGGGCCAGCGCGTCGTCGACGTGACGGCGGATGACGTCGAGCTGGGACGGCATGGTCGCCGGCCCGTACGCGGCGTCGACCGCCTCACCGGGGGTGACGGCCTTCGCCGTGGCCGTGAGCTTGGCCAGGAACGGCTCGTACACCGCCTCGTGGACGTAGATCCGCTCGGTGCCGATGCAGGTCTGGCCGCCGTTGGACATCCCCGACCAGACCGCGGCCTCGGCGGCGGCGTCCAGGTCGGCGTCCGCGTCGACGAGCAGTGGGTCCTTGCCGCCGCACTCGATCAGCACCGGCGTCAGCGTGTTCGCGGCGGCGGCCATGATCTTCTTGCCGGTCGCGGTGGAGCCGGTGAACGCGATCTTGTCGACGCCGGCCGCGGTGAGCGCCGCACCGGTCTCGCCGCCGCCGAAGATGCCGGTGAACACCGGGTACTCGGGCACGACCTCGGCGAACGTGTCGATCAGCCACTTGCCGACCAGCGGGGTGTACTCGCTCGGCTTGAACACCACGGCGTTGCCGGCGGCCAGCGCGTACGCGATCGACCCCATCGGCGTGAACACCGGGTAGTTCCACGGCCCGATCACGCCGACGACGCCGAGCGGCTGGTACTCCAGCGACGCGGCGATGTTCGACGAGAGCATCCCGGACGGCACCCGGCGCGGGCCGAGCACCTTGGCCGCCTTCTTCGCGGCCCAGTCCAGGTGGTGGACGGTGATCAACAGTTCGAGCATCGCGTCGTCGGTGGGTTTGCCGTTCTCGCGGTGCATGAGATCGGTGATCTCGTCGAGGCGCTGGACGATCAGCGCGCGCCAGGCCAGCAGCCGGGCACGACGCCCGCCGAACCCGAGGCCGGCCCACCAGGTCGACGCCGCGCGGGCGGTCGCGACGGCGGCACGGACGTCGTCCGGGTCGGTCACCGCGACCCGCCCGACCTCGGCGCCGGTGGCGGGGCTCGACGACACGAGGAAGCCGTCGGTGAACGTGGGGGTGCCGGGACGCTCGGTCACGGTCATCGGGACCTCCCTGGTGGGGTGGGGCTCGGCGTGAGTCTAGGACCGATCTGACTCGTCGGTAAGTCGAACTTGACTCGTGAGTAACCCAGGTGACTCGGTTCAGATGCGGGCAGAGGCCCGCAAGGGGTGTGATGCGGACCATGGTCGGGTCCAAGTTACTGATCAGTATGGAAAACTCGGCGCACCTCACGGCCAGCTAGGAGAGGGGCGACCGTGTCCAGGAACTTCGCGCGCATCGGAATCGTCGGACTGGGAACGTTGGGAGCCGGACTCGCGGAGGCGTTCGCCCGCGCCGGCGTCGAAGTGGTCGGGGTCGACCCGGACGAGGCGGCCAGGGCCCGGGTGAACGTGCCGGTGGCGTCGGGCCTGGACGCCCTGGCCGACGTCGACCTGGTGATCGAGGCCGTGCCCGAGCGGCTCGAGCTCAAGCAGCGGATCTTCGCCGCACTCGGGGACGTGGTGCGACCGGACACCGTGCTGGCCACGGCCGCTTCGGCGCTGTCGGTGACCGAGCTGGCGGTGGCCGCGGCACACCCGCACCGGGTGCTGGGGCTCCAGTTCACCGGAGACTCCCTGGTCGAGGTCGTGCGGACCGTGTTCACCGATTCGGACGTCGTCGACGACGCGGTCGACCTGCTCACCGAGCGCCTCGGCCGGAACCCGCTCGTCGTCGGCGACCGGCCGGGCCGGATCACCTCGTCGCTGCTGTTCGCGTACCTCAACCAGGCGGTGTCGTTCGTCGAGTCCGGGTACGCCACCCGCGACGACGTCGACGCCGCGATGCGGTTCGGCTGCGGCCTGCCCCTCGGGCCGCTCGCGGTCGTCGACCGGATCGGGCTCGACACCACGTTCGACGTGCTCACCGCGCTCCACGCCCGCAGCGGCGACCGGCGGCACGCGCCGGCACCGCTGCTCAAGCAGATGATCGCGGGCGGGTTACGCGGCGTGAAGTCCGGCCGGGGCTTCTACACGTACGCCGACGGCGTCGCGGTGTCCGACGCCGACGCCGAGAGGGTCTCCGCGGACGAGCGGACCGTGCGGACGGTCGGCGTGGTCGGCTCCGGGACGATGGCCACCGGGATCGTCGAGGTGTTCGCGAAAGCCGGGTACGACGTCGTGTTCGTGACCCGGTCGGAGGAGAAGAGCGCGGGGGTGCTCGCCGCGCTGACGAAGTCGTTGGACCGGGCCGTGTCCAAGGGGAAGCTCGCCGGGCCCGACCGGGACGCGGTGCTCGGCCGCGTGACCGGCAGCGCCACGCACGACGACCTGAGCGACGTCGACCTGGTGGTGGAAGCGGTCGTCGAGGACCTGGCGGTCAAGCGTGAGCTGTTCCGGACGCTCGACGCGGTGTGCAAGCCCGGTGCGGTGCTCGCGACGACCACCTCCAGCCTGCCGGTGATCGAGTGCGCGACCGCGACGAAACGGCCCCACGACGTCGTCGGGCTGCATTTCTTCAATCCGGCGCCGGTCATGAAGCTGGTCGAGATCGTGTCGACGGTGGCCACCGCGCCGGACGTGGTCGCGACCGCGCACGCGGTGACGTCGTCGCTCGGCAAACACCCGGTGGACTGCCGCGACCGGGCCGGCTTCATCGTCAACGCGCTGCTGTTCCCGTACCTGAACGACGCGATCGCGATGCTCGACGCGCACTACGCGGACGCCGACGAGATCGACACCGCGGTGACGCTCGGACTCGGCTACCCGATGGGGCCGTTCGCGCTGCTCGACGTCGTGGGCCTGGACGTGTCGCTGGCGATCCAGAAGGAGCTGCACGCCGAGTTCCACGAGCCCGGGTTCGAACCGGTGCCGCTGCTGTCGCACCTGGTGGCGGCCGGGTATCTGGGCCGCAAGACGTCCCGGGGCTTCCGCGACTACGCGCGCAAGTAGTTTTGAGGGCGTGAGCCCACGTTCCCATCGTTCCCGGCGCCGGGAACCCGGTCCGCGCGACCCGTACGTCCCGGTCGTCGACACCGTCGAGGACGGCTGGGTCGTGCGTCACCTGGCCGGCACGTCCAGTACGAAGACGTACCGCTGCCCGGGCTGCGACCAGGAGGTCCGGCCCGGGACGGCGCACGTCGTGGTGTGGCCCGAAGCCGGCTCCTGGGCCGGCCAGGCCACCCCCGACGACCGCCGCCACTGGCACTCACCTTGTTGGGCGGCGCGACACCGACGACGATGAGCACGTGGCTCGCATCGTTGCTAACTCCGTTCTGCCGGCTGACCGCCGGGACATCACACTGCACACCGCGGACGGGCTGACGCTCGTCGGTGAACTGGCGCTGCCGGTGTCGCGGCCGCCCGTCGCCACGCTGGTGTGCCTGCACCCGCTGCCCACCCACGGCGGCATGATGGACAGCCACCTCTTCCGCAAGGCCGCCTGGCGTCTCCCGGCGCTGGCCGACGTCGCGGTGCTGCGCTTCAACACCCGCGGGACGACGTCGGCGCGAGGCACGTCCGAGGGGACCTTCTCCGGGGCCGAGGACGAACGCTTCGACGTGGGGGCGGCGATCGAGTACGCGGAGTTCGAGGAACTTCCCAACCCCTGGCTGCTGGGCTGGTCGTTCGGCACCGACCTGGCGCTGATGTACGGGTGCGACCCCGGCATCGTCGGGGCGATTCTGCTGTCGCCGCCGCTGCGGTTCTCGCGCGCCGCCGACCTGGAGACGTGGGCTTCCTCGGGGAAGCCGGTGACCGCGCTGGTGCCGGAGTTCGACGACTTCCTCCGGCCCGAGGAGGCGGTGTCGCGGTTCGCGCCGCTCAAACAGGCCGAAATAGTCCCCGTGGCCGGTGCGAAACACCTCTGGGTGGGTTATGCCGAACGCGTGCTTGACGAGATCGTGGCGCGGATCGTGTCGCCCGACGCGGTCCCGCTCCCACGTGAATACGACGGCCCGATAGAGACTGGGGATGCCAGCCAGTACGCCGACCAGACCGTGGCGG
Organism: Cryptosporangium japonicum; assembly: GCF_039524755.1. Taxonomy (NCBI): domain Bacteria; kingdom Bacillati; phylum Actinomycetota; class Actinomycetes; order Cryptosporangiales; family Cryptosporangiaceae; genus Cryptosporangium; species Cryptosporangium japonicum. Next base: position 12,762 of record NZ_BAAAGX010000026.1, read on the forward strand.
CGTTCGCGGACGTGCCTCGTCCTTCGCCGCAGGCCGAATAACGCAGGGGGAACCGTGACGGTCGAGCTGACCTACCAGGAGAGCGGACACGGCACGCCGTTGGTGCTGCTGCACGCGTTCCCGCTCTCCTCGGCGATGTGGGCCACCCAGCACTGGCTGCTGGCCGACACCTGCCGGCTGATCACGCCCGACCAGCGCGGCTGGGGCGACTCGCCGCTCGGCGACGAGGAACCGTCGATGGACGTGCTCGTCGACGACCTCGCACTGCTCCTCGACGACCTGGAACTCGACCGGGTCGTCCTGGGCGGCGCGTCGATGGGCGGCTACGTCGCGATGCATTTCCTGCGCCGCTACCCGGAGCGGGTGCGCGGGCTGGTGCTGGCGAACACCAAAGCCACCGCCGACAACGACAAAGCCGCGGCGAACCGGATCGGCATCGCGCACGCGTTGGAACACACGCACTCGGCCGAGCCACTGATCGAGAACGTGTTCACGAATTTGCTGGGCGAGACCACCAGGTCGGCGAAACCCGCCGTGGCCGACGCCGTGAAAGCCGCGATCCGGGCCGCACCCCCGGAGGCCGCGGCCTGGGCGGAGTACGCGATGGCGTCCCGCGCGGACTCGCTCGACGTACTGCGCGCAGCCGACGTGCCCGCCCTGGTGATCGCGGGGGAGGAGGACGCGCTGATCACCGACCGGGACGTCGAGGCCATGGCGTCGGCATTGCCGGACGCGAAGGTGGTGGAGATTCCGCATGCCGGTCATATGACGGCGATCGAGGACCCGACCGCTTTCGACGGAGCAGTCCGAACCCTGCTGGCAAGGGTCTGAGCGGGGTTTCGGGTGGGGCCGGCTCGTGCTGGGCCTGGCTGGGTTGCGCCCGGCCGGGTTTGGTCCGGCCGGGGTCGCGCCTGGCCGGTCGTGTGTCGGGCTGGGCGCGGAACGCTCGGGTCAGGCTGGCTTACCGTCGCGCCGGTCGTTGCCACGATCCGCACGCCAGGTGAGGTCAAGAGTGGGCCCGACCCCAACCGCCGCACGGTCGTCGTCAACGAGCCCGAGCATCGACCGCGACCGGTTACCCCGATCACCATCGTCACTCGGCCCTCGCCCGTTCCCAGCAGGCCCGTCCTTCCCAGCCGAAGCCGGAGACCCACCCGTCTGCGATCCAGGCACTGGTGATCCACCGGCCTGAACCCCGCCCGTCGGCGAGCCAGCCCCCGAGCCCCGACCCGCAGAGCCCCCCACCGCCTGATTCCGCGGCGAGTGATTCCCCGGCGCCTGGTTCCCGGCCGGGTGGCCTCCAGGTACCTGATTCCCCGCCGGGTAGCCCCCGGACGCCTGATTGCTGGCCGGGTGGCCCCCAGGTGCCTGACTTCCGGCATGGGCCCCAGGAGCTTGATTTCCTGCCGAGTAACCCCTCGGCACCTGGTTGCCACCGGAGCGGTTTCCAGCCGAGCGGTTCCCGGGTGCCTGGCTACCGGGTGCCTGGTTCCCGGGTGCCTGGCTCCCGGCCGCCGGTGAGCCTGCAGCCGGTGTCCTGGGCGCGGGCGAGCCCGCCGCCTGGCCCCGCGGCGCGTAGCTACCGGGTGCCTGGTTCCCGACTGGCGGTGAGCCCGCAGCCGGTGTCCTCGGCGCCGGTGCGCCGGCCGCCTGGTTCCGCGGCGTGTAGTTCCCGGGCGCGTGGTTCCCAGGCACCGGGTTCCCGGCAGCCGGGGGATTCGCGGCGGGTGTCCGAGGTGCGGGGGAGCCCACCGCTTGGTTCCGAGGCGCGTACCCGCCGGTCGCGTGGTTCCCAGGCGCGTAATTGCCAGGCGTGGGGTTTCCGGGCGTGGGGTTACCAGGCAAGTGGCTTCCGGGAGCTTGGTTCCGGGGTGCCTGGATTCCGGCGGCCCGGTTTCCGGGGGCTTGGTTTCCGGGGGCTTGGTTCCGAGGCGCCTGGTTTCCGGATGCCGGAGTACCCGCGCCTGGAGTCCTGGGCGTCGGGGCCACTGGCATGCCAGTCAGGTGTCCCGGAGATCCAGCGCCCGATGTCCGGGGGCCCGCAGAGCCTGCGGCCGGTGGCCTGGATGCTGGGGTGCCTCCACCTGGTGTCCTGGGACCGGAGGAGCCTGCGGCTGGCCTGGGCGTTGAGGCTCCAGGTACCGCGATTCCGGGTGCCGGGGAGCCAGACGCCGGGGAGCCAGACGCCGGGGAGCCAGACGCCGGGGAGCCGGGTGCCGGGGAACCAGACGCCGGGGAGCCAGACGCCGGGGAACCAGACGCCGGGGAGCCAGACGCCGGGGAACCAGACGCCGGGGAACCAGACGCCGGGGAACCAGACGCCGGGGAACCGGATGCCGGGGAACCGGATGCCGGGAAGCCAGATGCCGGGGTTCCCTGTGCCTGGGGCCCGGGGGCCTGTAAGTCCGCGATCGGTGTCCTGGCGGTCGGGGAGCCGCCGGGTTCGTTTCCGGGCGCGGCGGGCTGGGCCGGGGCACCGTGGGACGCGCTCGCTGAGCGGGCGGGTGCGGTGCCGGCCGGGCTCGTGCCGGAGGAGGTGCGCTCCGCGGCCGGCGGAGGTGCGGGAGTCGGCAGGACCGGCGGGCGTGCCGGGGACGTGGGCACGTGGGTGGGGCTGGCGGCCAGCCGTGCGCCCAAGGTCTGCCGCGGCGCAGCAGGCTTGGGCGACTCAGACTCGGCCGACTGCGCGTCCGCCCCGACAGGCTTCCCAGCCTCCGACTTCCCCGCCTCGACCTTCGCCGCCTCCGACTTTCCAGCCTCGGGCTTCCCCGTCTCCGATTTTCCAGCTTCGGGCTTCCTCGCCTCAGACTTTCCAGCCTCGGACTTCCCCGCCTCGGGCTTCCCCGCGTCGGACTTCGTGCCCTCGGAGTTCGCGCCTTCGGACTTCGCGCCCTCGGACTTCGCGCCCTCGGACTTTCCCGCGTCGGGCTTTCGCGCGTCGGACTTTGCGGCATCAGGTTTTGCGGCGCGAAGCTTCCCAGCCTCGGTCTCTCCGCTTTCCGAACTTCCAGCCTCGGGCCCTCCAGCCTCCGGCCTTCCGCTTTCCAGCCGTCCGGCTTCAGACTTTCCGCTGCCCGCCCGCCCGGTCTCCGCCCGCCCGGCCTCGGGCTTTTCACTGCCTGGCCGTGCGTTCTCCGTACGTCCAGCCCCGGGCCCGCCGCTTTCTGAACTTCCGCTCTCCGGCCCGCCGGATACCGACATTCCCGGCTCGGACCGCCCGGTCCCGGTCTTCACCGACGGGGCCTTCGCGGACTCGGGCCGTCCGGACTCGGACTCGGTCTTCTCGGACTGGAGCTTCACGGAAATCGACTCGTCGGGCTCGGCCGATCGGGGTCGGGGCATCCGCACGTCCGAACCAGCCTGCCCGGCTCCGGCCCCGGCCACGCCCGCGTCGTCCGACTTCTCGGCATCGCTCGACTGCGTCGGACCCGGCTCGCTGCGAGAGAGCCGCACCGTCGGCGTGGCCGGCGGCGCCGCCGCACTGACCTTCGCCGCCACCTCGTCCCGCGACTCACCAGCCGCCGAACCACCACCGTTCACCCCAGCGCCATCACGCCCAGCATCCCCGCCCTGGGCGGATGGCACCCCTTCCGAGGCCGCGGCCGCCTCGCCCGCGGAAACCGGCGGCTCGGACTGGGCCACCGCCGCCGTCACGGCGGACAGGTTCGCGAACAGACCTCCCCCCAGCCCCGACAAAGCGTCCTGCAGACGGTTCATCTCGCCGTTGATCTGCTCCCGGCGCTCGATCAGCGCCTCGACCTCCGCCTTCAGGCGCGCCGCCTCCTTGCGCGCGCCGGCGACGGTCTTCTCCGCCTCCTCGCGCGCCTTGCGCATCGTGCTGTGCGCCTCGAGCCCGGCCTTTTCCTTCGTGTTGCGGGCCCGCAGTTCCGCGTCGCGCTTCATCGTCGCGCCCTGGGAGCGGGCGTTGTCGATCGTCTGTTTCGCGTTCGTGTTGGCGTCCGCGGTGATGCGTTCGGCCTCGGTGATCGCGTCCTGGATGATGCGCTCCGAGCGCGCCGCGGCCTCCTCGGTGGCCGACCGCGACAGTTCCTCGCTCTCGGCGTGCACCCGCGCGGCGTACTCGTCGGCCTCGGTGGTCGCCGCGGTCGCGACCTGGGTGGCCTCGGAGAGCAGCTTGGCGGCCTTCGCCTCCGCGTTCGACACCAGCTCGGCCGCGGTGGCCTGCGCCGTCGCGGTCACGTCGGCGGCGGCCTTCTCCGCGGTGGCGCGGTGCGTGTCGGCCTCGGTCTTCACCCGGGTGGCGTGCTCGTTCGCCTCCCGGCGGGTGGTCGCCGCGTAGTCGTCGGCCTCCGCGCGCACCTTCGTGTCGTGCTCGTCGGCGCCGCGCCGGGTGGTCGCCGCGTAGTCGTCGGCCTCGCGGGCGACGCGCTCGGCGTGGTCGTCGGCGGACTTCATCGTCTCGTTGGCCAGCGCTTCGGCCGTCGACGTCGTCTCGGTGGCCTGTTTCTCGGCCTCCGCGATCAGCTCGCCGGCTTTGCGCCGGGCCACCATCTTCGCGCCGGCGATCGTGGTGGCCGACTCCTGCTCGGCGGCGTTCAGCTTCTCCTGCGCGTCGCGGAGCAGCGCGGCCGACTCGTCGCGGTCCTCCTCGGCCTTGCGCGCGAGTTCCTCGGCGTCCTTGCGGAGCGCGGCGGCCTTCTCCTCCGCGGTGCGCACGACGCCGGCGGCCTTCTCCTCCGCCTCGGTGATCGTGCGTGCGGCCAGTTCCTCCGCGTCGGCGACGGCCTTCGCGGCGCTGTCCTCGGCCTCGCGGGCCCGCCGGAACACGTCGGCGGTGGCCTCGGCGGCGTCGGCGGCGGCCTGGCTGGCCTGCTCGTCGGCCTCGGTGAGCACGGCCTCGGCCCGCTGCTCGGCGTCCGCCTGCAGTGCGCGTGCGCGCTCTTCGGCTTTCGCGACCAGCGACGACGCCTTCTCCTCGCCGGTGCTGCGTACCTTCGCCGCGTGCCGCTCGGCGTCGGCGACCAGTTCCTGGGCCCGGCGCTCGGCGTTGGATACCAGGTCGAGGCCCCTGGCCTCGGCGACCGAGATGATCGTGCGGGCCCGGTCCTGCGCCTGCGCGACGGTGCTCTCGGCGTTCTCGGTGGCTTCCCGGGTGACCGTGGCGGCCTGCTGCTCGGCCGCGTCGATCATCGTCTGGACCTGCTCGTCGGCCTGCGCGGTGAGCGCTGACGCCGCCCGCTGGGCCTCGGTGACGATGCGCTCGGCCTCGCCGGCGGCCTCGGTGGTGACCGCCGTGCGGTGCGCCTCGGCCTCCGCGGTGAGCTCGGCGGCCCGGCGCTGGGCGTCGGACGTGAGCCGTTGGGCCTCGGCGGCGGCGTCGCCGGTGACGCGGGTGGCGGCCTCGTTCGCCTCGCTCGTGACGCGGGCCGCCTCGGCCGCCGCTTCCTCGGTGAGGCGGGTGGCCTCGGCGGTGGCGTCGGCCTTCGTGCGCGTCGCGTACTCGTCGGCGCCCTTGCGGATGTCCTTGGAGTAGTCGTCGGCCTCCCGCGCGACCCGTTCGGCCTGGTCGTCGGCCTTGCGGCGGGCGGCGACGACGTGCTCGTCGGCCTCGCGCCGGGTGTTCGCCGCGTACTCGTCGGCGGCCTGCTGGGTGGAGGCCTGGTACTCGTCCGCGGTCTGGTGCGTGGAGGTCTGGTAGGCGTCGGCCTCGGAGCGCGCGGCCGACGCGTATGTGTCGGCCTCCCGGCGCGTGCTGACCGAGTACTCCTCGGCCGCGAGCCGCACCGTGCTCTCGTGGTCGTCGGCCAGCCGGGCGACTCGCTCGGCGTGGTCGTCGGCCTCCTTGCGCGTGTTCTTCGAGTACTCGTCGGCCCCCTCGCGGGCGCTGCGGGCGTAGTCGTCGGCTTCGCGGGCGATGCTCTCGGCGTGGTTGTCGGCCTTCTTGATCGCCGCGGCGGCCTCGACCTCCGCGTCGGCGACCCGCTGGTCGGCGGCCGCGACCCGGGCCTCGGCCTCGGCCACCAGCGCGTCGGCCCGCTCGCGGGCCTCGGCCTCGATCGCGCTCGCGAGTTCACGCGCCTCGGCGGCGAGCGACTCGGCCTGCTCCTCGGCCTCGTTCACGGCGGCCGAGAGACGCTCGTTCGCGGCCGTCGTCAGCTGGTTGGCGTAGGACTCGGCGTCCGCGCGGGTGCGTGCCGCGTAGGCGTCGGCCTCGTCGCGCGCGGAGCCGGCGTACTCGTCGGCGCCGGAACGCACCTCGTCGGCGTAGGCCTCGGCGTCGAGGGGGATCGCGGTGGCGCGCTCCTGGGCGTCGGCCAGGATCGACTCGGCCCGGCGGCGGGCCTCGGCCTCGTTCTCGTCGATGACCTCCTGCGCGCGGGAGATCTCCTCGCGTAAGCCGATCAGGTGGTCGACGAGCTCGCGCTCGGCCTCCTCGCGCTGGCGGGTCATCTCCAGTTCGGCGTCGCGGAGCAGCCCGCGGGCGTCGCGCGCGGCGTCGTCGAGGACGCGGTGCGCCGCGGCCTCCGCCTCGGCGGCCGCCCGCTGCACGGTGTTGCGTGCGCCGACCAGTTCGTTCTGCGCGGTCGCGCGGATCTCGTTGGCCTCGGCCTCGGCCAGGTCGAGAATCTGCTGGACGCGTGCGCTGACCTCGGCGTGCGGGTTGCGGACGGCGTACTCGAGCTGCTGGCGCAGGTGGTAGATCTCGCCGCGCAGGTGCTCGATCTCGTTGTGCAGACGCTCCACCTGGGCGGCGTACGCGTCGGATCTGCCGTAGGCGGCGTCGCGGTCGGCTGCGACCGCGCTCAGCTCACCTTCCAGGCGGCTGAACGCGTCCTCGACCTGACGTCGGTCGTATCCGCGCAGCACCACCTCGAACGACGGCAGTGGTTCGCCGCCGCTCACTGGGAGAAGGCCGTGCCCGTCCTCCTGCGACATGCAGTCATACTCGCATCGTTCCGGGCCAGACCCCCAGTACGGCGGTCAGGCGCCTTGCAACAGGGTGATGGGAATCGCCGGTGAAGCGAGACTCATCGGCACATCGTTTCACGCCCGGGCGGATCGTGTCGGTGGCCCGGCCAGAACGCCGGGCCACCGCACCGCTCAGGTGTGCAGCCACCACCGAACGGCTGACCACGACGCCGTGGTCAGCCACCCGGACAGACGGTGAAGAGATCAGCCTCGACCGTTCGCGCTCGGGGCCTCGGCCGGCTCGACCTTGGCCGCCTCGGCGGCCTTCGCCACCGTGGCCGCCGCCGCGCCGCCGCCGACCAGGCCGGCGAGCATCTCGCGCAGCTGACCCAGCTGGGTGGTGATCGCGTCGCGCTGCGTGGTGAGCTCCGCGACCTGACGCTTGGCCTGCGTGGTGTTGTGGTCGGCGGTCGCGGTGGCGTCGGACACCAGCCGCTCGGCCTCGGCCCGCGCCTCGTTGACGGTCTTCTCGGCGAGCGCGCGAGCCTTCTCCACGATGTCCTTGGCCTGGGCCTCGGCGGCCTTCCGGCGGGACTCGGTGTGGGCCTCGACCTCGCGGGCGCGGGTCTCGGCGACGCGGGCGCGCTGCTCGGCCTCGCCGACCAGCTTCTGCGTCTCGGCGACCGCGGCGGCGTGCCGCTGCGACTCCTCCTGCTCGGCCCGCTCCCGGCGCTCGGCCAGGTTGAGCTCCAGCTCCTGCAGGTCGTTGTCGCGCTTCTCGCGCGCCTCGGCCAGGATGCGGCTCGCCTCGCCGCGCTTCTGCTCGGCCTCGCGGGTGGCCTCGGTGCGCAGCTGCTCGCTCTCCTGGCGCACGGTGGTGCGCAGCTGCTCGGTCTCGGCCTTGACCTTGTTGCGCAGCTGCTCGGTCTCCTGCTTGGCCGCGGCACGCAGCTGGGTGGCCTCGCGCTCGGCGGTGGCCTGCAGCTGCGCCACCTCGCGGTGCACCCGCGCCTTGAGCTCGGCGACCTCGTGGTCGGCCGTCGACCGGGCCTGCCGGACCTCGCGGTCGGCGGTGGCGCGGTTGATCTCGATCTCGCGGTTGACCTCGCCGCGGATCTCGGCGGCCTCGCGGTCGGCGCCTTCCTTGACCCCCGCGGCGTCCCGCTCGGCCGCCACCTTGACCGCCTGCGCCTCGGCGCGGGCCTTCTCGGTGAGCTCACGCGCCTGCAGGCGGGCGGCCGAGAGCGTCTCCTCGGCCTTTTTCTCCGCCTCGGTGCGGTGCTCGTTGGCCTGCTCCTCGGCCAGACGCAGCAGCTGCTCGACCCGGGTGCCGAGCCCGGAGAGCGTCGGCTTCGAGTTCTCCTGGAGCTGCTTCTGCTGGCTGCGCATCTGCTGCTGCAGCGCGGTGAGCTGCTGCTCGACGGCGCGCACGCGGTGCTGGGCCTCGGCGAGCTTCTGCTCGGCCTCGGATTTCGTCGACTGGTGCTGGCTCAGCTCGGTGTTGAGCCGCTGTAAGTGCTCGTTCACCTGGTGCCGGTCGTACCCCCGCAGCGCGATGGTGAAGCCGGGATCAGTGTTCGAGGAGTCGAAGAACGACATGTTGTTGTCGGTGGGGGTCGGCTGCATGCCGCCCACTATCGCAGACCCGCAAGGCCGCATCTAGCGAACCCTGTCTCACATTCGACGCGAAATTCCCACGCGACACACCGTACGGCGGTTCGGCTGATAGGCGACTCGCCCGAACCGACGCACGGCCCCTGGCCGGACGCGCCGCCGGCCGTGACGAGGCGACTCGCCACGGCCGGCGGCACGCCCCGATCAGCGGGAACGGAACCGGTTGATCGCGTCCACGTACCGGCTGCGCTTCTCCTCGTCCCGCACCCCGAGACCCTCCTCCGGTGCCAGCGCCAGTACCCCGACCTTCCCCTGGTGCAGGTTCCGGTGGACGTCGTAGGCGGCCTGCCCGGTCTGCTCGAGCGGGTACACCTTCGACAGCGTCGGATGAATCTTCCCGGTGGCGATCAGATCGTTAGCGAGATACGCCTCTCGGTAGTTCGCGAAATGCGATCCGATAATGCGCTTGAGGTTCATCCAGAGGTAACGATTGTCGAACTGATGGAGATATCCGGACGTCGACGCACAGGTGACAATCGTGCCACCTTTTCGTGCCACGAAGACGCTCGCGCCGAATGTCTCGCGACCCGGGTGTTCGAACACGATGTCGGGGTCTTTGCCGCCGGTCAGTTCTCGAATTTTCGCGCCGAAACGACGCCATTCGCGGGGGTCCTGCGTGTGCTCGTCGGTCCAGAACCGGTAACCCTCCGCAGTGCGGTCGATCACCAGCTCCGCGCCCATCGAGCGCACGATGTCCGCCTTGTCGGGGCTCGAGACCACGCAGACCGGGGTCGCGCCGGACGCCAGCGCCATCTGGGTGGCGTACGAACCGAGGCCACCGGAGGCGCCCCAGATCAACACGGTGTCACCGAGCTTCATCGCGGCGCCGTTGGTGCTGACCAGCTGGCGGTAAGCGGTGGAGTTCACCAGCCCCGGCGACGCCGCCTCCTCCCAGGACAGGTGCGACGGCTTGGGCATGAGCTGATTGGCCTTCACCAGCGCCAGCTCGGCCAGCCCGCCGAAGTTCGTCTCGAATCCCCAAATGCGCTGCTCGGGGTCGAGCATCGTGTCGTCGTGGCCCTCGTGCGACTCGAGTTCCACCGAGAGACAGTGTGCGACGACCTCGTCGCCGGGCTTCCACAGGTTCACTCCGGGCCCGGTGCGCAGCACGACGCCGGCCAGGTCCGAGCCGACGACGTGGTAGGGCAGGTCGTGCCGCTTCGTGAGCGGGGAGAGCCGCCCGTACCGCTCGAGGAACCCGAACGTCGAGACCGGCTCGAAGATCGACGTCCACACGGTGTTGTAGTTGACCGCGCTGGCCATCACCGCCACCAGCGCCTCGCCCGGCCCGAGCTCGGGCGTCGCCACGTCCTGCACGTGCAGCGATTCGCGCGGGTCCTTGTCGCGGCTGTCGCGTCCGGCGAACATGTCCGCCTCGTCTTTCCGGACCACCACGCCGCGGTAGGACTCCGGCACCTCGAGACCGCCTACGGCGTCCAGTTCGTCAGACAGGATCGCTTCGAGGATCTGCTTCACGGTCGGCGCCTCCAAGATCACGGGGGGTCGGTGGCGGCCGATGTTACTTACCAGTAGCGATTCAGATTGTTCAGCTGTGACCCAGTCCACCGGGCTCGACGAGTTCCACCAGGACGCCACCGGCGTCCTTGGGGTGGACGAAGTTGATGCGTGAGCCGGCGGTGCCGCGGCGCGGGGCGTCGTAGAGCAGGCGCAGGCCCTTGGCGCGCAGTTCCGCGCTGGTCTCCTCGACGTCGTCGACCGTGTACGCCATCTGCTGGATGCCGGGCCCGGTGCGGTCGAGGAACTTGCCGATCGCGGAGTCCGGACGCAGCGGCGCGAGGAGCTGCAGGCGCGCGGTCGAGGGGTCACCGTCGGCGGGCACCAGCATCGCTTCCCGGACGCCCTGCTCCTCGTTGATCTCCTCGTGCTCGGCGATCAGGCCGAAGGTGTCCCGGTAGAACGCGAGCGCCTCGTCCAGGTCCGCAACGGCGATACCGACGTGGTCGATCCGGCGAATGGCCATCGGTGGCCTCCTCTCAGCGTGACCGCGAAGGTACGCACGCGACCTGCGAAAAGCTGTGGTCTCTCTCACGGGGCCGAATCAAGCTACCCATCGGTATGGTGGCGTGACATCCCCGAAATACTTACTTATCGGAGGCGTCTCCCATGACCTCGGTAATCGTCGCCGGCGCGCGTACCCCCATGGGACGGCTCCAGGGCTCACTGAAGGACTTCGCCGCGTCCGACCTCGGCGCGGTCGCGATCAAGGCCGCGCTCGAGCGCGCCGGTGTCACGCCCGAGCAGGTGCAGTACGTGATCATGGGCCAGGTGCTGCAGGCCGGCGCCGGTCAGAACCCGGCCCGCCCGGCGGCGATCAAGGCCGGCATCCCGCAGTCGGTCCCGTCGATCACGATCAACAAGGTGTGCCTGTCGGGCATCGACGCGATCGCGCTGGCCGACCAGCTCATCCGCGCCGGTGAGTTCGACATCGTGGTGGCCGGCGGCATGGAGTCGATGACCAACGCGCCGCACCTGTTGCCGAAGTCGCGGGCCGGCTACAAGTACGGCTCGATCGAGGTGCTCGACTCGATGGCCCACGACGGTCTGACCGACTCGTTCGAGAAGATCGCGATGGGCGAGTCCACCGAGAAGTTCGCCGGCGTCGCCGGGCTCACCCGCGAGGACCAGGACGCGTTCAGCGCACGCAGCCACCAGCGCGCCGCGGCCGCCCAGAAGAACGGTGTCTTCGACGCCGAGATCACGCCGGTGGAGATCCCGCAGCGCAAGGGCGACCCGATCAGCTTCGCCACCGACGAGGGCGTGCGTGCCGACACCACCACCCAGACGCTGGGCAAGCTCCGTGCCGCGTTCGCCAAGGACGGCACGATCACCGCGGGCTCGTCGTCGCAGATCTCCGACGGCGCGGCCGCGGTCGTCGTGATGAGCAAGGCCAAGGCCGAGGAGCTGGGCCTGACCTGGCTGGCCGAGATCGGCGCGCACGGCAACGTGGCCGGGCCCGACAACTCGCTGCTGCCGCAGCCGTCGAACGCGATCCAGCACGCGCTCGGCAAGGAGGGGCTGACCGTCGCCGACCTCGACCTGATCGAGATCAACGAGGCGTTCGCCGCCGTCGGCGTGCACTCGGCGCGTGCGCTCGGGCTCTCCGCCGAGGAGATCGACGCCAAGGTCAACGTCAACGGCGGCGCGATCGCGCTGGGGCACCCGATCGGCATGTCCGGCACCCGGATCGCGCTGCACCTGGCGCTGGAGCTCCAACGCCGTGGCGGCGGCGTAGGCGCGGCGGCCCTGTGCGGCGGCGGCGGCCAGGGCGACGCCCTGATCCTCAAAGTCCCCACCTCCTCCTGACGCTCGGAAATCTGCGGGCTTTCTGCGCCCCTGCGAGCCCGTGAGACAGCACTGAGTCCGCAGATTTCCGGGGAGGTTTTTGTGGGGAGGGGGTCGGTCGGGGAACTTGTCGCGCAGGCGCGCGACGGGGTGCCCAGGGCGGTGGCGCGGTTGGTGAGCCTGGTGGAGAACGCGAGCCCGGCGGTGCGTGAGGTCGCAGCTGCGCTCGCCCCCCACACCGGGCGGGCGTATGTCGTGGGGTTGACCGGTGCGCCGGGGGTGGGGAAGTCCACCAGCACCAACGCGCTCGTCGGGGCGCTGCGGGCGGCCGGGAAGACGGTCGGCGTGCTCGCGGTCGACCCGTCGTCGCCGTTCTCCGGGGGCGCGCTGCTCGGTGACCGGATCCGGATGGAACAGCACGCGACCGACCCCGGCGTCTTCATCCGGTCGATGGCCTCCCGTGGTCACCTGGGCGGCCTGGCCTGGGGCACCCCGCAGGCGATCCGGGTGCTCGACGGCGCCGGGTTCGACGTGGTGCTGGTCGAGACGGTGGGCGTCGGGCAGGCCGAGATCGAGATCGCGTCGCTGGCCGACACCACGGTCGTGCTGCTCGCCCCGGGGATGGGCGACGGGATCCAGGCCGCGAAAGCCGGCATCCTCGAGGTCGCGGACGTCTACGTGGTCAACAAGGCCGACCGCCACGGGGCGGAGACGACCGTGCGCGACCTGCGCGGCGCGCTCGCGCTGGCGGGTGACCGCGGGTCGTGGCGTCCGCCGATCGTGAAGACCGTGGCCGCGCGGGCCGAGGGCGTCGACGACGTGGTCGCGGCGATCGACGCCCACCGCGCCCACCTCGAGCGCACCGGCGAACTCGCGGCCCGCCGCCGCCACCGGGCCGCCCGCGAGATCGAAGCCATCGCGGTGGCCACGCTCCGCGCCCGGATCGGCGAGGTCCGCGGCGGCGCGGCGCTGGACACCGTCGCCGAGCAGGTGGCGGCCGGGCGGACCGACCCGTTCGCGGCCGCCGACCAACTGCTCGCCGAGACCGCCAACTGAGAGGCGCGCCGGGGGCTGCACACCGTAGTTTGTCGGTATGGCTCGGTCACCGGGCGCCGACCTCCCGGCGGACTTCCCCCTCCCGGTTCCCGCCGTCGTGCACGAGCGGCGGCGTGACCTGGTGCGTCGCTGGTGGCGCTCCCGGGGGCACCAGCGCAACCTGCGGTACTGGATCCTCTTCCGCGGGTTACCGGTGCTGGCCGGGCTCGTCGTGCTCTACGTCGTCACCGGGTTCGTCGTCGGGTGGCGGGACGCCTACGACGTGAGCCTCGGCATCGAGTCGCCCGCCGACACCCGCGCGCCGGTGCTGGCCTGGTTCCTCTCGGTCGCCGGGTGGCTGGTCATGCCGGGTGTCGCGGGCGCGGTCGCCGGTTACGTGGTGAGCGACTCGATCGCGTCCCGTCGCTCGCGCGGGCTCGACGAGCAGTTCCCGCAGATCTCCAAGGACGAGCTCCGCGACATCCTGCGGGAACTGGGCGATGAGTGAACTGATCCCGCTCCTGGCCGAGCTGGCCGGCACCGAGGGGACGCGGCGCGGTTTCGTGCCGGTGCCCAACGGCTGGCCCGGCGTGCCCACCGAATTCGTGCCGACGTTCGTCGCCATCCACGCGGTGGGCTGGCGCGCCGCCCAGGCCCACTGGGAGATCGTGGTCGCGCGGGTGCTCGACACCGACATCGTCAAGCCCAATGTGTCCGGAGAACTCGCGATACGTCGAGCGGTTCGCGCATCCGCGCTACTCTTGAACAAGATGGCCCGCCAGGGTCGGTGTCCCATCTGCCCGCAGGCCGCGATGGCGAACTCCCGTTAGAGGAGGCCTCATGGACCAACACCCCCCGCGGGGAAGTTTCCGTGAGCTGAGCCGCGAGCTGTTCGACTCCGCGTTTCCCGAGGCCAAGGCCGAATGGCTCGATCGTCAGGTCACCACGACGGTCGTCGAGGTGGGTACTGCCCTCGACGCACGACTGCTCCCGTCCGACGCCGAGCTGCGCGCCGGCCGGCTCGACGGGGTGGACCTGCGCGGCGCCGACCTGCGTGACGCCGCGCTCGAGAAGGCCGAGCTGACCGGCGTCGATCTGCGCGAGACCTGTCTGGCCCGCGCCGACCTGCGCGGCGCGGCCCTCCGGAACGCCGATCTGCGCGGCGCCAACCTGCGCTCGGCCCGCCTCGCCGACGCCGATCTGGTCCACGCCCGGCTGCGGTGCGCCGATCTGGTGGCGGCCGACCTGGCCGGTGCCGATCTGCGCGAGGCCGAGCTGGGCTCGGCCCACCTCGTCGGGGCCGATGCCGACGGCGCCCGCTTCGACGGCGCGAAGCTGCCGGGCGCCGACGCGTCGACGGCCACGTTCCGCCGGGCCCGGTTCACCGACGCGAACCTGCGCCGCGCCGTCCTGGAGGACGCGGTGCTGGCGGGGGCCGACCTGTCCGGCGCCGATCTCACCGGCGCCGATCTGCGCGGCGCCGTCCTGGTCGGCGCCGAGTTGCACGGCGCCGATCTGTCCGCGGTCGTCTGGTCCGACGAGACCCGGTGGCCGGGCGCGCTCACCGCGGCCGTGCGGCGGCGCTCCGAGCTCATCGGCCCCGGTACCTATCGCGTCCGTCCGGCCGCCGGCCACCGGGCGTCCGTCCCCGCCTGAGGGTCGCCTTACCGCCACGCACCCCACTCGTCTACGCTGTGTCGACAAAGACCCGGCAGGAGTGGAGCCCGACGGTGCCGAACACGTTCCGATTCTTTCGCTTGGCGGCGTTCGCCGAGGCCGTCTCGTGGACCGGTCTGCTGATCGGCATGGTCTTCAAGTACCTCGTCGTCGAGAACGAGATCGGCGTCAAGATCTTCGGGCCGATCCACGGCGCGCTGTTCATCCTCTACCTGGTGTCCGTGCTGCTGACGCGGCCGGTGGCCGGCTGGAGCGTCCGGGCCACGCTCGTCGGTCTGATCGCCTCGATCCCGCCGTTCGGCACCCTGTTCTTCGAGCGCTGGGCGGTCAAGAAGGCGGCGGAACGCACGTTGGAGCCCGCGGGAGTCTGAGAACCGCCGCGGGGGTGGAAGACTAGAACGCATGCGACAGCCGAATCCCCGCATGACGGCCGCCTCGCTGGCCGGCGCCGTCGATCTCTCCGCATTGCGCTCCAGTTCGCCCGCGGCTGCGCCGGCCGGTGGCGGGCCGGCGGGAGCCCCGACGCCGGCCGCGGCCGGCAACTCGCCGTACGTGATCGATGTCACCGAGGCGACTTTCCAGAACGAGATCCTCCAGCGCTCACTGCAGACGCCGGTGGTCATCGACTTCTGGGCCGAGTGGTGTCAGCCCTGCAAGCAACTCTCCCCGGTGCTCGAGAAGCTGGCGGACGAGGCCGGCGGCGCCTGGGTCCTCGCCAAGATCGACATCGACGCCAACCCGCGCCTGGCGCAGGCGTTCCGCGTCCAGAGCATTCCGTTCGTGATGGCGATCGTGAACGGCCAGCCGGTCGACGCGTTCGCCGGCGTGCAGCCGGAGGCCAACCTCCGGCAGTGGCTCGCCGCGGTCGTGAAAGCCGCTGGTGGCGAAGCGGAACTGCCCGCCGACCCGCGGCTGGCCGACGCCGACGACAAGCTCCAGGCGGGCGACCTCGACGCCGCTGAGGCCGCGTACAAGGCGATGCTGGCCGAGACGCCGAACGACGCGAACGCCACCAGTGGCCTGGCCCAGATCGCGCTGATGCGTCGCCTGGAGGGCATCGCCGACGGCCGTGCCGTGCTCGAGGCCGCCGAGGCCGCGCCCGACGATCTGGCGGCCCAGACCCTGGCCGCGGACGTCGAGTTCGTCTCCGGTCTGGCCGAGCAGGCGTTCGCCCGCCTGGTCACGCTTGTGAAACGAACCTTCGGGGACGACCGAAACAAAGTTCGCACCCATTTGCTCGAGTTGTTCGCGATCGCGCCGCCGGACGATCCGGTGGTTAACAAGGCGCGACGTGATCTGACGAACGCGTTGTTCTGACGTATCGAGGGGGCCAGAGATGGCCCCCTCGATGCTTTTGTCCACCTACCTGCGGGCCAAACCGGATGCCGGTACGGGTTAGGGTGACCGCTGGCACCGTCGCGTCACCGGGCGTCACCGGCGCGCGTGCAACTCGGCGGTGGAACCCGCAGTGTCGCGGCCAACGGAGGAGCGTAAATGGAGCGGCGTGCCTTGTCTGCCAGGCAAACGGAGGACTCCGCCTTGGAGCCGATCGTCGATCCACAGCTGGGGCTGGCCGGGGACTTGCTCGCCTCGGTGGACGAGGTCGAGAACAGCAAGGACGACCTGATCGCCAAGGCGGCCGGCGGTGTCGAGGACGCGTTCGTCGCGGCCGCGCTCCCGGTCTACTACCGGTACGTGCCGGCCGAGGAGCTCCTCAACCGCTCGCCGAACGACCTCGTGGCGGCCACCGAGTCGCACCGCGAGCTGGCCGCCGTGCGGCAGCCCGGCGCCCTGAACCTCCGGGTGCTCACGCCCAGCGGCCGCACCGGGTGGTGCGGCGGGCACACCGTGATCGAGCTGGTCACCGACGACATGCCGTTCCTGGTCGACTCGGTCACCGCCGAGCTGGCCCGGCACGAGCTGGGCGTACACCTGCTCGTTCACCCGCAGATGGTCGTCGTGCGCGACGAGAACGGCACGCTCGTCGACGTCCGCCCCTCGGCCGATCCGGACGCCCCGGTGGCGGACGAGGTCGTCGAGTCGTGGATGCACATCGAGATCGACCGGCGTTCGCACCGCGGTGCCGAGGAGGCGCTGCAGACCGACCTGGCGCGCGTACTCGCCGACGTCCGCGCCGCGGTCGGCGACTGGGAAGAGATGCGCGCCCGCGCGCTCACGATCGCCGACGGGCTCACCCACAAGACGCTCCCGGTGCCCGACAAGGACGTCACCGACGCTCGTGAGCTGCTGCGTTGGCTGGCCGACGACAACTTCACGTTCCTCGGCTACCGCGAGTACCGCCTGGAGCCCTCCGACGGCGACCGCAGCCTGGTCGCGGTCTCCGGCACCGGGCTGGGGATCCTGCGTGAGAGCTCGGGCCGGGAGCGGCGCCTGGCCGACATGGCGCCCGACGTGCGCGAGAAGATCCTCGAGAAGCGCCTGCTGATCATCACCAAGGCCAACTCGCGCTCCACCGTGCACCGACCGGCCTACCTGGACTACGTCGGGTTCAAGACGTTCGACGCCGAGGGCAACGTCACCGGTGAACGCCGCTTCCTCGGCCTGTTCTCGTCCGCGGCCTACCTGGACAGCGTCCGCTCGCTGCCGGTGATCTCGCGCAAGGTCGACGAGGTGCTGGCCCGCTCCGGGCTCTCCCGCAGCAGCCACTCCGGCAAGGACCTGCTGCAGATCCTCGAGACCTACCCGCGCGACGAGCTGTTCCAGATCGCCACCAGCGAGCTGTTCGACACGGTGATGGCCGTGCTGCGCCTCGGCGGGCGGCGCCGGCTGCGCCTGTTCGTCCGGCGCGACGCGTACGGGCGGTTCATCTCCTGCGTCGTCTACCTGCCGCGGGACCGGTACACCACGCAGAACCGGCTGCGCATGCAGGACATCCTGATGGACGCTCTGCACGGCGTCGGCGTCGACTACACGACCAGGGTCACCGAGTCGGTGCTCGCCCGGGTGAAGTTCGTGGTCCGCACCGACCCCAACACGTCGGTCGGCCCGATCGACGTCGACGCGCTGCAGCAGCGGCTGGGCTACGCCACCCGCAGCTGGGACGACGAGTTCGCCGCCGAGATCCGCCGGGAGATCGGCGAGGAGCAGGCCACCCGCCTGCTGCGCCGCTACGGCACCGCGTTCAACGCCGCCTACCAGGCCGAGCACACGCCGGCCGAGGCCGTCGAGGACCTCTCCCGCATCGAGGTGCTGGAGGAGGACGGCGACCTGGGCGTCAGCCTCTACCGCTCCGCCGACCGCGGGCTCCGCTTCACCGTCTACCGCCTCGGCGACGCGATGGCGCTGTCCGACGTGCTGCCGGTGCTGCACTCGCTCGGCGTCGAGGTGGTGGACGAGCGCCCGTACCGGGTGCAGCGCACCGACGACAAGCCCACCTGGGTGTACGACTTCGGGCTGCGGTTGCGCACCGGCTCGGACGCGCCCCACCTCATCGGGCGCGCGATCGCCGAGTCCGGGCCGCTGGCCGCCACCGGCCCGGTCGACATCCGCCGGGTGCACTCGGCGATGGAGAACGCGTTCGCGGCCTGCTGGCGGGGCGAGTGCGAGGTGGACGGGTTCAACGCGCTCGTCGTCTCGGCCGGGCTGGCCTGGGACGAGGTCGTCGTCCTGCGTGCCTACGCGAAGTACCTGCGGCAGGCCGGCAGCCGCTGGTCGCAGGAGTACGTCGAGCGGGTGCTGGCCGAGCACCCGACGATCGCGCGCCAGCTGGTCGACCTGTTCACGGCCCGCTTCGACCCGAACTTCCGGGGCGACGCCGAGGCGCGCGCCGCCGCTGCGGACACGCTCCAGACCACGCTCGTCGAAGCCCTCGACGCGGTGCAGAGCCTCGACGCCGACCGCATCCTGCGCAGCGTGCTGACGCTGATCACCGCGACGCTGCGCACGAACCACTTCCAGCGCGGCCGCACCGGGCGGCACAAGCCGTACCTGAGCTTCAAGATCGACCCGCGGGCCGTGCCCGACCTGCCCGCACCGCGGCCGGCGTTCGAGATCTTCGTGTACTCGCCGCGCGTCGAGGGCGTGCACCTGCGTTTCGGCGCGGTCGCCCGCGGTGGCCTGCGCTGGTCCGACCGGCGCGAGGACTTCCGCACCGAGATCCTCGGCCTGGTCAAGGCGCAGATGGTCAAGAACACCGTGATCGTGCCGGTGGGCTCCAAGGGCGGGTTCGTGGTGAAGAACCCGCCGCCGGGCGGCGACCGGGACGCGGTCATGGCCGAGGGCATCGAGTGCTACCGCACGTTCATCCGGGGCCTGCTCGACGTCACCGACAACCTGCGTGACGGCCGCACGGTCGTGCCGCCGCCCGACGTCGTCCGGCACGACGGGGACGACTCGTACCTGGTCGTCGCGGCCGACAAGGGCACCGCGACGTTCTCCGACATCGCCAACGAGGTGGCCGCCGAGTACGGCTTCTGGCTCGGCGACGCGTTCGCGTCCGGCGGGTCGGTCGGTTACGACCACAAGGCCATGGGCATCACCGCGCGCGGCGCCTGGGAGTCGGTGAAGCGGCACTTCCGCGAGCTCGGGCTGGACACCCAGACCGAGGACTTCACGGTGGTCGGCGTCGGCGACATGTCCGGCGACGTGTTCGGCAACGGCATGCTGCTCTCCGAGCACATCCGGCTGGTGGCCGCGTTCGACCACCGCCACATCTTCATCGACCCCACCCCGGACTCGGCGGTCGGTTTCGCCGAGCGGCGGCGCCTGTTCGACCTGCCCCGCTCCAGCTGGGCCGAGTACGACGCCGCGCTCATCTCCGCGGGCGGTGGTGTGTTCCCGCGCACGGCCAAGGCGATCGCGATCACGCCGGAGATGCGCACCGCGCTGGGGCTGCCGGAGACCGCGCAGAAACTCAGCCCGAACGAGCTGATGAAGGCGATCCTGCTCGCGCCGGTCGATCTGCTGTGGAACGGCGGCATCGGGACGTACGTCAAGGCCTCGGACGAGACCCACGCGGACGCCGGGGACAAGTCGAACGACGCGGTCCGGGTCGACGGCAGGCAGCTGCGGGTACGTGTCGTGGGCGAGGGCGGCAACCTCGGCCTGACCCAGCGCGGCCGGATCGAGTACGCGCTGGCCGGCGGCCGCGTCAACACCGACGCGATCGACAACTCGGCCGGTGTCGACACGTCCGACCACGAGGTCAACATCAAGATCCTGCTCGACCAGGCGGTGCACGCCGGCGATCTGGACATCGCCGACCGCAACGCGCTGCTCGCCGAGATGACCGACGAGGTGGCCCACCTCGTGCTGGCCGACAACTACAGCCAGAACGAGGCCCTGTCGCTGGCCCGCCACCTCGCGCCGCGGCTGTTCGGTGTGCACCGCCGGCTGATGTCGGAGCTCGAGCGCACCGGCCGCCTGGACCGGGCGCTGGAGTTCCTGCCCGACGACGAGACCGCGGCGACCCGGGAGTCGCTCAGCTCGCCGGAGCTGTCGGTGCTGCTGGCCTACGTGAAGATCACGCTCGCCGACGACGTCCTCGCCAGCGGCGTGCCGGACGACCCGTGGTGCCGGCCGATCCTGCGTGACTACTTCCCGACCCCGCTGCGTGAGAAGTACGCGCAGTACACCGAGAAGCACCCGCTGAGCCGCGAGATCATCACGACCGCGGTCGTCAACGACGTCGTCAACCACGGCGGCATCTCGTTCGTCTACCGCGCGATGGAGGAGACCGGCGCCACGCCGGCCGACATCGTCCGCGCGTACGCGGTGGTCCGGGACGTGTTCGGCCTCGACAAGCTCTGGAAGGCCGCGAACGAGCTGGACGCGAGCGTGCCGGCCACCGCCCAGACCGCGGTGATGGTGCAGGCCCGCCGGGTGCTCGACCGCGGCGTCCGCTGGCTGCTGCAGAGCCGCAGCGGGACGATCGACGTCGAGGGCGAGATCGAGCGGTTGAGGCCCGGCATGGCCGAACTGACCGCGGACGTGGGCGGGCTCATGCTCGGCCGGGAAGCGGAGCGGTACCGCGGCTTCGCCGCCGAGCTGGAGAGCGAGGGCGTGCCCACCGAGCTGGCCGACCGGGTCACGGCCACGCTCTACGGGTTCGGCCTGCTCGACGTCGTCGAGCTGGCGCGCCAGACCGACCTGTCCCGCCGCGAGGTCGCGACGCTCTACTACACGCTGTCCGAGCGGTTCCGGATCGACGAGATGCTCGACCGCATCTCGGCGCTGCCCCGGGCCGACCGCTGGCAGGCGCTGGCCCGGCTGGCGCTGCGTTACGACCTGTACAGCACGCTGGACAGCCTCACCCGGGAGGTGCTGCGGCGGGTGCCGGGCGACCTGCCGGCCGAGGAGCGGGTGAGCCGCTGGGCGGACGCGAACGCCGACAACATCAGCCGGGCGCTGACCACGCTGGGGCTGCTCGCGGAGGACGCGCCGTCGGACCTCGCGACGCTCACCGTCGTGCTGCGTCAGATCCGGACGGTGGTCCGGGCGTCCTCGGCGCATGCCGCCTGAGATGCGCCGGCGGCGCGTGCCGTCCGCACGGCGCCGTGCGCTCGCCGTCGGCCTGGTGGCTCTGCTCGCGCTCTCCGGATGCGCGAGCGAGCCACCGGTCGCGGTGTCGTCGAGCACGGTCCGGGTGGGGCTGCTGCACTCGCTCACCGGCACCACGGCGATCAGCGAGACCGCGCTGGTCAACGCCGAGAAGATGGCGATCGAGGAGATCAACGCGGCCGGTGGCGTCACGATCGACGGCCGGGAGAAGAAGATCGACCCGATCGTGATGGACAGCGGCTCGGACCCGGTGCGCTTCGCCAAGAAGACCAAGGAACTGGTGAAGTGGAACCACGTGCCGGTGGTCTTCGGCGGGTGGACGTCGTCGAGCCGCAAGGCCGTGCTCCCGACGCTGGCCGAGCACGAGGCGCTGCTCTTCTTCCCGGCGCCGTACGAGGGGCTGGAGAGCTCACCGAACGTCGTGTACACCGGGGCGACCGCCAACCAGCAGGTCGTCCCGGCCCTGGACTACCTGAAGGCGCAGGGCAGCAGGCGGATCTTCCTGGTCGGCAGCGACGACCTCTTCCCGCGCACGGCGAACAAGGAGATCAAGAGCTACGCCGCCGCGAACGGCCTGACGATCGTCGGTGAGCAGTACCGGCCGCTCGGGAGCACCGACTTCGCGTCGATCGTCGCGACGATGAAGGCGGCCCAGCCGCACGCCGTGGTGAACACGCTGACCGGCGACAGCAACGCCGCGTTCTTCGCCGCGCTCAACCGGGCCAAGCTCACCTCGTCCGCCCTCCCGGTGATGTCCCTCTCGGTCACCGAGGAGGAGGTCCACACGATCGGCCCGGAGGTCCTGGCCGGCCACCTGGTGGCCCGCAACTACTTCCAGACGACGAGCGGCGGCCGGAACTCGAAGTTCGTCCAGGCCTACAAGGCCAAGTACGGCGAGGACAAGGTGACCTCCGACCCGATGGAGGCCGCGTACGTCGGTGTCCACCTGTGGGCGAAGGCGGTCTCGAAGGCGGGCTCGACCGACGTGGTGGACGTCCGGAACGCGCTGGGCGGGCTGTCGTTCGACGCGCCGGAGGGCCGGGTGACCGTCGACGGTGGCACCCGGCACGTCGCCAGAACGGCCCGGATCGGCGTGATCTCGGCCGACGGCCTGATCGACGAGATCCGCAACTCCGGCCGCCCCATCACCCCCGACCCGTACCTGACGTCGTACGACTGGTGGAAGGCCTAGGAGAGCTCCCAGAGCTTCACGGTGTCGTCCGCGCTGCCGGTGGCCAGGCGTTTGCCGTCGGGGCTGAACGCCATCGTGAAGATCGTGTCGTGATGGTCGGTGGCGACCAGGCTGATCGGTGCCCCGGTGCGTGGATCCCACAGCCCGAGCGCGACGTCGCCGCCGGCCGAGGCCAGCAGTGAACCGTCCGGGCTGAACGCCACCGTGGTCACCTTGGTGGTGTGCCCGGTGATCGCGGCGCCGATCTGGCGGTGGGCGCCGACGTCCCAGAGCCGGACGGTGGTGTCCCGGCCGCCGCTGGCCAGGCGCTTGCCGTCCGGGCTGAACGCGACCGTCAGCACCTCGTCGGTGTGGCCGAGCAGCGGCGTTCCGAGCTGGGTGCCGGTGGCGACGTCCCAGAGGCGCACCGTGCGATCCGCGCCGGCCGAGGCGAGCAGCCTGCCGTCCGGGCTGAACGTCACCCAGACGACCGGCTTGGTGTGGCCGATCAGCGGTTTGCCGATCGGACGGCGGGTCGCGGGGTCCCAGAGCCGCACGGTGTGGTCGCCGCCCCCCGAGGCCACCCGGCGGCCGTCCGCGCTGACCGCCACCGAGTTCACCTGGTCGGTGTGGCCGGTCAGCGGCGGCCCGCTGGGTCGCCCGGTGGCCGGGTCCCACAGCTGCACGGTGTTGTCGCCGTTGCCCGACGCCAGTACCCGCCCGTCGGAGCTGGCCGCCAGGCCCAGCACCGACTCGTGCTGCCCGGGCCGGGCCGGACCGGTCGCTTTCCCGGTGGCGATGTCCCAGTACCGCACCGAACGATCGTTCCCGGCCGAGATCAGCCGGTGGTGGGCGGCGTCGTAGACGAGCCCGTACACCGAGTCGGTATGGCCGGTGAACGTGTGCACCAGCGTGGCGATCGTCGCGACCGCCGGGGTCGGGCTCGCCGACGCGGTCGGTGCGGCCGACCGTCCCTCGCCGGGGTCGGCGATCAACGCACCGGCGTAGCCCGCGGTCAGCACCAGCGCCACGAGCGCGACCCCGGCGGCCACCAGCGGCCAGAGCCGCCGCCGCGGCCTCGTCGGGCCACCGACGACCACGGTGGGCGGCTCCCGGACCAGTTCGGTGACCGGTTCCGGCGGTGCCGGCTCGTCGAGCAGCAGCCCCGGCGCGACCCGCAGCGGCACCTCCGACGCGGCGATCCAGCCGGCGCCGAAATCCTCCCTGGCCGCCCGGGCCAGCTCCGCCGCGAACGAGTGCGCGGACGCGGGACGCTCGGCCGGGTCCTTCGCCAGCGCGCGGAAGACGACGCCGGCGATCGTCGGGGGAGTGTCCTCCAGCGGGGCCGGCGGCATCTCCAGCTGGTGGCGCACGATCGCCGCGAGCGACAGGTCGGGGCCGAACGGCGCGCGCCCCGACAGCGTCCGGTACAGGGTGGCGCCGAGCGAGTACACGTCGGTGCGCGGCCCCACCGGTGCGCCGAGGAACTGCTCGGGAGCCATGTAGAGCGGCGTGCCGAGCAGGCCGCTGGTGGGCATCGCGGTGCCCTCCATCACCTTCGCGATGCCGAAGTCGGCGAGCTTCGGGGCCCCGGCCGCGGTGAACAGCACGTTGTCGGGCTTGATGTCGCGGTGGGCGACGCCCCGGTCGTGCACGGCCTGCAGGCCGTCGGCGAGCGCCAGCGCCCAGGCGCAGGCCTCCCGGGGGTGCACTGTCGTGCGGAGCCGCTGGGTGAGCGTGCCACCGGCCAGGTACTCCATCACCAGCAGGTGCAGCGGGCCGTCCTCGGCGTACTCGAACACCCGGACCAGGTGGGGATGGTCGAGCGCGGTCATCACCTGCGCCTCGGCCAGGAAGCGGCGGCTCAGCTCGAGCTCGTCGACCTCGGCGGTGGCGATGACCTTCACGGCCCTGATCGTGTCGAGGCGCCGGTGGCGGGCCGTGAACACCAGGCCGAAACCCCCGCGCCCGATCTGGCCGCCGATCTCGTAGCCCGGTAACACCCGCTCGATCTCGGTGCGGTCGATCAGCATGCGGCCATTCTGCCGACCGCGTCTACACACGACCTCCGACGGGTGTGTAGACGCGGCGACCTACAGCAGCTCCTCGTCTTCCTCAGGGAAGTAGTAGTAGAGCGTGACGTGCGGACGGTTGGCGCCGGCCTCGAGGTCGTAGTGCAGCAACACGTCCATCACGCCGATTGGGCCGTCGGTCTCCATCTCCTCGATGGTCGCGGCGGCCGCCCGGAGCAGGTCCGGTATCCGGTCCTGGCCCGGACCCTCGGGCAAGGCGATATTGACATGACGGCACTGGAAGCCGTGGTGGATCCGATCGTGTGGCATCGACTGTGATCATGCCGTGTAGGTAGGGGACGTTTGCAACCGGCTCACCCGAACTAGTCCTCCTCGGACGTGGGTTCGACACCGGGGTCGCGCCCGGCGGCGGCACCCGGGCCGCTCTCGGCGGCGGCGCCGGACACCGGCTCGGTGCGCACGACCGGCGCCGGAGCCGGCTCGGACACCGTGCTGAGCTGCGGCTGGGCGGCCGGGAGCGCGACCGGCTCGGCCGCGGTACCGGTCGGACGCAGCCAGATGACGCCCAGCGGCGGCAGCGTGACGACCGCCGAGGCCGGCTCGCCGTGCCAGGGCCGTTCCTCCGCCTCGACCGACCCGAGGTTGCCGACCCCGGAGCCGCCGTACGCGTCGGCGTCGGTGTTGACGACCTCTTCCCAGGTGCCGGCCCTGGGCAGCCCGATCCGGTAGTCGTGGTGCGGGTGACCGGCGAAGTTCGCGATGCACGCCAGCGTCGAACCGTCGGCGCCGTAGCGCAGGAACGAGAAGACGTTGCCGGCCGCGTCGTTCGCGTCGATCCAGGAGAACCCGGCCGGGTCGACGTCCTGGGTGTAGAGCGCGGGGGTGTCCTTGTAGACCCGGTTCAGGTCACCCACCAGCTTCTGGACGCCGGCGTGGTCGGCGTTGTCGAGCAGCCACCAGTCCAGCGACCGGTCCTGCGACCACTCCGACTCCTGGGCCAGCTCACCACCCATGAACAGCAGCTGCTTGCCGGGGTGCGCCCACATGTAGGCGTAGAGGGCACGCAGCTGGGCGAGCTTGCGCCAGCGGTCGCCGGGCATCTTGCCGTAGAGCGAGCCCTTGCCGTGCACCACCTCGTCGTGCGAGAGCGGCAGCACGAAGTTCTCGCTCCACGCGTACACCAGCGAGAACGTCATCTGGTGGTGGTGGTACTGGCGGTGGATCGGGTCCCGGCTCAGGTACTCGAGCGTGTCGTGCATCCAGCCCATGTTCCACTTGAACCCGAAGCCCAGCCCGCCGACGTGCGTCGGGCGGCTCACGCCCGGCCAGGACGTCGACTCCTCGGCCACCATCATCGTGCCGGGGTGGTACCGGTAGACGGTGGCGTTGAGCTCCTGCAGGAACTTCACCGAATCGAGGTTCTCCCGGCCGCCGTACTCGTTCGGCAGCCACTCGCCTTCTTTGCGCGAGTAGTCCAGGTAGAGCATCGAGGCGACGGCGTCGACCCGCAGGCCGTCGACGTGGAACTCCTCCAGCCAGTAGAGCGCGTTGGCGACGAGGAAGTTGCGCACCTCGTTGCGGCCGACGTCGAACACGTACGTGCCCCAGTCGGGGTGCTCACCGCGGCGCGGGTCGGCCGGCTCGTAGAGCGGCGTCCCGTCGAACCGGGCCAGCGCGAACGCGTCCTTCGGGAAGTGCGCGGGCACCCAGTCGACCAGGACGCCGATGCCGGCGGCGTGCAGCTTGTCGACGAGGTAGCGGAAGTCGTCCGGCACGCCGAAGCGCGAGGTGGGCGCGTAGTACCCGGTGACCTGGTAACCCCAGGAGCCACCGAACGGGTGCTCGGCGACCGGCAGGAACTCCACGTGGGTGAAGCCGGTCTCGGTCACGTAGGCGACGAGTTCGTCGGCCAGCTCGCGGTAGGAGAGGCCCTGCTTCCACGAGCCGAGGTGCACCTCGTAGATGCTCACCGGCTTGGCGTGCCAGCCGCCCCGGTCGCGCTCGGCCACCCACTCGTCGTCGCTCCACTCGTACGACGACTCGGTGACGACGCTGGCGGTGGCCGGCGGCACCTCGGTGGCGAACGCCATCGGGTCGGCCTTCTCGCGCCAGTGCCCGTCGGGCCCGAGGATCTGGTACTTGTACCGCGCCCCGATCTCGACGCCGGGCACGAACAGCTCCCAGACCCCGCTGGAGCCCATCGAGCGCATCGGCAGCGCCCGGCCGTCCCAGAACGTGAAGTCACCGGTGACCCGCACACCGCGCGCGTTGGGCGCCCACACCGCGAAGCTGACGCCGGTGACCGGCCCGCCGGGCGTCGCGTAGTGCTGCACGTGCGCGCCCAGCACGTCCCAGAGCCGCTCGTGGCGGCCCTCGCCGATCAGGTGCAGGTCGACCTCGCCGAGCGTGGGCAGCCAGCGGTACGGGTCGTCGACGAGGTGCGCGCCGTGGCCGGGACCGTGCTCGTAGCTCACCTCGAGCCGGTAGTCGCCCGGCTGCTCCTCGAAGTCGATGGCGAACACGCCGCCGTCGTGGACGCGCGACATCTCCCGGCGCTCGTCCCCCGACACCAGCGTGACGACTGCGGCATCGGGACGCAGCGTCCGCACCACCCAGCCGCCGTTCTCCAGGCGGTGGACGCCGAGGATCCCGTGCGGGTTGTGGTGCTCGCCGCGGATCAGTTGATCCAGCTCGGTACGGCTCACGGACAGCTCGGGATGGATGCTCATGGCCCCTTGGTTTCCCGGTGGAATGGTCAGGTAGTCGCCAGCCGGGCGATCGAGCGCAGCGGGATGTCGACCCAGCTCGGCCGGTTGTCGTATTCGTAGGCCACCTCGTAGACGGCCTTGTCCAGCTCCAGCGCGCGGAGCAGCACCGGGTTGGCCTCCGGGTCGGCGAGCATGACGCCGTCCTTGGCGTAACCCTCGATGAACGCCGCCCGGTTGCGGTCGGCCCACTCCACCACGCGCGCGTCGACGATCGGCGCGATCTCGTCCGCCTCGACGTGCCCGACGAGCAGGTGGTGGGCGGCGTAGTCGAACGAGCGCAGCATCCCGGCGACGTCACGCAGCGGCGACATCTTCGCCACCCGCTCCGGCAGCGGCCGGGCCGGCTCGCCCTCGAAGTCGATGAGCACCCAGTTGGTCAGCGTGCGCAGCACCTGGCCCAGGTGCAGGTCACCGTGGATGCGCTGGACGATGACCGGTTCGCCGTGGCTGGCTACCTCGGCGAACACCCGGCGGATGCCGGGCTCGAACGGGGCCAGCCCGCTCACCCGGCGCAGCACCGCGTCCAGGCGTGCGTTCATGCCGGCCACCACGCTGTCGAGCCGGTCGACCGCGACGACCTCGGTGCCGAGCGCGCTGACCAGGTCGGCGTGCACGGCGGCGACGGCCTGCCCGAGCCGGCAGGCCTCGGTGGAGAAGTCGCTGCCGAGCTCCTCCAGCGGCGTCTCCGGCTCGTTGATCAGGTCACGCACGGACGCGGTGGCCATCGCCCACCCGTCGGCCGTGTTCGCGAAGAACTTCTGCAGCAGGCCGTAGGTGACCGGGGCGTCCTGCAGTTCGCCCTCGATCGCGCCGTAGAGGTCGGCGATGTGCGCGCTGCCGACCCCGCGCAACGCCCGGTGCAGCTCGAGGTCGGGGCTGACGCCGCGGTCGAGCTTCCGGAACAGCTTCATGATGTATTCGCCGCCGAAGACGACCGACGTGTTGCTCTGCTCGGCCGAGATCGGCCGGCTGGCGAGGTCGGTGTCGATGACGACGTCCGGCTCGTGCCGGAACCGCACGCCCTCCCGGTCGGCGTCCGCGGCGATCAGGTCGCGGATCACGCCGGTGAGCTCGTGGTCGTGCGCGGCGTCGTAGGCGGTGAGGCCGGGCTCGACGTCGCCGATCCGTGCGTGCTCGAGCCGCTCCGGCAGCTCGGCACGCAGGCCGACGAGCAGCTGGTAGCGCTCGACCCGGCCGCCGGACGCGACGCCCACCACGACGTGCTCCAGACGCGCGGCGGCGTCGGAGAACCACAGCGCGGCCGAGACCACCCGCACGTCGTCGATCTCGCTCTGCTTGTCGCCGAACCACCGCTGTTTGGGCAGCCACGAGGAGAGCAGACCGGTGAGCGCCTCGGCGTGCGTGACCATCGTTGTCATGCGACTCCTCCCGGTAAAGCACGCGTACGGCAATACTCGGCGTCGGGCCGGACCCCACCGACCCGACGCCGTCGTTCGTCAGCTAGCTCAGCCGCGCTCTTCGTGCGGGGTGAGCTGGAACCAGTAGAACCCGTGGCCGGGCAGCGTCAGCAGATACGGCAGCTCGCCGATCGGCGGGAAGTGCACCCGTCCGGTGAGCTCCACCGGCGTGCAGCCGCGGAACCGCCCGAGGTCGAGTTCGACCGGTTGCGGGAACCGCGACAGGTTGTTTACGCATATCACTATGTCGTGTTCCCCGTCGGCGCCGACGTATTCACGAACATAGGCCAGCACCGTCGGGTTCGATCCACCGAGGTCGGTGAACGAGCCGAGCGGGAACGCCTGGTGCTGCTGCCGGATCTCGATCATCCGCCGCGTCCAGTGCAGCAGCGACGCGCTGGCGCCGAGCTGGGCCTCGACGTTGGTGACCTGGTAGCCGTAGATCGGGTCCATGATCACCGGCAGGTAGATCCGGCCCGGGTCGCAGACCGAGAAACCGGCGTTGCGGTCCGGTGTCCACTGCATCGGCGTCCGGACGCCGTCGCGGTCACCGAGCCAGATGTTGTCGCCCATCCCGATCTCGTCGCCGTAGTACAGCACCGGCGAACCGGGCAGCGACAGCAGCATCGCGGTGAACAGCTCGATCTGGTTGCGGTCGTTGTCCAGCAGCGGCGCGAGCCGGCGGCGGATGCCGACGTTCGCACGCATCCGCGGGTCCTTGGCGTACTCGGTGTACATGTAGTCGCGCTCTTCGTCGGTGACCATCTCGAGCGTGAGCTCGTCGTGGTTACGCAGGAAGATGCCCCACTGCGCGCCCTCGGGGATCTCCGGCGTCTGGGCCAGGATCTCCGAGATCGGGAAGCGGGACTGGCGGCGGACCGCCATGAAGATGCGCGGCATCAGCGGGAAGTGGAACGCCATGTGGCACTCATCGCCGCCCACCGACGGGTCACCGAAGTACTCGACGACGTCGGCCGGCCACTGGTTGGCCTCGGCCAGCAGCACGCGCCCCGGGTACTCGTCCTCGACGACCTTGCGGCAGCGCTTGAGGAACTCGTGGGTGCGCGGCAGGTTCTCGCAGTTGGTGCCCTCCTCCTCGAAGAGGTAGGGCACCGCGTCCAGGCGGAAGCCGTCGATGCCGAGGTCCAGCCAGAACCGCAGGACGTCGAGCATGGCCTCCTGGACGGCCTCGTTCTCGAAGTTCAGGTCGGGCTGGTGCGAGAAGAACCGGTGCCAGTAGAACTGCCCGCGGACCGGGTCGTACGTCCAGTTCGACGACTCGGTGTCGATGAAGATGATCCGCGCGTCGGCGTACTTCGAGTCGTCGTCGCTCCACACGTAGAAGTCGCCGTACGGACCCTCCGGGTCCCGCCGCGACTCCTGGAACCAGAGGTGCTGGTCCGAGGTGTGGTTCATGACCAGGTCGGTGATGATCCGGATCCCGCGCTTGTGCGCCTCGTCCAGCAGCGTGACGAAGTTCTCGACGGTGCCGAACTCCGGCAGCACCGCCCGGAAGTCGCTGATGTCGTAGCCGCCGTCGCGCAGCGGCGAGTCGTAGAACGGCGGCAGCCAGATGCAGTCGATGCCGAGCCAGGCCAGATAGTCCAGCTTGGCCGTCAGACCGTCCAGGTCGCCGGTGCCGTCGCCGTCCGAGTCGGAGAACGCCCGCACGAGAGCCTCGTAGAAGACCGCGCGCTTGTACCACTCGGGATCGAGTGGCATCTGACGCGCGTGCTTGAAACTTTCGGACTGGGGTTCGACGAGATGCCCGTCAGCGGTGTGCGGGTGCGCGGCGGCGGTCTCGACGGACCGGTCCGGCGTGTGGGCCCGCAGTCTCGGCGGGTGTGGCAAAGAGATGGTCATGTGCGCCCTCAGGACGTCTGGCGGTGGATCGAGAACACGTGCGCGACCTGCTGGTACGGGTCGAGGCGGACAGCGTTGTGCTGCCCCCAGTCGAAACTTGCCCCGGTGAGCTCATCGACTACCCGGAACCGCTCGTGCCACTCGAACCCGAGCTCCGGCATGTCGAGCGCTGTGTTGCCCCAGTGGGTGTTGTGCGGGTCGAGCGTGCACACCACCAGAACGGTGTCGTCCCCCAACTGCTTGGAGAAACAGATCAGCGCTTCGTTGTCGACGTGGTGGAACCGGAGGTTCGTGAGACGGTGCAGCGCCGGGTGGGCACGGCGCAACTCGTTGAGCCGGCCCAGGAACGGAGCCAGCGTACGCCCCTCCGCCTCCGCCTGCTTCCAGTCGCGGGGACGCAGCTGGTACTTCTCCGAGTCCAGGTACTCCTCGGAACCGGGGCGCACCGCGACGTGCTCGTAGAGCTCGTAGCCGGAGTAGACCCCCCAGGTGGGCGACATCATGCTCGCCAGCACCGCGCGGATCGCGAACATCGCCGGACCGCCGTACTGCAGTGACGCGTGCAGGATGTCGGGGGTGTTCACGAAGAAGTTCGGCCGCATGTAGTGCCCGGACTCGACCAGCTCGCGGCCGTACTCCTCGATCTCCCACTTCTCCGTGCGCCAGGTGAAGTACGTGTACGACTGGGTGAAGCCGATTTTCGCCAGGTGGTGCATCATCGCCGGGCGGGTGAACGCCTCGGCGAGGAACAGCACGTCCGGGTGGACCTTCTTGACCTCCCAGATCAGCCAGTGCCAGAAGTCGGTCGGCTTGGTGTGGGGATTGTCGACCCGGAAGATCTTCACGCCGTGCGAGACCCACAGCAACACGACGCGGAGCATCTCCGCGTAAATGCCGTTGCGGTCGTTGTCGAAGTTCAGCGGGTAGATGTCCTGGTACTTCTTCGGCGGGTTCTCCGCGTAGGCGATCGTGCCGTCGGGCAGCGTGGTGAACCACTCCGGGTGCTCGGTGACCCACGGGTGGTCCGGCGCGCACTGCAGCGCGAGGTCGAGCGCGATCTCCATGCCGAGCTCGCGGGTGCGTGCGACGAACGCGTCGAAGTCCTCGAACGAGCCCAGCTGCGGGTGGATCGCGTCGTGGCCGCCCTCGGCCGCCCCGATGGCCCACGGCGAACCCACGTCGTCCGGGCCCGGCGTCAGCGTGTTGTTCTTGCCCTTGCGGTTGACCCGGCCGATCGGGTGGATCGGCGGCAGGTAGACCACGTCGAAGTTCATGTCGGCGATCGCCGGCAGGCGGCGGGCCGCGGTGCGGAACGTGCCGTGCGTCGGCGCGCCGACGGCGTCCGAACCGGGCTCGGGCACGACCGCGCCCTCCGAGCGGGGGAAGAACTCGTACCAGGCGCCGTAGAGCGCCCGCTCCCGGTCCACCCAGACGCTGAACGCGGGGGAGCGGGTCACCAGGTCGCGTACCGGCCGCTCGCGCATGACCTCGGCCAGCGCGAGGCCCGGCTCGACCCGCTCGGCCAGCGGCCTGGTGGTGTCGCGCAGCGCCGCGGCGGCCTCGAACAGCTCGTCCCGCCGCTGCCGGGGAGCGAACCGGCCGGCCTTGAGCAGCAGGCGCGCGCCGGTCTCCAGGTCGTTGGCGAGCTCCACCGCGGACTGTCCGGCGGCGATCTTCACCTCGACGGCGTGGTGCCAGGTCTCGTAGGGGTCGCCCCACGCCTCGACGACGAACGTCCAGCGCCCGGGAGCGTCCGGCACCACCGACGCGTGCCACCGATCGTTCTCTCCCCGCACCATCGGGGTGAACGGTGTTCGCCGCCCGTCGGGGGCGGTCCACACCACGTTCGCCCCGACCGCGTCGTGGCCTTCTCGGAAGACCGTGGCGGAGACGGGCATGAGTTCACCCACGACGGCGCGGGCTGGATACAAACCAGCGGCGACGACGGGGGTGATGTCTTCGATCGCGAAGCGTCCGGTCATCAAGGCCTACCGTATCGAGTCAGAGGGACGGTCGCGGTTGCGGTCAGGTGCCCCCGACCCAGGGTCCCCTGTGCACGATGCCCGGAGTCCCTGTGGAGGTATAGCCGCCCCGGAGGGAAAATACTTGCGGGACACGGAGGCAATGTTCGCGCCCGTGACACGGGAACCAACCCCGGCGTCTGTAGGGTGCGGGCCGTGAGAGCCCTACGTCGTTTTACCGTGCGGGCCAAGCTGCCCGAACCACTGGCCCCGCTGGGCGAACTCGTGATGAACCTGCGGTGGTCGTGGAATCCGCCCACGGTCGACTTGTTCGCCTCCGTGGACGCGAAGCTGTGGGACCAGGTCAGGCAGGACCCGGTGCGGCTGCTGGGCGAGGTCTCCGGCCAGCGTCTGGAGGCCCTGGCGGCCGACGGCGACTTCCTGGCGCGCCTCAACGCGGCCCACGCCGACCTCCAGCGGTACCTGACCGAGCCACGCTGGTACCAGCAGGCGGCCCAGGCCGGTCTCGACTCCGGTGAGCCGCTGCCGGCCTCGATCGCGTACTTCTCGCCCGAGTTCGGCATCACCGAGGTGCTGCCGCAGTACTCCGGCGGCCTCGGCATCCTGGCCGGCGACCACCTCAAAGCCGCGAGCGACCTCGGCGCGCCGATCGTCGGCGTCGGGCTGCTGTATCGATCCGGATACTTCAGTCAGTCGCTCACCGCCGACGGCTGGCAGGCCGAGCACTACCCGCCGCTGGACCCGCACGGGCTGCCGCTGCAGCGGCTCGCGGACGCCGACGGGTTGCCGCTGCGTGTCTCGGTGAACCTGCCCGAGCACCGGGTGCTGCACGCCCACGTCTGGAAGGCGCAGGTCGGCCGCGTGCCGCTGCTGCTGCTGGACTCCGACATCGAGGACAACGGCCCGGCCGAGCGGGGCGTCACCGACCGGCTGTACGGCGGCGGCGCCGACCACCGGCTGCTGCAGGAGATCCTGCTCGGCGTCGGTGGGGTCCGGGCGCTGCGTGCCTACGCCGCGCTGACCGGTGAGCCCGCTCCCGAGGTCTTCCACACCAACGAGGGCCACGCCGGCTTCCTCGGGGTGGAGCGCATCCGCGAGCTCGTCCAGGGCTCCGGACTGACGTTCGACCAGGCGCTGCACGCCGTGCGCGCGGGCACCGTCTTCACGACCCACACCCCGGTGCCGGCCGGCATCGACCGCTTCTCCCGCGACCTGATCGCGCACGTGTTCGGGGCCGGCGTGCTCGCCGACGTGCCCGGCGTGCCGA
Organism: Cryptosporangium japonicum; assembly: GCF_039524755.1. Taxonomy (NCBI): domain Bacteria; kingdom Bacillati; phylum Actinomycetota; class Actinomycetes; order Cryptosporangiales; family Cryptosporangiaceae; genus Cryptosporangium; species Cryptosporangium japonicum. The sequence continues at coordinate 46,342 of NZ_BAAAGX010000026.1, forward strand.
TCGACCGGCTGCTGGCGCTCGGCGCCGAGGACGACCCCGGCGTGTTCAACATGGCCCACATGGGGCTGCGCCTGGGCCAGCGGGCCAACGGCGTGAGCAAGCTGCACGGCATCGTCAGCCGGGAGATGTTCAACAACCTGTGGCCCGGGTTCGAGTCGGGCGAGGTGCCGATCACCTCGGTCACCAACGGCGTGCACGCGCCGACCTGGGTGGCGCGCGAGACCGCCGAGCTCGGCTCCGGCCGGATCGACGACGACCTCTGGGCCGCGATCGGCCAGGCGCCCGGCAAGGACATCTGGGCCACCCGCCGGACGCTCCGCGCGAAGCTGGTCGGCGAGGTCCGCCGCCGCCTGCGCGAGTCGTCGCTGCGCCGCGGGCACACCGACGCCGAGCTCGGCTGGATCGAACAGGTCTTCGACCCGGACGTGCTGACGATCGGCTTCGCCCGGCGGGTGCCCTCGTACAAGCGGCTCACGCTCATGCTGCGTGACCCCGAGCGGCTCCGCGCGCTGCTGCTCGACTCCGACCGTCCGGTGCAGTTCGTCATCGCGGGCAAGAGCCACCCCGCCGACGAGGGCGGCAAGATGCTGATCCAGCAGATGGTGCGCTTCACCGACGACCCGGCCGTCCGCAACCGCATCGTGTTCCTGCCCGACTACGACATCGGCATGGCCCGGTACCTGTACTGGGGCTGCGACGTCTGGCTGAACAACCCGCTGCGCCCGCTCGAGGCCTGCGGCACGTCCGGCATGAAGGCGTCGCTCAACGGCGGTCTCAACCTGTCCATCCGGGACGGCTGGTGGGACGAGATGTTCGACGGCGAGAACGGGTGGGCGATCCCCACCGCCGACGGCGTCATCGACCCCGACCGGCGCGACGACCTGGAGGCGGCGGCGTTCTACGACCTGCTGACCACCCACGTCCGGACGCTCTTCTACGACCGGGGCGAGGACGGCGTGCCGGCCCGCTGGCTGGAGATGGTGCGTCACACGCTCAGCTCGCTCGGGCCGAAGCTCACCGCGGAGCGGATGGTGGCCGAGTACGTCGAGCGGCTCTACGCACCGGCGGCGCGGGCCTCGACCCGGGTGCTCGCGAACGACTACGCGGGCGCGCGTGAGCTGGCCGAGTGGCGCGGCCGGGTCGCCGACCACTGGAACGGCGTCAAGGTGGCGCACGTGGAGTCGTCCGGGATCGGCGACACGCCCGAGCTCGGCGCGTCGGTGAACATCCGGGCCGAGGTGAACCTCGGCGGTCTGAGCCCGGACGCGGTGGCGGTCCAGGCGTGCTACGGAACCGTCGATCTGGACGACGTCCTGCACGACGTCCACACCGTCCCCATGCGTGCGCTGGGCAACGGCGGTGACACCTACCGGTACGAGGCCGACATCCCGCTGGAGCAGGCCGGGCCGTTCGGCTACACCGTGCGGGTACTCCCGACCCACGAGTTGCTGACGGATCCGGTGGAGCTCGGGCTAGTGACGACCGCCTGAATCAGTTCGGGTTCATAATTCACGCATGGCGATAGCAGGCGGTACCGAGCGGTCCGCCGCGGGCGCAGGGGAGTCCGCGGCGGACGGGCGGGGTCTGTCCGGCCTCGAGGACGAGCTGCGGGTCGTCCATACCCGAATCGACCAGGTCAAGGCGCGGATGCGGTCCGCGATCGACGTCTTCGGGCTGCTCGGCTTCGGGCTGGCGTTCGTCGGCCTGATCGTCGTCGCCGGCCTCGCGGCGGTGTCGTTCACCTCCGGCGACCGCGGGGTCGGCATGCTGTTCAGCGCGCTGACCGTCGTCGCGCTCCCGATCGTGGGCATCGCCGCCTGGCACGCGTTCGGTGCGCTGTGGGCGCTCAACGGCGAGCTGACCGTGCTGCGCAAGCGCGAGGCGACGATCTTCGGCGAGCTGGAGAGCGTCAGCGGCCCGGCGCCGGCCCGCGCGGCCGACGACACGCTGATCGACGCCGGCCCGCCCACCGGGCTCGGCGGCTTCGGCGGGGGCCTCGGCCGAGGTCCGCGCCGGGTCGGGCTGCGTGAACCACCGGCCGGCAACACCGCCGACGGCTACCGCGAGATCACCACCGAGAACCGTGGCCTCTTCGGACGCACCACGGCGCTCTGGTTACTCGTCGGGGGCGGGATCCTCTTCCTGATCTTCATCCTCGGTGTCGCGCTGGGCACCGCCAGCACCAACTAGGTGGACGTCGCGCGCAGCAGCACCGTCGACCAGGCCGAGAGCGGGCGGGACGCACCGCCGTCGAGCGTCTCGCTGCCGTCCGGCAGGTCGGGCCGGGCGGTGTCGAACACCACCTGGTAGCGCTCGGCCCAGGGTGGGCCGGGCAACCGCACCTCGAGGTCACCGTCGGCGGCGTGGATCCAGAGCAGGTACGAGTCGTCGACGATGCGCTCGCCACGCATCGTGCGGTTCCGGATCTGGTCGCCGTTGAGGAACATGCCGAGCGTCCTGGCGTCGTGCCGGTTCCAGTCGTCCGGCCCCATCAGCCCGCCGTCCGGCCGGAACCACGCGAGGTCGCTCACCGGGTTCTCGACGTCGGTCGGCGCGCCGACGAAGAACGAGCGCTGCCGGAACACCGGCGCCTTCGCCCGCAGCTCGAGCAGCCGCGAGGTGAACCCGAGCAGGCTCTCGGCCTCCGGATCGAGCTTCCAGTCCATCCAGGAGATCTCGTTGTCCTGGCAGTAGGCGTTGTTGTTGCCGTGCTGGGTGCGGCGGAGCTCGTCGCCGGCGGTGATCATAGGCACCCCCGCCGACAACACCAGCGTCGCGAGCGCGTTGCGGATCTGCCGGTTGCGCAGCGCGATCACCGCCCCGTCGTCGGTCTCGCCCTCGACGCCGCAGTTCCAGGACCGGTTGTCGTCGGTGCCGTCCCGGTTCTGCTCCTTGTTGGCCTCGTTGTGCTTGTGGTTGTACGTGAACAGGTCGCGCATCGTGAAGCCGTCGTGCGCGGTGATGAAGTTGATCGACGCGAACGGGCGGCGGCCGTCGTCCTGGTAGAGGTCCGACGAGCCGGAGAGCCGGTAACCGAGCTCGCCGAGGTTGCCCGCGCCGCGCCAGAGGTCGCGCACGGCGTCGCGGTACCGGCCGTTCCACTCCGTCCACAACGGGGGGAAGTTGCCCACCTGGTATCCGCCCGCGCCGATGTCCCACGGCTCGGCGATGAGCTTGAGCTGGTTGATCACCGGATCCTGGTGGATCACCGACATGAACGAGGAGAGCTGGTCGACGTCGTGCATCGACCGGGCCAGCGCCGACGCGAGGTCGAACCGGAAGCCGTCGACGCCCATGTCCAGCGCCCAGTAACGCAGCGAGTCCATCAGCATCTGCAGCATCGCCGGTTGCCGGGCGTCCAGCGTGTTGCCGCAGCCGGTGTAGTCGACGTAGCGGCTGCCGTCGTCCTGGGCCAGCCGGTAGTAGCCCCGGTTGTCGATGCCGCGGAAGCTCAGCGTCGGCCCGTCCGCACCGCCCTCGGCGGTGTGGTTGTAGACGACGTCGAGGATGACCTCGATGCCGGCCGCGTGCAGTGCGGCCACCATGTCGCGGAACTCCTCGACCTGGCCGCCGGCGTCGCCGCGGGAGGAGAACCGGGAGTCCGGGGCGAAGTAGCCGAGCGTGTTGTAGCCCCAGTAGTTCGGCAGGCCGCGGGCGGCGATCGTCGGCTCGGTGACCATGTGGTGCACCGGCAGCAGCTCGACCGACGTGACACCCAGCCCGACCAGGTGGTCGATGACCGCCGGGTGGGCCAGGCCGGAGTACGTGCCACGCAGGTGGTCGGGCACCTCGGGGTGGCGCATCGTGAAGCCACGCACGTGCAGCTCGTAGATGACCGTGTCCTCCCAGGGCACCCGGGGACGGGTGTGCGAGAGGCCGGTGGAGCGGGCCAGCACGACCGAGCGCAGCGTGTGCGGTGCGGAGTCGCGCGGGTCCGGCCAGCCGCGGGCGGCGTCGCCGGTGTGGCCGTAGAGGGCCTGGTCGTAGTCGACCTGGCCGGAGTAGGCCCGCGCGTACGGGTCCATCAGCAGCTTGGCCGGGTTGAACCGGTGGCCGGCGAGCGGGTTCCACGGGCCGTGCACCCGGAAGCCGTAACGCTGGCCCGGCCCCACGTTCGGCACGTACCCGTGCCAGACGTGGTAGGTGCTCTCCTCGAGCAGCAGTCTCCGCTCGTTCCCGGCCTCGTCGAAGAGACAGAGGTCGACGCCGATCGCGTGCGGACTCCACAGCGAGAAGTTGACGCCGTCGCCGTCCCAGGTCGCTCCGAGCGGAAACGGGTGACCGGGCCAGGGACCACTGGTATCGACGCTCATGGCACCCCCAAGCAGCCTGTTGTGCACAGATTAGGGGTTGGTCTCCGAAACCGTACCGAGACCTCCCGAGATGTGGTCCAGCGCCTGGTTCTCCTGAGTACCAAGCGGCGCGTCGGGACGGGGGAGGACGACAGTGGTTGGCCCGGGTGTTGTTGGATGGGTACGTGCCTGACGCTTCTCGTCCCTCCGCCGTCGGCCGCGCGGCCGTGCCCTCCGTTTCCCCGGTCTTCTCGGTGACCCGAGGCGTGTCCGTGGTGCCGGATTCAGCGCTGAAGTCACGTTCGGCCACGCCGCGGACGTCGTACCCCGACCCGGACCCCGACGCGGTGCTCGACCTGGCCGGGGTCACGGTCACCCGATCGGGCAACGACCTGCTGCACGAGATCGACTGGCAGGTCCGCGAGGACGAGCGCTGGGTCGTACTCGGCCCGAACGGCGCCGGCAAGACCACGCTGCTCTCGGTCGCCGCCGCGCGGCTGCACCCCACCCGTGGACGGGTCGCGATCCTCGGTGAGCAGCTCGGCAAGGTGGACGTCTTCGAACTCCGGCCGCGGATCGGGCTGTCGTCCGCGTCGCTGGCCGAACGGATCCCCGCCGACGAGACCGTGGCCGACGTCGTCGTCACGGCCGCGTACGCCGTGGTGGGGCGCTTCACCGAGCAGTACGACGGCCTGGACGCCGACCGCGGCCGGTCGCTGCTGGCCCAGTTCGGTGTCGAACACCTGGCTCCGCGGCTCTACGGGACGCTCAGTGAGGGCGAGCGCAAGCGCGTCCAGATCGCCCGCGCGCTGATGACCGACCCCGAGGTGCTGATGCTCGACGAGCCGGCCGCCGGCCTCGACCTGGGCGGCCGGGAAGACCTGGTGCACCGGCTCTCGGTGCTGGCCAGCGACCCCGCCTCGCCCGCGCTGGTGCTGGTGACGCACCACGTCGAGGAGATACCGCCCGGCATCACCCACGCGCTGCTGCTGCGCCAGGGGAAGGTCGTCGCGGCCGGGCCGCTGGACGAGGCGCTCACCGCGCAGACGCTGTCGAGCACCTTCGGTCTGGCCCTCCGCCTCGACCGGGTCGACGGCCGGTACGCTGCTCGCGCATTGTGAGGGGCACGGTTCTGGCGGAAATGTGACAGAACCCTTTGATCGATCACCTGCGTGACCCCTTTACAGTGGACACCGGGAGATCTTCGGGGAGCGCACACCCATGGGCCGGCACGACCAGATGGTCCTCGACATCGGCGAGGACGTCGACGGGTACCGCGTCGAGTCGTTCATCGCCCGTGGCGGGATGGCCGTCGTCTACAAAGCACGTGACCGACGCCTCGGGCGCCCGGTCGCGCTGAAGCTGATCGCGCCCGAGCTGGCCGCCGACACGACGTTCCGGGCGCGGTTCACCCGCGAGAGCGAGCTCGCCGCCTCCCTGGACCACCCGAACGTGCTGCCGATCTACCAGGCCGGCGAGCTCGACGGGATGCTGTGGACGGCGATGCGTTTCGTCGACGGCGAGGACCTGGACACGGTGCTGAGCCGCCGGGGCCGCCTGACGCCGGACGAGACGATCACGATCTTCACGGCCGTCGGCGCCGCGCTGGACGCCGCCCACGCGCGCGAGCTCGTGCACCGCGACGTCAAGCCGGGCAACATCCTGCTCACCGGGCAGGACAGCGACGACGGCGACATGAACCTCACCGCCAGGCACATCTACCTCACCGACTTCGGGCTCACCAAGCGCAGCGCCGACGTCACCGGCCTCACCACCGCCGGGCAGTTCCTCGGCACGATCGCGTACGTCGCGCCGGAGCAGATCGCGAGCCAGGCCGTCGACCACCGCGCCGACGTGTACTCGCTGGGGTGCGTGCTCTACCACGTGCTCACCGGCGCGGCGCCGTTCGCGCGCGACGACTACGTGGCGATGCTGTGGGCGCACATCAGCTCGCCGCCACCGGTGCTGTCGGAGGTGCTGGCCGACGTGCCGCCCGCGGTCGACGCGGTGATCCAGTCGGCGATGGCGAAGGAGCCGAGCGCGCGGCCGGACAGTTGCGGTGCGCTGGTCGGGCAGTTGCGGAACGCGTTCGGGTTGGCCGCGCAGATCCCGTTCCGCCTGGCCGACCGGCCGGGGAAGGTCGCGGGTGTCCGCGACCGCTACGTCAGCGAACCCGCCGACGACACCCCGACGCTCGTGACGGACACTCCCGCCGAACCTCCCACTGGTACGGCCCCGCCCCCGGCCGCGGCTGAGCCGGCCGGTGCGGCGCCGGTGCCGCGGGCCGCCGCGGAGACCCGGCCGGCGAGCCTCCCGCCGAGGCCGACCCCGTCGTCGGCCCCGTCATCGACCCCGTCGTCGGCCGCACCGTCGGCCGCACCGTCGGCCCCGCTGTCGGCCGCATCCGGACAGTCCGGCGGGCAGGTCCCGGCGGCCGATTCCGCGCCGGCGTCCGAGGCCGTACCGCAGACCGAGCCCGCCGCGGCGGCGCCGGCGGAGAGTCTCGAAGAGGCGCTGGCCTTACGGCCGGTGTCGTCCGAGCCTCCGCCGCCGCGGGCCGAGCCGACGGTCGTCGGGAGCCCGTCACCGGCCCGCGCGGACGCGATCGCCCAGCGCGATTCGCCGCCCACGCTGGTCAGCCACCGCCGCGACCCCGAACCACCGGCCGCGCCCGACCGCCCCCGCCGCATCGCGCTCGTCGCCGGGCTCGTCGCCCTGGTCGTGCTCGCGGTCGGAGCGGGTTTCTGGATCTTCCGCCCCGACCCCGCCGACCGCGCGGTCACCGCCTCCCCGTCGACGACCCCGGCGCCGTCCGCGAGCCCGGGCCCCAGCACCCCGGCCAGCGTCGCGAAGCCCCTCGTCGCCACGACGGTGAAGGTCGGCAACGGCCCCCAGGGCATCGCGTTCTCCCGCGACGGCCGCCGCGTCTACATCGCCAACAGCAACGAACGCTCGGTGTCGGTGATCGACAACGAGGACCACCGGGCGACCAGGGTGATCCGGACCCCGAACCAGCCGCAGTACCTCGCGGCCAGCCCCACCCAGGACCGGCTCTACGTCTCGACCCACAACGACAACGGCGGCGGCAACGCGATCGTCGTGATCGACACCGTCAAGTCCACAGTGGTCACCAGCATCGCCGTCGAGCAGGCGACCGACTCGCACCCGTACGCGCTCGCGGTGTCACCGGACGGGGCGTGGGTCTACGTGCCCGACCACGACCGCGAAGTGGTGCTGGTCATCGACACCGCGACGAACAAGCTCGCGGCGAAGCTGGCCGTGGCCCCGCGTCCGCACTCGGTGACGTTCGCCGGGAGCACCGCGTACGTGGCCAATCACGAGTCGAACCAGGTGTCGGTCGTCGACACGGGGAAGACCTCGGTGGAGTCCACGATCCCGGTCGGCGCGGCACCGCACAGCGTCGCGGCCAGCCCCGACCGCAGCCGCGTCTACACCGCCAACTACGACGACGGCACGACGTCGGTGATCGACACGGCGACGAGGAAGAAGATCGGTACGGACGCGAAGGTCGGCACGAACCCGCGCTGCGTGGCGGTCTCCGCCGACGGTAAGCACGCGTACTTCGCGGTCACCGGCGACGACACGCTCACCGTGCTCGACACGACGACGATGAAGCAGACGGCGTCGATCAAGCTCGGCGTCGACCCCTACGTCGTCGCGGTCTCGCCGGACGGACGCACCGGTTACGTGACGAACCGGGAGTCCGACACGGTCACCGTGCTCTCGCTCACGGCCTGAGACCCGGCTGACTACCCGCCGGTAGGCTGCGGCGAACGGCGTCGTCGAAGGGTGGTCGGAGCGGATGACCGGTGAGTTCGTGAACCTCGAGGTGGCGGATGGGGTCGGCACGATCCGGCTCGACCGGCCGAAGATGAACGCGCTCGACACCCAGGTGCAGGGTGAGCTGCGTGCCGCCGCCGAGGAGGCGACGCGCCGCGACGACGTCCGGGCGGTGGTGCTCTACGGCGGGCCGAAGGTGTTCGCGGCCGGCGCGGACATCAAGGAGTTCGCCGAGACCTCCTACACCCAGATGGTGTCGCGGGCCGAGGCGCTGACCGGGTCGCTGACCGCGGTCGCGCGCATCCCGAAGCCGGTCATCGCCGCGGTCACCGGGTACGCGCTCGGCGGCGGGTGCGAACTCGCGCTCACCGCGGACTTCCGGGTGGCGGGCGAGAACGCGAAGCTGGGGCAGCCGGAGATCCTGCTCGGCATCATTCCCGGCGCCGGCGGCACGCAGCGGCTGACGCGCCTGGTCGGCCCGTCGAAGGCCAAGGACCTGATCTACTCCGGCCGGTTCGTGGACGCCGCCGAGGCGCTCGCGATCGGGCTCGTCGACAAGGTCGTACCGGCCGACGACGTGTACGCCGCGTCGGTCGAGTGGGCGTCGACGTTCGTGAACGGCCCGGCCTACGCGCTGCGTGCCGCGAAGGCCGCTATCGACGGCGGCCTGGACGTGGACCTGGAGACCGGGCTGCGGCTGGAGAGCCACTTGTTCGCCGGCCTGTTCGCCACCGAGGACAAGCGCATCGGCATGGAGTCGTTCCTGGCCAGCGGCCCGGGCAAGGCGAAGTTCACCGGCGCCTAGATGTACTCGGCCGGGACGTTGGTGGCAGATGACCTGCCCGACACGCCGGGTGGGTTGGTTGAACTGGTGAGGACCTCCGGTTGAGGTGTGGCTTGTCTAGAGTCCGCACCTGACCGGAGGCCCTCGTGTCTCACCGTAATGCCCGTTTGACCTTTCATGGCCGCATGCTGCTGGTCGATCGTGTCCGCCGTCAGGGCCATCCCCAGGCCCACGTGGCCGGCCAGATGGGTGTCTCGCGGCAGACCGTCGGCCGGTGGCTGGCCCGCTATGACGCCGAAGGCCCCGGCGGGCTGCACGACCGCTCGTCCCGGCCGCGCACGAGCCCGCGCCGCACCCCGGCCGAGGTGGAACAGAAAGTCCTCACGCTGCGCCGCGAGAAGCGCCGCGGCCAGGACTGGCTCGGCCCCGAACTCGGTCTCCCACCGCGGACTGTTTCCCGGATCCTGCGCCGCCACCACACC
>NZ_BAAAGX010000027.1:0-94600 GCF_039524755.1 Cryptosporangium japonicum
GGTGTGGTGGCGGCGCAGGATCCGGGAAACAGTCCGCGGTGGGAGACCGAGGTCGGGGCCGAGCCAGTCCTGGCCGCGGCGCTTCTCGCGGCGCAGCGTGAGGACTTTCTGTTCCACCTCGGCCGGGGTGCGGCGCGGGCTGGAGCGCGGCCGGGACGAGCGGTCGTGCAGTCCGCCGGGGCCTTCGGCGTCGTATCGGACGAGCCAGTAACCCACGGTCTTGCGTGAGACGCCCATCTGTCGAGCCACGTGCGCACGCGGCATGCCCTGACGGCGGACGCGATCGACCAGCAGCATGCGGCCATGAAAGGTCAAACGGGCATTACGGTGAGACACGAGGGCCTCCGGTCAGGTGCGGACTCTAGACAAGCCACACCTCAACCGGAGTCCTCACCAGTTCAACCAACCCACCCGGCGTGTCGGGCAGGTCATCTGCCACCAACGTCCCGGCCGAGTACACCTAGGTCGTCGTGACCGCGCCGGTCTTGGAGTGGGTCAGCCAGTCTTCGAAGTCGAGCGTCCAGTCGCTGTAGCCGTTGCCGAGCTCGACCGTGGTCTCGGTGTTCTTGACCGTGACCGGGTCGCCGACCTGCACCCGCTCGTAGAGCCAGATCGCGTTCGCCTCCGACACGTTGATGCAGCCGTGCGAGACGTTCTCCTTGCCCTGCTGCGCCACCGACCACGGCGCCGAGTGGACGAACTCGCCGCCCCAGGTGAGGCGCATCGGGTACTCGACCTTGGTGCGGTAGCCGTCGGGCGAGTCGACCGCGAGACCGTAGGTCGACGAGTCGAACATCGCCTCGCGCCGCTTGTCGATGATGACCATCGTTCCGCTACTCGACGGGTACTTCGGCTTGCCCAGGCTGACCGGCATGGTCTTCACGACCTCGCCGCCCTCGGTCACCTTCATCGTGTGCGTCGAGGAGTCGGCGACCATCCGCCGGTCGGTGCCGATCTTGAAGTCGATGGTCATGTCGGTGCGGCCCCAGACGCCGTCGGCGACCGGCCGACCGGCGCTGTCGACCGTGACGTGGACCTTGCTGCCCGCGGCCCAGTACTCCGACGGCCGGAAGTGCAGCTCGGTGGAGCTGACCCAGCCCCACGCGCCGGTCGTCGGCGGCTCCGAGCTGACCTTGAGCATCTTCTCGTACGCGGTGCGCGCCGCGTCGCTCTTCACCGAGCGGCTCAGCTTCAGCACGATCGGCATGCCCACGCCGTAGGTCTTGTTGTCGCCGAGCGGGCTCGACGCGCGGACCGAACTGTCCGCGCCCGGCGTGGGAACGGTCGCGAACTTCGAGGTCAGCGGCGTCCCGCCGCCGGTCGTCGTGACCGAGACGGTGTACGTGGCGCCGAACGAGAGCTTGCCCTTGCTGGCCCAGCTCCGTTTGTCCGCGCCGAGCTCGCCCTCGACCGCATCGCCCTTGTCGGACTTCACCGACACCGCGCTGATCGTGTCCTTGTCGATCGACAGCGTGATCGGGTCCGTCGGCGGCACCGCCGTCGCGTCGGCGGCCGGCTTCACGGTGAGCTTCGGTCCGTCGGGCGAGGGGGACGTCGTCGGGTCGGCGCCCTTGCCGCCGCCGTCACCGCCACCGCTGCCCGAACCGGAGCAGCCGGCCACCAGAAGAGCGGTCGCGAGCAGCGCGACCAGCAGGATCAGACGGCCCCGGACGCCGCGGGGGCCGGCGCCAGAGAGGACGGGGGGAGTCACGAGCAGCTCCGGGGAGAGACGGTGCGCCACAGGACGACCTGGGGCGCGATCAGCCGCTCCATCGTGCCTCAAGATTTCAAGTCTGAAGGATGAGGCCAACTCGGGCGGTCGAAGGCGGTTAATAAGCTCCAGTTAACGCTAGTTGTGGTTCAGGCTAAGGCACGACCCCGCGACCCTTTGTCCGGTGTACCCCTCCGCCGAAGAGGCGGAGATTTCCGTCCGGACCGCTTGCAACCGACTCACTCGGGTGGGCCGTCGGGGCCACCGCGGGCCGCGAGCACGACCTTGGCGTCGTCGGGGTCGAGCGGCGGGTAGAAGAAGAAGCCCTGGGCACCGTGGCAGCCGAGTTTCATCAGCTCAGCGCGTTGCTCGGCGGTCTCGACGCCCTCGGCGATCGCGCGCAGGCCCAGCGTGTGGGCGAGGCCGACGGTCATCCGGACCACCGCCTCGGCCTGCCGGGAACTCTCCATCGCGATCACGAACTGCCGGTCGATCTTGATCTCGTCGACGGTGACGCGCGCCACCGACGTGAGCGACGAGAACCCGGTGCCGAAGTCGTCGAGCGAGAGCCGGACGCCCAGGTCACGCAGTGCGGTGAGCACCTCGTCGACGACCTCGAGCTCGCTCATCATCGCGGTCTCGGTGATCTCCAGCACCAACCGGTCCGGCGGCACCTGGAACTCGGTCAGCAGGCGGCTGACCTCGTCGGGCAGGTCGCGGTCGAGGAGTGACCGCGCCGAGAGGTTGACCGCGACCGGCGCGTCGATGCCGTCGTCGAGCCAGGTGCGGTAGGTGCCCAGCGCCAGCTCGAAGACCCGCCGGGTCAGCGGCGCGATCAGGTCGGTGTGTTCCAGGTCGGGGATGAAGGCGGCCGGGCTGAGCATGCCCCGGCGGGGGTGACGCCAGCGCACCAGCACCTCGGCGCCCAGCGGCTTGCCGGCGACGAGGTCGACGCTGGGCTGCAGCTGGATGACGATCTGGTCGTCGGCGGCGAGGGCGGCCTGCATCTCGGAGGCCAGCGCCAGCCGGTCGACGCTCGCGGTGTCGCGCTCGGCGTCGAACTCCAGCAGTTGGACGCCGCCGGCCTTGGCCCGGAACATCGCCGAGTCGGCCCGGCGAAGCAACTCGACCATGTCGCAGCCGCCGGTCTCCACCGCGACGATCCCGGCCGTGGCCTCGATCGAGAGCTCCACCCCGTCGACGACGAGCGGGCCGCCGAGCGCACCGAGGAGCGTCTCGGCCCGGGAGTGCGCGTGCGTCGACGCCGCCCGCTGGCTGGCCTGGCCGGGCATCAACAGGGCGAACTCGTCGCCGTGCAGCCGCGCGAGCGTCTCCCCCGGCGCCACCCGCACCCGCAGCCGCTCGGCGACCACACGCAGCAGGTCGTCGCCGGCCTCGTGCCCGAGCGTGTCGTTGACCTGGCGGAAGTGGTCGAGGTCGAGCAGGAGCAGGGCGAGGTTGCCGTGGCCGCTGGTCAGCACCGCGTTGCCCTCGGCCATCAGGCAGGCGCGGTTGGCCAGGCCGGTGAGCGCGTCCTGCGTGGCGAGGTCGTGCAGCTGCTGGTGGACGTACGCGTTCTGCATGGTGCCGGCCAGCGCGCTGCCCAGCGTGGCCAGCGCGAGCTGTTCGCGCTCGGGCAGCCGGACCTGGGAGCGGAAGCACAGCCGCAGTTCACCGAAGGACGGGCCGGAACCGTTGACCAACGAGACCGGGAACATCGTCTGCTCGGGGCGGTAGAGGCCCGGCTTGCCCTGCCAGATCTCGCCGGCGGCGTCACCGCGGGTGAGCACCGCGTCGCCGTTGGCCCGTTTCCACTCGACCTCCACGACGTCGGCGCCGAAGAGTTTGGCCGACTCGACGATGGCGGTGCGTAACACCGCGTCGATGTCGAGGTGACCCATTTCCTGGGTCGCCGCGGACAGCCGCTGCCACATCCGGCGCTCGATCCGGGTGCGTACCCGGCCGGCGAAGCCTTCGATCAGCAGCCAGAGCACCGGCGGGAGAACTATCAAGAGATAAGGCGCGTAGCGCGCGACCGCGAGAATGAGCGCGCCGATCGCGAGATTGAGCAGCAGGCCGAGCGCACGGGTGCCGACGCCTTCGAAGACGACCGAGCGGAACGTGTCACCGCGCGAATACGCGACCGCGGCCGCGCAGGCCAGCTCGCTCACCACCGCGGAGATCGCGGCCATGGCGGTCAGCGCGAGCGCACCGCGCCAGCTGATCGGGTCGGGTTGCGCGCCGGCGATCGCCACCATGGCGGTCGCGGCCGCACTGACTCCGACAATTGTCGTGGCGACGTTGAACCAGGCTTTGACCGGATCGAATCTCTTCCACGCCATCGCACCGGCGGTGCCGATCGCGGCGGTCAGGACGGTCCAGCCGGGCGGCAGCAAAACCAGCCCGACGATGAGCACGGCCTCGCCCCAGTCGACGAGGATGCCGCTGCCGCCGATGTAGCGGCGCACGATCCAGATCCGACTGATCGCCACCATCAGGGTGACGAGCGGGACCGCCCACCAGTCGGTGCCGGGCGCCGGCAATGTGAGCGCGACCCCGGCAATACAGACCGCGGCCAACACGGTCATACCCGTGATCAAGGCGCGAAGGCGACTGGGAAGTGACAGTCGCTGGGCGCTGATAACCGCGTCCACGCCGCCTCCCTCGATCTCGCCGACGCGACCGATACGGCCACGCAAGCACGATCCTCTCCGACGGAGGCCGGTGCGTCACGGGTTATGAGGCGATAGATGGGTGAGCTTTAACCACTCACGTTCGTAGAGCCCTTCCGGGCATCAATTTATGAGCCGTCAATGACCGGACGGCTACGCTGCGCAGTTTAGCCCCAGGTCGCGCCACGCATCACGCAACTCCCTTCTGGATGCAATTCCCTCCGGACGTCGGGCTTCAGCCCCAGGTCGCACCACGCATTGCGGTTCCCTCCATTCCCACCAGTAACGAATTTCCACTCCGACCACAAAGGGGGCAATCAGCCCCAGGTGGCACCGCGCATCGTCGAGCACCTCCTCTCGTCCTCCACTGCACTCGCCGTTCCTTCGTTCGGTTCAGTCCCTCGGACCTCGTACCGCTGTCCACATCCGACCGTCAGCCCCACGTCGCGCCGCGCACGGTCCACCTCCGATCGCGAGTTCCTGATCCGGCACATCGGACAAACTCAGCCCCAAGTAGCCCCACGCATCACTAAACACCTCCCTTCACTTCAGTCCAACCATTCCCACTATTCATTTAGATTAAATTCAGCCCCACGTCGCGCCGCGCATCGTCGCCTCCCCTTCCCGGAGATCCCCGACTCGGGTCGAAACCACACCGATCCGTACACGTTCGGTTACGGAAACAAGAAATTGATGTTCTGCGCGTATCGGCATCCGAACGCGAGACAACGCAACTAGAAATATCTGGCGGCAAATCTCGCCCGCACTTTCCGGGCTCGGTTCGAGATTTGATCTCGGATCGCGATACGCCGACCGTAGTGGCGTTATCGCAATGGGTGAAGACACTCAATGGCTACCAAAGAATGTGCGTTCGCCCGCTAGTCGAAAATGGTATAAAACGCTACTACGAGCGATACTGCGCGTGCATATCCCCGTGCGACGAGTTACTAGTCGGCGTTCGATCGACACCGACACGCGATAACGGCGCGGATACTCGTAGCGTCCGCGCCGTGCTGACCGCAGATTACTCTCCGTGCCCGGAGAAGGGAAGTCGGGGTCCCGGCGGCGCGCCTGGGTCAGGGCGCGCCGCTACGTCGACTAGTTGTTACCGAGAGTGGTCAGCTCTCGGTGGTGCTCCGCTTCGCGGCGGACTCCGCCTCGGCGACGGGCTCCGCTGCGGCCGGCTCGGCGGGGACCGCCTCGGTGTGCACGGTCGTGCTCTCGGCCTTCTCGGCCGGGAACGACGCGGGCAGCCGCTTGATCCGCGCCGTCATGTTGCGCCACAGCAGGATCGTCGCGATCGCGAGCAGCGCCACCACCGCCAGGGCCAGCGGGCCCGCACCGGCACCCTCCCGGGTGTCTCCGAAGTTGTTCGCCGCCTCGACCACCGTGTCCAGCGTCATCGTGCCTTCACCGCCTCGCGTACTCCTGCGAACAGATCATCTTCCGGCCGCTCGCTCTCCACGGCCGAGCGGGCCAGCTCGTAGTCCTCGGTGGGCCAGACCCGCTGCTGGATCTCCAGCGGGACGCCGAACCAGCGCCCGTTCGGGTCGACCTGGGTGGCGTGGGCACGCAGCGCGTCGTCCCGGACGCCGAAGTACTCACCGCAGTTGATCCGCGTGGTGATGCGCTCGGCGGGGTCGGGCCGGTCGTCCGGCCAGTTCTGCAGCCACTCGTCGTACGGCGACTCCAGGCCGGCGGCCTTCATCGCCTCGTCCAGCAGCAACACCCGGGCCTTGGAGAAACTCATGTGGTAGTAGAGCTTCAACGGCTGCCAGGGCTCGCCCTGCTCGACATAGCGCTCGGGATCACCGGCGGCCTCGTAGGCCTCGACCGACACCCGGTGGCACATGATGTGGTCCGGGTGCGGGTACCCGCCGTTCTCGTCGTAGGTGAGGATCACGTGCGGGCGGAACTCACGCACGAGACGCACCAGGGGCGCGGCGGCCACCTCGAGCGGCTGGGCCGCGAAGCAGCCCTCGGGCAGCGGCGGCAACGGGTCACCCTCCGGGAGGCCGGAGTCCACGAAGCCGAGCCACGCCTGGTCGACGCCGAGGATCGCGCGCGCGTTCGCCATCTCCTCGCGGCGCAGGTCGCTCAGGTTCGCCCAGACCTCGGGCCGGTCCATCTGCGGGTTGAGCACCGAGCCACGCTCACCACCGGTGCACGTGGCGACCAGTACCGAGACCCCATCGTGCACGTAGCGCGCCATGGTGGCGGCACCCTTGCTCGACTCGTCGTCCGGATGGGCGTGTACGGCCATCAGCCGGAGTTGCTCGTCGGACACGCGCCGGATCTCCCTCACCTAGGTGTCAGCCCGTCGGGATACGTTGCTGCGTAGCTGACAGATGAATTGTCCACGACCGGCGGCGCCGCCGTGACAGCGGCTCACCGGCCCCCGATAGCGGAGCGCTCGTGACGGCACCCGTATTTCCTCCCGGCCGCTACGGCCGTCGGCGTAGCCGGCGCGCCTATCCCCGTTGGCTGGTCCCGGCGTTGGTCGGAGCCGTCGTGGTGGCGGGCCTGGCGATCGCCGGAAAGCTCTACTCCACCTACGGCGACGACCACGTGGAAGGCCGCGTTCTCCGGTACGCGGTGGTCTCCGACCGCGAAGTCCGGATCGAGTTCGAGGTCTCCGGGTCCCGGGAGACGCCGATGACGTGCGCGGTGCGCTCGCGGGGGCAGGACGGTGCGGAGGTGGGTCGTACCGAGTTCACGGTTCCGGAGGGTGACTCCGTGATCACCCGGACGGTTACTCTGGCCACCTCGCAGCGCGCGGTCAGCGGCGAGGCCGGGGGTTGCACGCCGGCCGGCTGAACCGGCCACCACGCCCACCCGTGTTCCACGGGGAGGGGGCCGCTGTGCCCAACCGTTCCTCCGAACGACCGAGAGGCGCGTCGGACAGCGGGGTCGCATCCGGACATCACCCTCGCCGTCGTCGAAATCCCGGGGTTCCCTGGGAGCCATGGAAGGCAGTGAGTCGCGTCGCCGTTCGCGGCACTCGGTGGCGCAGACGGATCCGCTGTACTGGGCTCGGGCCCGTGCGGCCGAACAGGACCCGTTCGGCCGGCCGGTCGAGGAGGAGGCGGCCACCGAGGAGTTCCCGTCGGTCGCTCCGGAGTGGTCGGGGCGGCTCCCACTGCCGGCGCCCGCGAACCTGCCCGTCCGGCGTCCCTGGTCGGGCGAGGAGGCCACCACCGCCTCACTCCCGGCGATCCGTCCCGACGACGCCGCGACGACCGTCGACCTGCCCGCCGTCCCGTCCGACGCGGAGACCGTCGACCACCGCGACCGTCCACTGGCGCTGGTGCCGCACCCCTACACCTCCGGGCGCTCGTCGCTCGCCCGGCGGGGCTACACCGGGCGGCACCGCCCGCCGCCGGCCCCGTCGCCCACCCGGCTCGGGCTCTCCACGGTGGGGATGACGGTCGCGGTCGGAGTCCTGGGCGTGACGCTGGCCATGCTGCACGCGCAGCCGAGCGATCAGGCCGACCGCGGCACCCCGCCGCTGTCCGCCGTCTCGCCGACCGGCCCGTCCGACGGCGGCGACGTCGAGGCCACCGAGCCGCAGCCGACGCCGGGGCCGGACGGCAAGCTCATCCCCCGGCCCGCCGCGACCCCGAGCGACGGCCCGGCCGCCACCTCCGGTGCGGCCGTCCCGCGCGTCGGCCGGCCCGCGGTGGCGCCGGGAGCACCGGGCGCCGACTCCGGCGACGACGCCGACGACTCCGGGAACGACGGCGCGACCACCGAGGAGCAGCCGGCCGCACCCACCACCCCCCGCTCGAACGGCCGCCCGCCCCGCACCCGGCAGCCGGGCACCGTCGTCCGGCCGACGCCACGCACGAGCCCCCGCTGCGCGACCGGTCGCACCAACGCACTCGCGGGTGACCCGTCCGCGAGCGCGAGCGCCACGACGCAGGCCGACCCCGACGAGACGCCGTCCGAGCCGGCGGAGCCCACCGACCCGGCCACCGGAGACCCGAGCCCCAGCACCCCCGCCGGAGCGTGCTGACGGGAGCGGATCCGTCCCGGGCACTTCGAACCGCGCCGATCGTTGAACCAAACGGCGAGGAGATGTCATCCTGGACGTCCGGTCGCCTGGGGGCGTCCTCCCCGTGGCGACGAGAGGGGCAGTTGAACGTGGTGAGAGAGATGAGCGGCGATCACGCCCGGACACGCCGAAAAGTGCCGTGTCCGCGGCGGGGATGACGTCGGCTCACAGGCCTCTGCTGTTCACAGCTGAGTAACCGCGCGACTGCACAGGGTTCCCCGACCCCGGCCCGGAAGAGATCATCCGGGCTATCCTTTTAGTTTCCCCGCAGTGTGGAACGACCGATATCCATTGACCCCCGAGGAGCACCCGTGTCTACGACCGATGAGGCGCGCGCAACCTGGCTCACCCAGGAGGCGTTCGACCGGCTGAAGGCCGAGCTCGAGGAGCTCAAGGCGAACCGCCCCGTGATCGCGGCGGAGATCAACGCCCGGCGCGAGGAGGGCGACCTCAAGGAGAACGGCGGGTACCACGCCGCCAAGGAGGAGCAGGGCAAGCAGGAGGGCCGCATCCGGCAGCTCGAGGACCTGCTCCGCAGCGCGCGCGTCGGCGAGGCACCCACCACGGCCACCGTCGTGGTGCCCGGCACGGTGATCACCGTTCACTTCGACGACGACCCGGACGACGCCGAGACGTTCCTGCTCGGCTCCCGCGAGATCTCGTCGACCACCGACCTGACGGTGTACTCCCCCGAGTCGGCGCTCGGTGCGGCCATCCTGGACCACAAGCCGGGCGACAAGGTGTCCTACGAGGCGCCCAACGGCCGCACGATCAACGTCACGATCGCCAACCTCGAGCCGTTCGCGGGCTGAGCCCCCGGCTGCGGGCCGCGGCTACTCCACCGAGTAGCCCGCGGCCCGCAGTGCGTTCACCGTCCGGTGTGAGTGGTCCGGGCCGTCCGTCTCCACCGTCAGCGACACCTCGACCTCGCCCACCCGCAGCGCGGCGTCGTGCCGGACGTGGGCGATGTCGAGGACGTTCGCCCGCTGTTTGGCCAGCGCGCCGAGCAGGCCGGCCAGCATCCCCGGCCGGTCGGCGAAGCGCACGGTGATCTCCAGGTAGCGCCCGGCGGCACCCATGCCGTGCTCGATCACCCGGAGCAGCAGCAGCGGGTCGATGTTGCCGCCCGACAGCACCACCACCACCGGAGCCTCGAACGTCTCCGGCTCGGCCAGCACCGCGGCCAGCGCCGCCGCACCGGCCGGCTCGACCACCATCTTGGCCCGCTCGAGGCTGAACAGCAGTGCCTGCGAGAGCTGCTCCTCGGAGACCGTGCGCACCTCGTCCACCTGGGCGGCGATGTGCGCGAACGTCAGGTCGCCCGGACGGCCGACCGCGATGCCGTCGGCCATCGTCCGCATCCCGTCGAGCGTCACCGGTCGCCCGGCGGCCAGCGACACCCGCACCGCCGCGGCGCCGGCGGCCTGCACACCGACCAGCCGGACGTCCGGCCGCTCCGCGCGGAGCACGGCCGCGACGCCGGCCACCAGGCCACCCCCACCGGTCGGGACGACGACCGTCCGCACGGCCGGACACTGCTCCAGGATCTCCAGCCCGACGGTTCCCTGGCCGGCGACGACGTCCGGGTGGTCGAACGGGTGCACGTAGACCGCGCCCCGGTCCCGGGCGAACGCGGTGGCCGCGGCCATCGCGTCCTCGATCGTGGCGCCGACCAGCTCGACCGTGGCGCCGTACTCGCGGGTGGCCGCCACCTTCGGCAACGACGCCCCGACCGGCATGAACACGGTGGCGTGCGTGCCGACCGCGCGAGCCGCCAGCGCGACGCCCTGGGCGTGGTTGCCCGCGCTGGCCGCGACCACGCCGCGCGCCCGCTCCTCCGGGGACAGCCGGACCAGCCGCAGGTAGGCGCCACGCAGCTTGAACGACCCCGCGTGCTGCAGGTTCTCGCACTTGAACAGCACCGGGCCGCCGACCGGCCCGCGCAGTGGCTCGCACTCCTCCAGCGGCGTGCGGCGCACCACTCCGGCCCCGGCCAGCACCTCCTGGGCGGCCCGGACATCGGCCGACGTCACCAGATCAGGTGGGGTGACGACAGCGTCCGCGCTCGGCATGCGGAGAATCGTGCCAGGGCTCGGATTCCTGACCACTCTTGGGTGGCCAGCGGTACGGGAGGACAGAAACGGTGGTTACGCTGGCCCGCGCCGGGGTGGTTATGAATTCGCTGGGCGGGTAGTGCCGGTGCAAGTGAGAGACGACTGGCAGGAGAAGACTGTGCGTGCTGCGGGGCGGCCTTGACCGCGGCACAGATCGATGGTGACCCTCCGCCCGACGCGGGCCCGGTGCTCGGCCATCAAGCGCTGATCTACTCCTCCCCCGACGAGCTGGCCTCGTGCGGGGCCGACTTCCTGCGCCAGGGCATCGAGCGCGGCGACGCGGTCGTGCTGGCCATCCCGGACGCGGCCGGGTTGGTGTCCGCGCTCGGGTCGCACGCCGACCGGGTCGACGTCGTGGACGACCGGGCGTGGCATCGCGTCCCGGCCTGGACGATCGGCGGGTACGCCCGCCGCTCCGAGCGCGCCGCCCGGAAGAAGCAGCGGCTGCGGGTGCTGACCGAGATCCGCTGGGACCAGCCGTCGGCCATCGCCGAGTGGCAGTGTTACGAGGCCGTGCTCAACACCGCGCTCGCCGGCCTGCCGGTCGACCTGTGCTGCGCGTACGACGCGCAGGGCCTCGCCGAGGACGTGCTCGACGCGGCCCGACGCACGCACCCATCGACGCTCGGGCCGAACGGTGTCGCCCCGTCGGACAGCTTCGTTCCGGCGGTCGAGTTCCTCGCCTCCGGTTCGCAGGCTCCCCGCCTGACCGTGCCGCCGGACGCGCTGCGGGTGGAGTTCGGCGCCGCCGAGATCCCGGCCGTACGGCAGACCGCGCTGCGCTGGGCCCGCGACGGCGGCATGAACGAGGACGACGCGAGCGAGTTCCTGATCGCGATCTACGAGATCGCCAGCAACGCGGTCGAGCACGGGGGCGGCCGGGGCGTCGGACGCTTCTGGTCCGAGGCCGACCGGCTGTTCTGCGACATCTGGAGCGCGCAGCAGATCGGCGACCCGCTGACGGCCGGTTACCGCCCGCCCGGCACCGCCCAGGAGCGCGGCCGCGGCCTCTGGCTCGCCCGCCAGATCTGCGAACAGGTGACGATTTACAACAACGGTGGCGCAACCGTGCAATTGGCGCGCTCGGTCGAGTCGCGCTGATCCACCTCGCCAGCCACGGGATTCCGACGTAGCGTCGAACTGTGACGCGTGATGCCTCGGCGGCCGAGGCGGCAGCCCGGCCCGAACCCACCACTCTTGGCGCCCTCCGGGACGCCGGGACCCCCTACCGCGGCGTGAAGGCCGAAATCCGGCACAACCTGCTGGCCCGGCTCCGCGCCGGCGAGCCCTCCGTCCCCGGAATCCTGGGATTCGACGACACCGTCCTCCCCGAGTTGGAGCGAGCGCTGCTCGCCGGCCACGACCTCGTGCTCCTCGGTGAGCGCGGTCAGGGCAAGACCCGCCTGATCCGGTCGTTGATCTCCCTGCTCGACGAGTGGACTCCGGTGATCGCCGGTTCCGAACTCAACGACCACCCGTTCGCGCCGATCAGCGTGTACGGCCAGAACCTCGTCGCCGAACTCGGCGACGCCACTCCGGTCGAGTGGCTGCACCGCTCGCTCCGGTTCGGCGAGAAGCTCGCCACCCCCGACACCTCCGTCGGTGACCTGATCGGCGACGTCGACCCGATCAAGGTCGCCGAGGGCCGCACCCTGGGCGACCCGGAGACCATCCACTACGGACTCATCCCACGCACCAACCGCGGCATCATCGCCGTGAACGAGCTGCCCGACCTGGCCGAACGTATCCAGGTGGCGCTGCTCAACGTGCTCGAGGAGCGCGACATCCAGGTCCGCGGCTACACGCTGCGGCTCCCGCTGGACCTGCTCGTGGTGGCCAGCGCCAACCCGGAGGACTACACCAACCGCGGTCGGATCATCACCCCGCTCAAGGACCGGTTCGGGGCCGAGATCCGCACCCACTACCCGCTCGACCTGCCCGGCGAACTCGCCGTCATCGAGCAGGAAGCGCTGGTCAGCTGGCCCGACGAGCCGCTCGGCGACCCGGTCGTGCCCGACCACCTGCGCGAGATCATCGGCCGCTTCACCCGCGAGGTCCGCGAGGCTCCGCAGGTCGACCAGCGCTCCGGCGTCTCGGCCCGGTTCGCGATCGCGGCGCTGGAGACGGTGGCCGCCTCCGCGGTGCGCCGGGCCGCCCGCACCGGCGAGTCGCCGGTCGCGCGGGTCAGCGATCTGCCGTCGGTGGTTCCGGCCAGCCGGGGCAAGGTCGAGTTCGCCGACCTCTCCGGCGACCTGGAGGACGGCCGCGAGCTGGAGATCCTCGATCACCTGCTGCGCCGGTCGATCGCCAGGACGTTCCGCCGCTACCTGGCCGGCGTCGACCTGTCCGGCCTGCAGGCCAAGTTCGAGGGCGGCAGCACGGTGATGGCGGGCGAGAACGTGGCCGCGGCCGACCTGCTGCACCAGCTGGGCACGGTGCCCGGCCTGGCCCAGATCCTCGAGCGCGTCGGGGTGCCGGACGGGGCGGAGTCGCCCGGTCTCGCCGCGGCCGCGCTGGAATTCGCGATGGAAGGGCTCCACCTCAACCGGCGGTTGGCCAAGGACGTAGCCGAAGGCCAGACGTTGTACGGCTCCTAAGGAGCTCTTCACGACCGAGCGCTTGCGCGAGGTCCAGCTAGCAGAGTCGCCGTGCGCTCATGACGGCTCCGACCGTAGGGAGGCGCCGCCATGAGCGCAGAACCACTGGAACCGCCACCCCCGCCCCGCCGCCGCGGCGGCTACAAGTACGGCCGCTGGTCGGGCGGCGCCGACCCGCTGGCACCTCCGTTCGACGTCCGCGAAGCCCTGGACGGCATCGGGGACGACATCCTGTCCGGTTCCACCCCGGCCGACGCGTTGCGCCGGCTGCTGCAGCGGGGCCGCGACGGCCTCTCGGGCCTCGACGACCTGCGCCGCCGCCTGCGCAAACGCCGGGAGCAGCTGCGCCGCTCCGGACGCCTGGACGGCACCCTGGACCAGGTCCGGGAGCTGCTCGACCAGGCGCTCGAGGCGGAGAAGCGCGCGTTGTTCGCCGACCCCGACGACATGGCGCGCTTCGAGGAAGCCGAGCTCGACGCGCTGCCGAACGAGACCGCCAGCGCGGTGCGAGCGTTGTCCGAACGGCAGTGGCGCTCGCCCGAGGCGGCCCAGAAGTATCAGGAGATCCAGGAACTCCTGCGCCGCGAGGTGCTCGACTCGCAGTTCGCCGGCATGAAGAACGCGCTGCAGAACGCCTCGCCGGAGGACATGGCCCGGGTCCGGGACATGATGGCCGACCTGAACGACCTGCTGTCCAAGCACGCCCGCGGCGAGGCGTCGCCGGCCGATCTGGACCAGTTCCTCGACAAACACGGCGAGTTCTTCCCGGAGCGGCCGAACAGCATCGACGAACTGATCGACCAGCTGGCCCGGCGGGCGGCCGCTTCGCAACGCATGATGGACGGCCTCACCGCCGAGCAGCGCGCCGAGCTGGGCGACCTGATGGACCAGATGCTCGGTGGTGACATCGGGCTCTCGGCCGAGATGGAGCGGCTCAACCAGCAGCTGCGCGCGGCCCGGCCCGATCTGCGCTGGGGCGGCGACCCGCGGATGCAGGGCCAGGAAGGCATGGGCATGGGCGACGCCACCAGCGCGGTCGCCGAACTGTCCGACGTCGAGTCGCTCGACCGGCAACTCGGCCAGCAGTACGCCGGAGCCGGCCTGGACGACGTCGACGAGGAGCTGGTGCAGCGGGCGCTGGGGCGGGAAGCCGTCGACGACCTCAACAACCTGCGGCGGATCGAGAAGGAGCTGTCCCGGCAGGGCTGGCTGCAGAACCGCAACGGTCAGCTGGAGCTGGCGCCGAAGGCGCTGCGACGGCTGGGCGCGACGGCGCTCAAGCGGGTGTTCGCCCAGCTGCACGACGGTCCGCGCGGCGACCACGACATCCCCGACGCCGGCGCCGCCGGTGAGCTCACCGGCAGCAGCCGGGCCTGGCAGTTCGGCGACACCCAGCCGCTGGACGTGGTCCGCACGGTGCGCAACGCGGTACTGCGTACCGGGCCTTCGTCGGACGGAGTGCGGCTCACCGTCGACGACTTCGAGGTCGTGGAGACCGAGCGGCGCTCGCGGGCCGCGGTGGCGCTCCTGGTCGACCTGTCGTACTCGATGGAGCTCAACGGCACCTGGGGCGCGGCGAAGTCGACCGCGCTGGCGTTGCACCACCTGGTGACGACGCGTTATCCGCAGGACTCGATCGAGCTGATCGGGTTCAGCCAGTACGCTCGGCCGCTGCGCCCGGCGGAGCTGGCCGGGCTCGACTTCGACCCGGTGCAGGGTACGAACCTGCAGCACGCGCTGATGCTGGCGCGGCGGCACCTGACCCGGCACTCGGACGCCGAGCCGATCCTGCTCGTCGTCACCGACGGCGAGCCGACCGCGCATCTGGAGCGCGACGGCGAGGCGGTGTTCATGTGGCCGCCGATGCCGGAGACGCTCGCGCTGACGTTGGCCGAGGTCGACCGGGCCACCCGGGCCGGCGTCGCGATCAACGTGTTCATGCTGGGCGAGGATCCGCGGCTGGTCGACTTCATGACCGAGGTGGCCCGCCGCAACGGCGGCCGGATCTTCACGTCCGACGCCGACAACCTCGGCGAGTACGTGGTCCGCGACTTCCTGGCCCGCCGAACCGCTATCGCGTCGGGTCGACGGCGCTAGAGCGTCAGGACCTCGATGTTGCAGATGTACCAGCCGTTGGTTTTCAGGGCCTGAAGGCGCATGGGGAAGGGGCGGTCCGCCCGTTCTTTCGTGCGTTTGTCGGCCACGACGAAGGTGACCCCGACGTCCAGCTCCACCTCGGTCGAGCTGCGTCGGGTCTCCTTCGTGATGCTCCAGTTGATCGTCCGGAGCTCCTGGCCGACGTCGATCAGGCCGCGGTTGAACTCACGCAGCGTGGCGCCCGCCTGATTGCGCTTCGGCTCGCACAGCGCCTGCTCGAACTCGTTGATGCTGTTCTGCGACATGCTGCGCAGGAGCTGGTCGGCCGCGGCCTTCGGTGTCTCCGGCCCCTGCTCACCGGTGCGGTGGACGAACACCGCGGTCACCGTGCAGACGACGACGGACATCGTCGCGGCGAGTAGTCCGAACAGCACGAGCCGACGCTTCCGCCGTTTGCGCCGACGCTCCCAGCTGCGGCTGCGAGTCGTCAGCTCCGGCGGCGGGGGCGCAGGGAGCATCGACCCTCCTTCGTGAGCGCCGTTCACAGTAGTGGCGCCGGGCGCATCGTGTCCCCCACACCGGGGTAGAACTGTGCCATGACGAAGTTCGTGTTGACGCTGCACGTCCTCGCGGCCGTGTTCCTCATCGGACCGATGGCGATCGCCCCGATGATCGGGATGCGTGCCATCCGCAGGCACGACGCGCGCGGCGTCCACGAAGCCGCACGCACCACCACGCTCTACACACTGCTGTCGCTGGTGGTGGCGGCGCTCGGCTTCGTGCTGATCGGCGTCAGCAACGGCCGGTGGTCGTTCGGCGACGCCTGGATCACGATCTCGATGACCCTGTACGTGATCGCGCTGCTGCTGGGCATCGGCGTGGTCGCACCGGGGCTGACCGGCGCCGCGCGCCTGCTCGACGCGTCGACGCCGGTGCCGGCGACCCAGGTTCCGGTCACCGACACCGCGGTCGAGACGCCGGAGCCCGCGGGCACCGACACCGCGACGATCGACGTCGAGACCCGCCGGAAGGTCGACGCCGCCTACGGGCGGGTCGCGGCTTCCAGCGGGATCGTCGCGCTGCTGCTGATCATCATCGTGATCTTCATGGTCGTGCGGCCGTTCCGCTGAGTTGCTCGGGGTGCCGCGGCCACGACAGGTCGGCTGCGGCACCCAGCAGCAGGTCTTCGCTTCCCGGCGGGCCGACCAGCTGCACCGACGCCGGGAGGCCGTCCGAACGCATCCCGGCGGGCACCGCGAGCGCCGGGAACCCGGCGAGGTTCCACATCCCCGGATACGGGGCCAGCCGCGTGGACATCTGGGCGTTCGGCCACCACGGCTTCGCCGACCACGCCTCGGCCCGCGCCGGCGCCTTCGCCAGCACCGGCATCACCAGCACGTCGACGTCGTCGAAGAAGGCCAGCGCCCGGTCGCGCCAGCGGTCGCGCTGACGCTCGTCGGCCAGACCGGCCCGGAGCGCCGCCCGGCCGACCGCCACGTGCGTGCGGGTGCGTGGCTGCAGCGCGGACTCGTCGATGTTGGGCGGGAGTTCGGCGGCGACCGCGCCGGTCCAGAACGCTCCGGCGAGCGTCTGGAGGCTCGCCGGAATCTTCGGGTTGCGCGCGAACGTGGAGTGCCCGGCCAGCGCGAACGCCCGGCCGACGCGGTGCAGCCCGTCGCGGGTCTCGGAGTCGGGCTGGGCGAACACCACCGGGGAACGGGACGAGATCGCGACCCGCAGCGGCTTCTTCCTGACCGTGATCTCCCGGCCGGCCATCACGCCGAGGCCGAGCGCCACGTCGTCGACCGTGGTGGCCAGGACGCCGTGTTCGGACAGGCCCAGCCAGCCTTCGCCGTCGGCGTGCGGGGTGACGCCGGCGCCGGGCTTGAAGCCGAGCACACCGCAGCACGCGGCCGGGATGCGGATCGAGCCCATGCCGTCGCTGCCGTGGGCCAGCGGCACCATGCCGGCGGCCACCGCCGCGCCCGCGCCGCCGGAGGAACCGCCGGCGCTGTAGTCGGGGTTCCACGGGCTGCGCGCGACGCCGTCGGGGTCGTCGCTGGTGGGGAAGATGCAGAGCTCGGGCACCCGGGTGAGGCCGACGACCACGGCTCCGGCCTCCCGCCAGCGCCGGACCAGGGGGTGGTCCTCGGTCGCCGGTGCGGACGAGGTGGCGAGGGAGCCGTCCCGCCGGACCTCGCCGGTGACCTCGACGTGGTCCTTGATCGCGACCGGTACGCCGGCCAGCGGGCCCTTCTCCGTTCGCTGGTCGACGGCGTCGGCCTCGCGCAGCGCCTCGGCGGTTCGGACGCGCCGGAACGCACCGTACTTCGGGTCGACCCGCTCGATGTGTTCCAGGTGCTGCTGGACCAGTTCGCGTGCCGTGATGCGGCCCTCGCGGACCGCGGCGGCCATCTCGGTGGCGGTCGCTCCGATCATGCCAGCGCCTGGAGGAGGTCCCCGATCAGGTCGTCGACGTTCTCGATGCCCACCGAGAGGCGGATCAGGTCGTCCGGCACCTCCAGCGGCGAGCCGGCCACGCTCTGGTGGGTCATCTTCCCCGGGTGCTCGATCAGCGACTCGACCCCGCCGAGCGACTCGGCCAGCGTGAAGAGCTGCGTCTTCGCGACGACCTCGAGCGCGGTTTCGAGGCCACCGTGCAGCCGGAGGCCGACCATGCCACCGAAGCGGCGCATCTGCTTGGCGGCGACCTCGTGGCCAGGGTGCTCGGGCCGGCCGGGGTAGAGCACGGTCTTGACGGCGGCGTGGCTGGCCAGCACCTCGACGATGCGCTCGGCGTTGTCGGAGTGCCGGTCCATGCGCACGCCGAGCGTCTTGATGCCGCGCAGCGTCAGCCAGGAGTCGAACGGGCCGGCGATCGCGCCGACGGCGTTCTGGTGGTAGCCGATCTTCTCCGCGAGTTCGGCGTCCTTCACGACGACGGCGCCGCCGACGACGTCGGAGTGACCGCCCATGTACTTGGTGGTGGAGTGCACGACCGCGTCGGCGCCGAGCGCGAGCGGCTGCTGCAGGTACGGCGACGCGAACGTGTTGTCGACGACGAGCAGTGCGCCCGCGTCGTGCGCGATGCCGGCCAGCGCCGCGATGTCGGCGATGCCGAGCAGCGGGTTCGTCGGGGTCTCGCACCAGAGCACCGCGGTTTCCGGGCGGATCGCGGCGCGCACGGCGTCGAGATCCGACAGGTCGACCGACGTGTGGCTGATGCCCCAGTTCGACAGCACCCCGGCGATGAGGCGGTAGCTGCCGCCGTACGCGTCACCGGGCATGAGCACGTGCGCGCCCGGCCGGGTGACGCTACGCAGCAGCGTGTCCTCCGCGGCGAGCCCGGACGCGAACGCGAAGCCCTTCAGCCCACCCTCGAGCGCGGCCAGGCACTCCTCCAGCGCCTGGCGCGTCGGGTTGCCACTGCGGGCGTACTCGAAGCCGCCGCGCAGGCCGCCCACGCCGTCCTGCTTGAACGTGGAGGACAGGTGGAGCGGCGGTACGACCGCACCGGTGCTCGGATCGGGGTCCTGACCGGCGTGAATGGCGAGCGTCTCGAAGGCGTGGGTCATGTAACGATGCTAGGCCGCCGCGGGGAGTTCGCCGTCGTCGGATGATCCGGCTGTGGACAACGGTGCGGTGCTGGGCACGGTGAGCAGCGGGAGAGCCAGGTGCACGACCGGGCCGATGCTGAGCGCGTAGAGCACGGTGCCGATGCCCACCGTGCCGCCGAGCAGCCAGCCGATGCCGAGCACGGCGATCTCGATGCCGGTGCGGATGATGCGGATCGATCCCCCGGTCTTCGCGACCAGCCCGGTCATCAGCCCGTCCCGTGGTCCCGGACCGAGCCCCGCCCCGATGTAGCAGCCGCCGGCGATGCCGTTGAGCACGATCGCCGCGATCATGAACGTCCACCGGCCGGGCAGCCACGTCATCGTCGGGAGCAGCCAGAGACTCGCGTCGACCGCCACCCCGATCACGACGACGTTGCTCAGCGTGCCGAGCCCCGGACGTTGCCGCAGCGGGATCCAGAGCAGCAGCACCGCCGCGCCGACGACGATCGTCACCGTCCCGAACGACCAGGGAACGTGGGACGCGATGCCCTGGTGGAACACGTCCCAGGGGTCCAGGCCGAGGT
Organism: Cryptosporangium japonicum; assembly: GCF_039524755.1. Classification (NCBI taxonomy): domain Bacteria; kingdom Bacillati; phylum Actinomycetota; class Actinomycetes; order Cryptosporangiales; family Cryptosporangiaceae; genus Cryptosporangium; species Cryptosporangium japonicum. The sequence continues at coordinate 19,387 of NZ_BAAAGX010000027.1, forward strand.
CCGCGCGGATCATCAGGGCCATCGAGAAGCCGTACAGTGCGAGGCCGACGTAGAGCTGGACGAGGCGACGAACCCGGTGATCGGGCGGTAGGAGGCTGTTCACGCCTCTACGGTTACTCCAATTGGCCTTCTATCCAATAGCCAATTTCGGGATAGTGGACTGGTGACCACCGATCGCCGGGTCAACGGCGCCCATCTGGTCCGCCTCCTCGGTGACTGGCGGAACGGGCCACTGCCGACCGCGCACGCCGGCCTGGCCAGCCGTCTCCGCCTGTTGATCCTGGACGGCCGGGTACCGCTGCACACCCGGATTCCCGCGGAGCGGGAACTCGCCGAAGCGCTCGGAGTGTCGCGGACCACCGTCGCGGCGGCGTACGAACGGCTCCGTTCGGACGGTTTCCTGGTCAGCCGCCGCGGCTCGGGCACCTGGACGCACCTGCCACCGGCCGGCGTGTCCGCGGCCGGCCCGGTCGCGACGCTCGGGGACGGGCTGCTCGACCTGGCGCACGCCGCGGCGCCGGCACCGGAGGAGTACCTGCACGCGGCGGCGGAGACCGCGGTCACCCAGCTGGCCCGCTTCCTGCCGACGCACGGCTACGACCCGCTCGGGCTGGTCGAGCTGCGGAGCGCCGTCGCCGACCGGTACACCGCGCGCGGCGTGCCGACCACCCCCGACCAGATCCTGGTCACCGGCGGCGCCCATCACGCGTTCGCGCTGGCCCTGCGCGCGTTGACGACACCCGGCGACCGCGTCGTCGTCGAGCACCCCACCTACCCGAACGCGCTCGAAGCCATCCGCTGGGCCGGCTGCCGCCCGGTGCCGGTGCCGTTCGGGCCGGACGGCTGGGACCTGGAGATGTTCGACGCGACGATCCGGCACGCCAACCCGCGGGTCGTCTACCTGGTGCCGGACTTCCAGAACCCGACCGGTTTCTACATGTCGGCCGCGGACCGCGCCGCGGTGGTGGAGACGACCACGCGGTCGGGCACCACCCTGGTCGTCGACGAGACCGTGGCCGAGCTCTGGCTGGACCGGCCCCCGGTGACGCCGGTGGGCCTCGACGCGGTGCTCACCACCGGCTCGACCAGCAAAGCGTTCTGGGGCGGGCTGCGTGTCGGCTGGCTGCGAGCCACCCCGGCGATGGTGCGGCGGGTGGGCGCGGCGCGGGCGTCGATGGACCTCTCGAGCCCCATCCTGGAGCAGCTGATGGCGGCCGCGCTGGTGCCGCGCACGCTCGAGGTCGTATCCGCGCGGCGCGCCTGGCTCCGGGACGCGCGGGCCCGGCTGCGGTCACGGCTCGCTACCCGGCTCCCGTCCTGGACGCTCAACTCACCGGCCGGCGGCCTGGCGTTCTGGGTGGACCTCGGCGCGCCGGTCTCGTCGTCGCTGGCGATCGCGGCGGAGCAGCACGGGGTCGCGCTCGCCGCCGGGCCCAGGTTCGGGCTCGACGGCGCGTTCGAGCGGTACGTCCGCCTGCCGTACACGCTGGAACCTTCGTCGGCGGACGAGGCCGTCGACCGGCTGGCGGCGGCGTTTCTCGCGGTGGTGGAGGATCCCCGGAACACCCGGTCGGCTTCCGGTGTTGAGATGGACGTGAGCCGGGCCGCCCGGCTCACTTGAATCGCAGGAGGCGAAACCATGCTGTTCGGCCGCAGCAAGTCCGAGCTGATCGCCGCGGAGAACGCACTCCCCGGCCGGGCGCAGCCGCTGCCGGTCGCCGCCCGCCACACCGTCCTCGACACCCCCCTGACCGGCCCCTGGCCGGAGGGCTACGAGACCGCCGTCTTCGGAATGGGCTGTTTCTGGGGTGCCGAGCGCATCTTCTGGCGGATTCCCGGCGTCTACTCCACCTCCGTGGGCTACGCGGGCGGTTACACGCCCAACGCGACCTACGAGGAGGTCTGCTCCGGCCTGACCGGACACGCCGAGGTCGTCCTCGTCGTCTACGACCCCGCGAAGGTCTCCTACGAGACGCTGCTCAAGGCGTTCTGGGAGAACCACGACCCGACGCAGGGCATGCGCCAGGGCAACGACCGAGGCACCCAGTACCGCTCGGCGATCTACACCACCACCGACGCCCAGGCCGCGACCGCGAAGGCGAGCCTGGAGGCCTTCCAGCCGGTAGCGACGGCGGGTGGCTTCGGCACGATCACCACCGAGATCGCCCCTCTCGGCGAGTACTTCTACGCCGAGAACTACCACCAGCAGTATCTCTCAAGTGCAAAAAACCCCAATGGGTACTGCAACCACGGCCCCAATGGGCTCAGCTGCCCCATCGGGATCGGGAACATGCCGGCGCAGACCTCCATCGAGGCTCCGGGCGCCGCGCACTGACGCGATGACGCACTAGCACTCCGCACGACGACGGGCGGTCCGACGAGCAGTCGGGCCGCCTGTGTGCTTAGCGGCCCCCGTCGATCACTGCTGCTTACTTGCACGATCATTCGACGCGGCCAGCCGTAGGACTGTGTACGACCATCTCTGGTTAGCTCGTTTGGTCTAGTCTTCCACCAGATTGCCGAGCGACCGAGGAGCAGCAGTGAGCCCCGAACGGGCATACGACTGGTTGATGAGCCTCGTTCGCGAGTTGATCGATCTACCACGCGAAACAGAATGGGTGGAGTACAAGCACAATAACTCCTCTCATGAACAGATCGGGGAATACGTCTCCGCTCTCGCGAACTCGGCCGCCCTCGATGGGCGTGACCGCGGATACGTTCTGTGGGGCGTCGAGGACAAGACACGGCGCCTAGTCGGAACTAGCTTTCGGCCACACGAAGAGAAGGTAGGAAATGAGCACCTTGCTAACTGGCTACTCCGCCACCTGTCGCCGCAAGTACATTTCGAGTTTTATGAGGTAGAAGTCGATGGACTCCCGATCGTCTTGTTGATCATCGGCCATGCAGAGGTTCAGCCGGTCGCCTTCAAGCGGGTTGAGTACATACGAATCGGTTCGTACAAGAAGAAGCTAGCGGAACATCCCGAAACCGCCCGCCGCCTTTGGAAGCAGTTCGTTCTAGGCTCGTTCGAAGATGGGACAGCGACCGACCGCCTGACCGAGTCAGAAGTTTTGCAGTTGCTCGACTACCCCGCCTACTTCGATCTGATGGCACTGCCGCTGCCGGAAGATCGCGGCGGAATCATTTCGACACTATCCGTCGAGGGCTTCATTTCCCGCGACGACTCGGGCCGACTCAGCATTACCAATCTTGGCGGGATTCTGTTCGCAAAAAGGCTCGACGACTTCCCGTCGCTTCGACGAAAAGCCGTGAGAGTTATTCAGTACTCGAGTAACAGCCGAGTTGCAACCGTCAAAGAGCAACTAGGCGTTCACGGGTACGCCGCCGGATTCGCTGGACTAATCTCGTACATAAATGGCCTACTGCCTTCAAATGAGGTGGTCGGGCAGGCTTTGCGGCAGACAGTCAAGATGTACCCGGAGTTGGCGATCCGCGAGTTGGTCGCCAACGCGCTGATACATCAGGACTTTTCGATCACCGGCGCAGGTCCGATGGTAGAGATTTTTGATGACAGGATCGAGATTACAAACCCTGGCTTGCCTCTTATTGATCCGCTGCGCTTCATCGACAGTCCTCCCCGCTCTCGGAATGAACGACTCGGCACGATAATGCGCCGGGGCGGAATATGCGAAGAACGGGGCAGCGGATGGGACAAGATCGGACTCGAAATTGAGCTTCACCAACTCCCCGCGCCGCTGATCGAGGTAGACAACGATCATACGCGCGTAACTCTTCTCAGCTATCGAGCCTTGAAGGACATGGATCGATCCGACCGCGTTCGAGCTGTCTATCTGCACACTTGCTTGCGTTACGTGAGTCGCCAGAAAGTAACAAATACGTCGATACGCGAACGCTTCGGAATCAGCCAACAAAACAGCGCCAAAGCTTCCCGCCTCATCAAAGAGGCGGTAGAGGACGGGATGATTGCGCTACGCGACCCTCACGCACCCCTGAGACTTCGCGAGTATGTGCCTAGCTGGGCCGCTTCCAGCACTCTGTGAGACGGAGGCTGGCTGATGAGTGGCACGCTTCCTTTGATGAGCTGGCCGCCATGAGACGCCACGCGCGCCTCACGAGGCCCTGACCAGCATGTATGTCACCAAGTTTGTTTGACGGTTGTTTGACGATGGCTTGCGGAACCGCAAGCTAACTACCTTCCCCCCCGGCACTGGCCGCGAGCTGACGCCGCAGTGACAACCGATCGCTGGAGCACCCAGAGTTAGGGCCGCGCCTGCTCGCATGGCGCGCGGGCGGGGAGCTCTCCCATCTCAGCCTGGCAACCCCACCGCAGCCGTCTGCGCCATCCAGCCGCGCAACCCCTACGGGCTAAATCGAGCCGGACAACTACCACCAGCAGTACTTGAGCGACGCCAAGAACCCGAACGGGTACTGCAACCACGGGCCGAATGGGCTCAGCTGCCCCATCGGTATCGGGAACGTGCCGGCTCAGACCTCGATCGAGGCTCCGGGCGCCGCGCACTAGCGCGCTAGCTCTTCGCATCGCCGCGGGCGGTCCGACTACACGTCGGGCCGCCCGTTTCGCTTTCGTCACGGTGACGCTACTTGATCTCTTCCGCCCACTCATCCCAATGAGGGGCGACGTTGCCGCTGATACCTAGCGCGCTTTCGATGCCCCGGCGCTGACGCGCCACCCCACCGCGCGAACGCGGCCGGAGGCGCTCGGGGGATCAGGCAGGAACCGGAGCGAGTGCGCGCGACAAGGCCCCGAGCGCCTCGGGGACGAGGCGGTAGTACGCCCACTTGCCTCGCTGCTCACGGACAACCAGGCCGGCCTCGGCGAGCAGCCTCATGTGATGAGACACGGTCGGCTGCGCGAGTCCCACCGGCTCGGTGAGGTCACAGATACACGCCTCGCCACCTTCCGACGCGGCGATCAGCGACACGAGTCGTACGCGGGTCGGATCACCGAGCGCCTTGAACACTCGCGCGAGCGCCGCCGCGGCATCCTCATCGAGCACGCCGCCAGTCACCGGTGAGCAGCAGGCATCCATCGCCAGGGGGAGTGCCGTACGAAGAGCCATGACATCAGTCTGCCAGTTCGCATTGACAGTTGTCGATGGGAGCGGCACGCTAGGACGCATTCAAGTTCTTCGATGCATGGAGGTGCGGGGTGTCTGATCTTCCGGTCGTCGTGATCGGCGCGGGTCCGCAAGGACTCGCAGCTGCGGCTCACCTGCGCGAGCGCGGGTTGACGCCGCTGGTGCTGGAAGCCGGTCCCGTTCCGGCCTTCGCGGTGAGCCAGTGGGCGCACGTCCGGCTGTTCTCCGGGTGGAACGAGTTGGTGGACCCCGCCGCTGCTCGACTGCTGGAGCCGACCGGTTGGTCCGCGCCGACCGAGGGCTACCCCACCGGCGGAGAGTGGATCGACTCGTATCTGGCGCCACTGGCCGCCGCTCTCGGCGACCTCGTCCGGACCGGAGCACGAGTCACCGGCGTCTCTCGTAAGGGCCGTGACCGGCTGATCGACGCCGGCCGAGACGAGCAGCCGTTCACCGTCCACGTCACGACCGCCGGAGGCTGCGAAGGCAAGATCGACGCCCTCGCGGTGATCGATGCCTCCGGAACCTGGACCTCACCGAATCCGGCCGGCGCGGACGGACTCCCCGCCATCGGAGAACGGGCAGCGGCCGAGGCCGGAGTGATCACGTACCTCCCACCCACGCCCGAGCAGGCCGACGGTTTCGCCGGGCGCCACCTCGTGGTGGTCGGCGCCGGCCACTCGGCGATGACGGCAGTGATCCAGTTGGGTGCGATCGCCGAAACGAACCCCGGGACGCGGGTCTCGTGGGTGGTTCGTCGCGGCGGAAGCGGTGTTTCGTTCGGTGGTGGAGCGGCCGACCAGTTGCCTGAGCGCGGCGCCCTCGGTCTCGGCGCGAAGGCCGCTGTAGACAAGGGACTCGTGGAACTGGTGACCGGATTCCGCACCGACGCCGTCACACTCGCCGACGGACGAGCGGTACTACGCGGCGAAGACGGACGCGAGCTAGCGCCGGCCGACCACGTCATCGTGCTGACCGGGTTCCGTCCGGACCTGTCGTTCCTCACCGAAATGCGCCTGGAACTCGACGCCACCCTCCAGGCACCTGTGCGGATCGCCGCCGAAGTCGACCCGAACATCCACAGCTGCGGTGACGTCCGCGCCACCGGTGCGGCCGACCTGTCCCACCCCGAGAAAAACCTCTACTTGGTCGGGATGAAGTCCTACGGTCGTGCGCCGACGTTCCTCGCGATGACTGGCTATGAGCAGGTGCGCTCGGTCGCCGCGGAGCTGGCCGGGGACCACGAGGCCGCCGCACGCGTCGAACTGGTGCTGCCCGACACCGGCGTCTGCGGGGGTAGCGGTGCGTTCGACGACCCGGCCGGATCATCGGGTGGATGCTGCGGTCCCGCTTCCGCGGCGCCCGAGCTCATTCAGCTGACTGCTCCAGGACGCTGACCTCAAGCACGAGCACGAAAGATCATCGATGACCCAGCGCTCAGCCCGGCCCAGCACCACGGCCCCGAGCACCATGCCGACCGGACGGGCGTTGGGTTGGGCGCTGGGTGTGCTCTGCCTGACCGAGATCGTCTCGTGGGGCGTCCTCTACTACGCCTTTCCCGTGCTCGCGGCCGGCATCACCACCAACACCGGGTGGTCGACGCCGACCATCACGGCCGCGTTCTCAGCGGCGCTCGTCGTCTCCGCGCTGGCCGGAATCGTGGTGGGTCGAATCATGCACCGCCACGGACCGCGCTGGCTGATGACCGGTGGCTCACTACTCGCGGTCAGTGCCGTCGTCCTCATCGCCTCGGCGCCGTCACTGCCGATCTTCGTCGCCGGATGGCTACTGGCCGGGCTGGCCATGTCGTGTGTCCTCTACGCGCCGGCCTTCGCCGCTGTCACCGTCTGGTTCGGGCCTCGGCGACTGCGCGCGCTGACCGCGATCACGCTGGTTGCCGGCCTGGCAAGCACGGTGTTCGCGCCGTTGACCGCGGCCCTCGACACTCACCTCTCGTGGCGAGGCACCTACCTCGTTCTCGCCGTCGTGCTCGCGGTGCTCACCGTGCCGACCCACTACTTCGGCCTCCGTCCGGCGTGGCCACCTGCGTCACCCCGCCCCGTAGAGAACGAGTCGTCCGCGGACCCGGCCGACGTACGGCCCGTGCACTGGCCTCAGTTCTGGCTGCTGGCGACCGCGTTCACGATCAACACGGTGTGCCTCTACGCCACCGTTATCAACCTCGTGCCGCTGCTGCACGATCGCGGGTACAACAGCACCGCAGCTTCCTGGGCGCTGGGCATCGGCGGCGTCGGACAAGTCCTCGGACGGCTTGGATACGCCACGCTGACCCGCCGCACCGGCCTCACGCTCCGCACTGCCGCGATCTTCGCCGGAGCGGCGATCACGACCGGCCTGTTTGCGCTTCTGCCCGGCCCCTACCTGGTGCTGCTGTTCGTCGCGCTGATCGCTGGAAACGCCCGCGGACTGGCCACCCTGCTTTCCGCGACCGCCGTCTCCGACCGATGGGGCACCGCCCGATACGCCCGCCTCAACGGCCTCTTCCACGCCCCGCAGATGCTCGCCTCCGCGCTGGCGCCATTCCTCGGCGCCTGGCTTGCCGGAGTCCTCGGCGGTTACCCGATTGCATTCGGTGCCCTCGCCATAGTCGGAGCCGTAGCAGTCGCCGCCGCGACGTTCTCAGGCTCCCGACGGACGGCTGAGCGATAGCTTGCTGTTCTCGCTGGGGACGACAGCGTCCGCAGCTTCGGTCGAGGTGAGCCCCGGGTAGAGCACGCGCACCAGCACGACACCCAGCGCGCCTCCGGCGAGTTGCGCTACGACGAATGCGGGAGCCGATGAGGGAGCGATGCCGGCGAAGGTGTCCGAGAACATCCGGCCGACCGTGATCGCCGGGTTCGCGAAGCTGGTCGACGACGTGAACCAGTACGCCGCGCCGATGTAGGCCGCGACCGCGCCCGGCGCGATGGACGCCCGGCCCGAACGAGCCAGCGAAAAGATCACCAACACCAGTCCGGCAGTGGCCACGACCTCGGCGAGCAAGTGCGGGCCGGTCGCTCGCTCCGTGTTGCTGATACTGACGGCAGGCTGCGCGAACATCACGTTGGCGAGCACCGCGCCAGCCACACATCCGAGCAACTGCACCAGGACGTACGCAGCCGCGGTCCGCCAGGGCAGTGCGCCGAGCACGGCGTCGGTCAGCGAGACCACCGGATTGAAGTGCGCGCCGCTGACCGGTCCGAACATCAGGATGATCGCGAACAGGCCGGCCGCCGTCGCTGCGGCGTTCTCCAGCAATTGCAGCCCGACGTCGTCGGACAGCTGTTGAGCAGCGATCCCCGATCCGACGACCAGGGCAGCCAGCAATGCACTACCAAGGCCCTCCGCTAGCAGCGTCCGCCCCAGCGACTTGACTCCTGACATGGGCACACCATACTTGACTCAAGTTTCATTGAGTCAATATTGATTGAGGTGAGTCGGTGCCTCGGACGTCCGAAGACTTCCAGCGCCGCGCAGCGATGCATGCTGCGCTCGGGGAGCCAGTCCGCCTGGCGATCACCGACCGCCTCGCCCTCGGTGACGCGTCACCCGGCGAGCTGAGCACCCAGCTGGGAATGCCGACGAACCTCCTCGCCCATCACCTCCGCGTACTGGAGGAGGCCGGGCTGATCCACCGCGGACGATCGGAAGGCGACCGACGGCGCAGTTATCTGCGGCTCGCTCTCGATGACGAACAGGTCGCGCGCCTGACCACGCCCATAACGACGTTCGACGAAGCCAGCACCGAGCGAGTCGTGTTCGTCTGTACTCACAACTCCGCCCGCTCGCAGCTGGCCGCCGCCGCCTGGGCACGCGTGAGCCCGGTGCCCACTGCCTCGGCCGGGACGCACCCGGCGGCCCGCGTCCATCCCCGGGCGGTTCAGGTCGGTCGTCGACATGGCCTGCATCTCGACACCACCGCAACCGCCCACCTCGACCAGGTGGTGCGCACGGGAGACCTGATCGTCGCCGTCTGCGACAACGCGCACGAGGAACTCGCCGAGCCCGCCGACCGGCTGCACTGGTCGGTTCCCAACCCCGCCGTAGTCGATACCGACGCGGCCTTCGAAGAGGCCTATCAGCAGATCGCCGAGCGCGTCGACCGGCTCGCCCACGCCGTCCGCTCTGCCTGACCCGAGGAGCCCCACCATGGCCGATAAACCCAGCGTCCTGTTCGTCTGCGTCCACAACGCCGGCCGCTCCCAGATGGCCGCCGGATGGCTCACCCACCTGGCCGGAGACGCCGTCGAGGTGCGCTCCGCCGGCTCCGCACCCGCCGACACCATCAACCCCGTCGCCGTCGACGCCATGCGCGAAGTCGGCATCGACATCACGGGTCAGACGCCGAAAATCCTCACCGTCGACGCTGTCCAAGCCTCCGACGTCGTCATCACCATGGGCTGCGACGACACCTGCCCGATTTTCCCGGGCAAACGCTACGAGGACTGGGACCTCACCGACCCCGCCGGACAGGGCATCGAGACGGTACGCCACGTCCGCGACGAGATTCGTGCGCGCATCGAGAAACTGCTGGTGGAACTCGACGTGGCGTCATGACGTCGAGCCGGAGCGTACGTGCTCCGGCTCTCACGCCGCATCATCCGCGCTGGCGTCATCCGGCCCGCGCGCTTTGGGTTCTTCGTCCTCGGAGTCGAGTAGATCGACACCGAGTAGGCGACCGATCCGGTGCCACTTGACTTCCGACCACACCGGCGCATGTGCGCGTTGCACGGCGTGCCGTCGGGGCGGGTTTTGCCGCAGCGGAGAATGCCACATTGCGCAGCGCACGCACCGTGGCAATTGCGCCTTCGCCCGAGGCGGCAAGTCCTCGCTCCCACCTCGTCGCAGCCGCGTCCGTCGCCGCGGCGAGGACCAAGCGGCGAGCCCTCATGCAAGCTGGACGGGCGACCACGGCCCAGGTCTCGATCGCGGTTCCGGTCAACGTGTCCGACCCTGGTGGGGACCTCCGCAGTAGCGAGGCTGTGGCTTGCCCCAGGGAACTCGATGGCGATCCCCAGCGCCCGCGCCCCGAGCGCGAAAATAGCGTCCTTCCCGCACATCAAGCCCGGTAACAGCGGCGGGAAGGACGTACGACGGTGAGCAAGAAAGCCTGGACCGCACGGATCGCCCTCTGGAGCGCACGGCATTCGTGGGCGGCGATCGCCCTGTGGATTACGTTCGTGGCGCTCGCGATCGTCGCGGGGAACGCGGTCGGCACGAACTCCGTGCCGGACGACGAGACCGGCGTCGGGGAGTCCGGTCTGGTCAGCCGCATCGTGGCGTCCGGGCACTTCCCGGAGAAGCCGGAAGAGAACATCCTCGTCACCGCCCGGAACGGGCCGCTCGACTCGGGGATCGCTCGCGCAGCGGTCGATGACCTGACCGAGGGAATGCGCTCTCTCCCCCAGGTGGAATCAGTCGGTGAGGCCATTCCGTCGGTTGATCGACGCGCCCTGCTCGTCCCGGTCGTGATGACCGGCGATACGGAAACTGCTGATCGCCGCGTCGAACCTCTACTGGCGGTCAGTGCGCGAACCCAGGCGGCTCATCCCTCGCTCCGCATCGAACAAGTCGGAACCGGATCGACGGCAAAGGGACTGACCGAGACGCTGGGCGAGGATTTCACCCGGGCCGAACTCGTCAGTGTCCCACTTACGCTCGTGATTCTGCTCGGCGTCTTCGGAGCGCTCGTCGCCGCCAGCGTGCCGGTTGTCGTCGCGCTCACCTCGGTCGGCGCCGCGCTCGGTCTCTCCTCGCTGGCCTCCCAGGTGCTACCCGCGACCAGCCTGGTGAGCAGCGTCGTTCTCCTGATGGGGATGGCCGTCGGCGTCGACTACTCGCTTTTCTACCTCTCGCGGGAGCGCGAGGAACTACGGAACGGCGTGTCCCGTCCCGACGCGGTTCGAATCGCCGCGCAAACGTCAGGGCACACGGTCGTGGTCTCGGGCGCCACCGTGATCGTCGCGATGGGCGGGCTCTACCTCGCCGGTCAGGCGACGTTCCGATCGCTGGCCACCGGCTCGATCATCGTGGTGGCCGTCGCGGTGCTGGCTTCGCTCATCGCGGTACCCGCTCTGCTCGCGAGGCTGGGCGGCTGGGTCGATCGGCTCCGAGTGCCGGTCCTCTGGCGGTTGTCCGTCCGCTCGGGTGAGCCCCGGCTCTGGCCGCGGCTGCTCACGCCGTCACTGCGTCACCCGGCGACAACGTTGATGGTGTCGGTCGGGCTCCTGCTTCTTCTCGCCGCCCCGGCGCTGACCATGACGTTGAAACAGCCGGGCACCGACGATCTGCCGCGCGACATCCCGGTGGTACAGGCGCTCGAGCACGTCAGGACGGCGTTCCCGAGCGAGGGGACGACGCACGTGGTGGCCGTGCGTGCGCCTGCCCACGCGGCGCCGGAGGTCCGAACCGCTCTGCAGCTGCTCGCTGATCGGGTCGAGGCCAGCGACCTGTTCGCGCACGACCGTGAACCCCAGCTCCAGGTTTCCGGCGACGCCCGCGTGCACGTGCTCACGGTCGGCACCCCGTTCGGCTCACGGAGCGAGCAAGCAGCCACGTCGCTGCGGACGCTGCGCTCCTGGCTGCCGGAGTCGCTCGACGGGACGCCCGACCTCGAGAGCGGAGTCGGTGGGAAGGTCGGCCAGAGCCTCGATTTCACGGACCACCTGAAACGGCGTACACCGTGGGTGTTCGGATTCGTGCTGACCCTCACGTTCGTCGCGATGGCCTGGGCTTTCCGCTCGCTCGCGATCGCCGTCACCGCCGTGGCGCTGAACCTGCTCTCGGCCGCCGCGGCGTTCGGAGTGCTGGTCGGCGTGTTCCAGCACACCTGGGCAGAATCCGTTCTGGACTTCCGATCATCGGGTGCGGTTGTCTCCTGGCTCCCGCTCTTCCTCTTCGTCGTCCTGTTCGGGTTGTCGATGGACTACCACGTGTTCGTCGTCAGCCGGATCCGAGAAGCAGCCGTCCGACGGGTCCCGCTCCGAGCGGCGATCGCTCAGGGAATAACCGGGTCCGCCGGAGTCGTCACCAGCGCCGCGTTCGTCATGGTCGGGGTGTTCTCGATTTTCGGAACACTCAGCCTGATCGAGTTCAAGCAACTCGGGGTCGGCCTGGCCGCCGCGATCCTGATCGACGCCGTGGTGATTCGGATCTTCGTGCTGCCGGCCGCGATGGCGCTCCTCGGACCGTTCAACTGGTGGCCAGGAAACCTCGCCGCGCCGACCGGCAACCGCGCCACGCCCGCCGAGGAGATCACCCAGAAGCTACCGATTCGACTACCGCACTGAGGAGTAGCACGATCGTCGACCCAACTCCTACCGCGCGGCGGCTACGTGCGCGTCCATCGATCGGTTGACCCGGTGACCCCGACGAGCCACGACGATCGTGGTCGTGACCGACGCATTCGCCATCGAGACCAAGGGCCTGCGCAAGACCTACGCCACCCACCACGCAGTCGACTCGCTCGACCTCACCGTCGAGCGGGGTGAGGTGTTCGCCCTGCTCGGGCCGAACGGGGCCGGCAAGACCACGACCGTCGAGATGCTCGAGGGATACCGCAAACGGAGCGGCGGCGACGTCAGCGTGCTCGGCGTCGATCCGCAGCGGCGCACGCTGGACTGGCGAGCGCGGATCGGGATCGTGCTGCAGTCCACCGGCGAATTCGAGGATCTCTCGGTGCAGGAGGTCGTGGAACACTTCGCGCGGTACTACCCCCACCCTGACCAGCCGATGAAGGTGATCGAGCGGGTCGGGCTGCTCGACAAACGCAAGGACCGGGCCAGGGTGCTCTCCGGCGGGCAGCGGCGGCGGCTCGACGTGGCGCTGGGCATCATCGGCCGGCCGGAACTGCTGTTCCTCGACGAACCGACGACCGGCTTCGACCCGCAGGCAAGGCGCGAGTTCTGGGAGCTGATCCGGGATCTCGCCGCCGGCGGTACGACGATCCTGCTCACCACGCACTACCTCGACGAGGCGGAGACCCTCGCCGACCGCGTCGGCGTGATCGCCCGCGGCCGGCTGGTGGCGGTCGCCACGCCGGCGACCCTCGGGGGTCGGGGCACCGCGGCGGCGAAGGTGCGCTGGGCCACCCCCGACGGGCCGCAGGAGCACGACACCGACACCCCGGCGACGTTCGTGGCCGACCTGGTCACGCGGTTCGGCGGTGAGGTGCCGGAGCTGACGGTCACCCGACCGTCGCTGGAGGACGCGTACCTCTCGATGATCCAGGAGACGGCATGACCCTCACATTACGTCTCGGGCTGCTACGCAGTGGCCTGGAGGTGCGCCAGTTCTTCCGCGGCCGCGAGTCGGTCATCTTCTCCTTCGCGCTGCCGATCCTGCTGCTCGTCGTGTTCGGGTCGGTCTTCGGCGGCGCGGACGCGGCTCCCGGGGTGACGCTCACGCAGTACTTCGTGCCCGGCATGATCGCCGCCGCGCAGCTCACGAACGGCTTCCAGACCCTCGCGATCCAGATTCCGGTGGAGCGGGACCGGGGCGTGCTGAAGCGTCTCTACGGAATGCCGATGCCGGCCAGCTCGTACTTCATCGGCAAGGTCGTCATGGTGTACCTCGTCGGGGTGGTCGGGACCGCCGTCATGCTGGCCATCGCGACCGCGTTCTTCGACGTGACGCTGCCCTCGACCGGCCGGCAGTGGTTCACGCTGCTCTGGGTGTCGCTGCTGGGCATCGCCGCCTGCACGCTGTGCGGGATCGCGTTCTCCTCGGTCCCGCGGGAAGCGAAGCGGGCGCCTGCCGTGGTCACGCCGGTGGCGCTGGTGCTGCAGTTCATCTCGGGCGTCTTCTTCGTCTTCACCGACCTGCCCGGCTGGATGCAGCAGGTCGCCGCGGTCTTCCCGCTGAAATGGATGGCGCAGGGCATGCGCTCGGTGTTCCTGCCGGACTCGTTCGCCGTGAACGAGGCGGCCGGCTCTTGGGAGCTGGACCGGGTTGCCCTCATGCTGGGGGTCTGGGTGATCGTCGGGCTGGCGCTGTGCCTGCTCACGTTCCGCTGGACCGGCCGGGAGGATCGTTGAGCGCTGCGCCGCTGGGCGAGCACGTCTGGGATCGGTTCCACGCCGGCTGGCACGCGGTGGCGGTCGTCGTGCCGGTCTCCACCGGTGTGCTGGTCTGGGTCGACGACGCGCTGAGTACACGCGCGCGTCTGCTGGCGTCGCTGTTGCTGTGCGCTTTTCTCCTCTGGTACGGCTCGATCGGCGCCCGCCTGATCGGACGCCCCGACGAGCGCCGCGCCAGGGTGCAGCTCGCCGGGGAGCTCGCCCTCTTCGCCGGACTCGTCGTCGTGTCGATGACCGCGCTGTTCCTGCTCTCGGTGCTCTTCCTGCACGTGTTCCTGCTGCTCGGCCGGTGGCGCAACCGACTGATCGCCCTCGGGGTCCTCGCCGCGGTGATCCTCGGCGGCACGTTCGTCCACCTCGGGGTCTCCACCGCCACCGCGCTCGCCCTCCTGCTGACGGTGGTCGTGCCGATCCTGTCGGCCGTCCTGATCGGCGGCTTCATCTCCGCGCTCATCACGCAGAGCCGCGCCCGCGGCGCGCTCATCGCCGAGCTGACCGAGACCCGAGCCGCCCTCGCCCGCGAACGACACGCGGCCGGCATGACGGCCGAGCGCCAGCGGCTGTCGGCCGAAATCCACGACACGCTCGCGCAGGGCTTCACCAGCATCCTGATGCTCACCCAGTCGGCCCGGATGACCCTGGAGCGCGACGCCGCACCGGTGCCGGACCAGCTCGACCTCATCGAGCGCACCGCCCGCGAGAACCTCGCCGAGGCGCGCTCCCTGGTCGCCGCACTGCGCCCGCCCGACCTCAGCGCGCACGGCCTGGCCGAGGCCCTGGCCCGGCTGGCCGAGCGGCACACCCGCGACACCGGCGTACCGGTGACCGTCGAGCTGGCCGAGCCCGCGGACGGCGGGTCCCCCGAGCACGACGCCGTGCTCCTGCGGGCCGCCCAGGAGGCCCTCACCAACGTGCGGCGGCACGCGAACGCGTCGTCGGTCCGCATCGTGCTCTCCTCCGGCGCGCTCGCCGTCACCGACGACGGCCAGGGCTTCGAACCGGATCGCCCGCACGACGGCTACGGCCTCGCCGGGATGCGCAGCCGCGCGATCGGCTTCGGCGGCACGTGCACGGTCGTCTCGGCGCCGGGCGAGGGCGCGACGGTCCGGGTGGAACTGCCACCCCCGGTTGCGACGTCACCGCCGGAGTCTTCCCCGTGACGGTCCGCGTGCTGCTCGTCGACGACCATCCGGTGGTCCGCGTCGGTCTGCGCGGCATGCTCGACCTGTCCGACGACCTGCACGTCGTCGGTGAGGCGGCCTCCGGCGACGAGGCCCTGGCCCTCACCGCGACCCTGCGCCCCGACGTGGTCCTCATGGACCTGCGCATGCCGGGCATGGACGGCGCCGACGCGACCGCGCGCATCGTCACCCGCGTCCCCGGCGTGCGTGTCCTGGTCCTCACCACTTACGACACCGACGACGACATCCTGCGCGCCATCGAGGCGGGCGCGGCCGGCTACCTGCTCAAGGACACGCCGCTCGCCCAGTTGGTCGCCGCGATCCACGCCGCGGCCCGCGGCGAGTCGGTCCTCGCCCCACCGGTCGCCGCGCGACTGGCCGACCGGCGGCGCACCTCGCCCGCCGAACAGCTCACCCCGCGCGAGGTCGAGGTGCTCAGCCTCGTCGCCCAGGGCCTGTCCAACGCGAAAATCGGGCGCGTGCTGTTCATCAGCGAGGCGACGGTCAAAACCCACCTCTTACGCACGTTCATGAAACTGGGCGTGAACGACCGAACCGCCGCCGTCACCGCCGCCTTGTCCCGCGGAGCACTCCGCGCCTAGTAGCCACGCTCGCCAAGCGCCACTCCTCGTCGTTCGCAGCCCAGTCGTCGTCCGCGAAGACGCACATCGTTCGGCGGCTGAGACCAGCAGTGTTTGAGCGACGTCAACAACCCGAACCGGTGCTGCAGTCACGGGCCGAACGGGCTCTCGTGCCCGACCGGGATCGGGAAAGTGCCACCCCAGCCTTCGGTCGAGGCTCCATGCGCCACGCGCTGACGCGGTGAAGTACTAGGACCGAGCTCGGCACCGGGCAGTCACTGGACAGCCAGGCCGCCGCTTGGTCTGCCATACGTGGAGTGTAAGCGCCGGTCAACACGTTCCCAGCCGCCGAACTTCATGTCGCGAGGAGTGCACCGAACCCTTCGGCATCGGCCCCGACCGACGTCTCTCTCTGAACCTTGCATGCGATCGGGCCGCCCGTCCCTGCAACCGGGGCGTCGGATGATGGCGTGTATGCGTCTCCCGGGTGGGCGGTCCGCCACTGTCGCTACGGCTTACGTCCTTGCCGTGGCCACTCTGGTCGGAGCGGCCCTCGCCTTCCAGGACGTCCGCCCGCTCGCCCCGATCCTCTACTTCACCGGCTGGGCGTTGACCCTTCCTATCGGCGTGTTGATCTACCCCGCGCTGTGGGTCAACAGCTTCGTCGCCGGTCTCGCTCCTACCGATGAGTGGTCCACGCGCATAGGAACGTGCGGCGTGCTGGCCATCTTCGTCGCCGCTGCCTCGGTCAACGCGCTCGTCGGCCGAGCCTGCCTGCCGAGACGCAGACACCGACTATGACCCCGATCCGGCCGCCTTGTCACCCAGCTCAGCTGGAGCTGGCGCATCGGGCAGACCGAAGAACGGTGCAATCGGCTGCCCGGACGACTCGCAGACGCGCCACACGGCCATACCCGTCGGATCCACCTCGTCGACGCCCGAAGTCTGACCAATCGTCCATGAATCCCGATGCCCATTCAGTGGGCACCTCCGGACTCGTTCCTCCAGCGCGTGGTCTTCAGCCCAGACCGCCAGATTGTCGAACAGCGCAAGCGCGTCGTATCGGAGATTCGGCTCGGCACTGTATTGCGTCAGGAGACCACCCGCGTGGGCCGGGAACCGCAGCTCGATCATGACGCCGCCGCGGCCGGTTAGTCTCACCGCAGCCTCCAGCAATTGACCGGGGACGAGGATCGACCCGCAGACGAGATGGGCCAGTTCGAGGTACCTGGCCAGATCGATCCCGCCGATCGGTGTGGTGGCTGCGCTGGAGCGCTCCCGGGTGTGTTCGGCTAGGAATTCACGCAATTCATCCGGTGACCTGCCGCTAAGACCGCCCACTGCTGCTCCCACCCCCGATCGAATGTCTTGCACTGCATTTCGGTGGTGACACCACTCCTCGCCCAGCCGCCAGGACGTATACCCCCAGCACTACCGCTCGCCGTCGAAGAACTCAAAGAGGTACTGCAACCGCGGCGCAGCGGGCTCAGCTGCGCCGCCACTGGTAGGCACCGGGAAAGGGGCTCTCGACCTCCCGAGGCCAGACAGCACGAACACGGCGCAGTCGTTCGTGGTGGTCATCAGCCCATCCATCGGACAGGCGCACCGGTATCCGAACCGATGTACCAGAGACGGCTACGTCCTCCACCGAAACGACGATGAACCCGTCCTCGTCCGACACGTCGAGCCCGATCTGGGGGTTCCGTCCATCGTCCATCCAGACCGCGTTCCGCCCAGCGGCTGCCTCGCCCAGCACGTCGGCCCAATCGTCCAAGTCGTTCGGGGCCAAACACACCTCTAAGCGCCCCCGGGCGAACCCACTCAGGACGACGATCTCGGCATCGAGGTGATCGTGCAGCGTCAGCACCCCGGGCATCGTGCGGCCGAGAACTCGAACCACGACGCTGCTCTCTTCGTCGGCCAGGCGGATCAGATCCGCAGCGCTGCCCTCGTCCATCGTTCCTCACCTGGCATTCGGCTGTCTCGTGATCCTGGTACTACATCCGCAGGCTGGACGGGCTCTCGTGTCCGATCGAGATCGGGTACCTGGCGTCCACCGCATTGGCCCCTGGCTGCCCGCTACAGCGGACCGAGAACCTGGCTCGGATGGGCGTCCAGCCGTAGCGTCTCCAGGACCGTCAGGAGCATGCGCTCCTCGTAGCGAAAGTGGGATTCCATGATCGCGGCCACCCCCTCGAGGTGATTCGTCAGTTCGGCGGGAGGCGCCGAGCGGTCGACGGCGGCCTGCAGGCCGCCGAGCAGGTGCCCGATCATCGAGTGGTCCTGCTGCAGGGCGCGGAGGGTGTCGCGCAGTTCGGGGTGCTGCTCGGCGATCGCCGGGAACAGTTCGCGGTCCTCGCCCTCGTGGTGCCCGGTCAACGCGGCGCAGAAGCCGTGGCAGAACAGCAGCAGGTCGTCGACGTTCGACGTCTCCCGCGTCACGCGCAGAGCATTCCGCAGCCGCTCGTGCACGGTTCGAAGTTCGGTGCTCCAGGCCACCAGCCTGGTCTTCTCGCCCTCACCCACGGGTGACGGGCGAAGGAAACGACGAGATCACGTCGCGCTCCTTCGGTCCGGCGCCTCCATGCCTGACACGATCTGCCACCGGCACGCGACGCTGGTGTCACCTTAACCGACCGCGCCGACGTTCCTCGGCCGACTGCTGATCCTCAGTGGTCATGTCCCTTCCACCCTTGACGCCGGCTCGGCGCGTGACCATCGCCGCGTTCGTCTCCCGGAACAATGGCCGCACGTTCTGGGCGGGGCGGTGGCGCTGCCGAGGGCTGCCATCCGGCCGATTCCAGAACTCGTGCCGACGAACGGGCTGTCGTGCCGATCGGGATCGTGCCGGCCGGTCCGGGGCGCCGTGCGCTGACGCAGTGAATCGCCTACCGGGCGGTGCGGCTCAACCGGGTCGCCCGTTCGCTCAGTCAGTTCGTCTGTTGCCGCGGCTGCGGCGCGGCGAGCCCAAATTTCAGCAATGCCCCTGAAGGAACAACAGCGTCTTGCCGTTCTCGTCGGTGTAACGGTCCGCCGTATAGCGCACATCATTTGATGTGGGAAGCCATTGCCGAGCGGCCGATCGCTCGTCGGCGCTGAGAGTCTCTACCGGTCCGATGCTCAACTGACGAACGACCACGTCCGCCGTCCGGGAGAGGTCCAGCATCGTCGGGAGATCGAGAATCCGCTCGACTCGCCACCATCGGACTGCGTGACCCGCCAAGAGCTGGCCGGGGTTACCGACACGCAGTGTCGTCCGATCGGGTCCCGCTCCACCCCGCTTGGTCATGGCATCCGGTCTCCACTCACGCATCGAGCTCCTCGGGCAAATCAACTGGCGTCACCACGCCGCTCCCCGTGCGCCACGACGCAACCGACCATGTAGACGCCACCTCGCGACGCGATAGCGGAGCCGTTGGAAGCGGCTGGAGCGCTCGTCTATCCCCATCTCCACACGGAGGCGTGCTTCTTCCTTCCGCAGGGTGTCCTGCAACACCGCACGTGGATCAACAAAGCCTGTCACCGCGGCTCCTCAAGCATGCTTTCCCTCGGGCCTCTGTTCATCGTGGGTGTCGAAATCGCCCGATCTCACGCGCTCCACCAGTTCGCCTATCCGCACGCCCGGCTCGACGCCCGCGGGTAGCACCTCCTTGTGGACGACCTTGATACGACCCACCGGGCCCCATCGCGACCCCTTGACCCGCAGAACGCCTACCTTCCAGCGTGCACGAGGGTCCCAGAACCGCACGAAAATGACGTAGAGCAGGCCGAAAAGCACCATCAGCACGACGCCCGACAGATCAGTTGGGTCTCCGTCGGACACGCTGCGGGTGAACGACTCGTAGCGTTTGACCCCTCGCACCCAGAAGACCCAGGGAGCACGTTCGACCCGGATGTCGTGCTCGCCCGGCTCGAAGCCCATTTCCTGGGGTAGCTCGCTAAACGCCATCGTGTTCACCACGGAACATCGGCCCGGCTCGGAAGCGCTGCACGTCACTCAGTTCGGCCGAGGCGACGGGGTTCTGACGATGTCACCACCTCGAACAGCGTGAAGTCGAGATTCGGTTCCGAATTAGTGGACAGCGCGCTCAGGGCGAGTTGAATTCAATGGCTCGGCCACGATCGCCGAGCACCGACCCGTCACCCTCACAGGGACTCAACGACGAACCGTGCTGGCAGGGCAGCGGCTCCGCCGATCGTGAGGACGAAGAAAAACGTCGCCTGGTTGCGTCGGGCCGGTCGTCGGAAGAGTTTCCATCCCGTTCGCAGACAGATCGCGGTCATCGCGATCAGGCCGAGCAGAAGTGCGGCGTCGAAGTTCGTCGGCGAGTAGAACGACGCCATCGACCTTTCCGGCGCGTCGATGGTCTGGAAGCCGAGCGTCAAATACAGCATCCCGTCGAACCAGAGGCCGGCAACACCCGCGATCGTCGCGAGAACCGGCAAGACGTGCGTCGTCCGACCGTCATCCGTCATTTCGCGATCGTAAGATCCTCCGCGGCTTTACTCGGAACTCTGGGCCTCGATCAGGTCCAGATCACGGACGCAGAAGCCGTGATGTTCGAACGTCTCGTTGAGCACCGTGCGCAGGCACTGCCGCACCGAGCGGCCGCGGGCGTACGGCGGCCAGACGTCGTCGTCCGGTATTGGCGCGGGCGCGTCGAGTTGCGCCGCGGTGACCCGGTCGAGCCAGGCCTCGAGTTCGGCGGCCTGGGCGTCCCGGACTTTCACGATCTCGTCGAAAGCCGGATCGAGCGTGAGATCGATGCCGTGCGCTCCGCGATAGGGCTCGACGGTCGTGCCGAGGCCCATCGGGGTGAACCGGTCGGTCGAGCCCAGGCAACAACGGCGGAACCACGAGTCGTGGACAAAAACCAGGTGGCGCATCGTCTCCGCCGCCGACCATTCGTCGTTCACACTGCGGCGCTCGACGCCGGGCGTGCGGCGGATCCGCTCGAGCGTCGCGGCCCAGTCGGCACGCAGCTGACGCGCGGCTCCGCGCAGGTCGGCCGGGTCGTCGGAGCGGATGAGCACCCGCACCGGGTGACGCCGGTCGAGCTCGGCCTCGACGTAGCCGGTGACCTCGACGCCGTTCACGACGAGGTTGGTGACGAGCCCGTCGATGACGGCGTCCTGCAGCACGACGCCGACCAGGCGCGCCTCGGTGAGATCACATTCGCGGAACTCGGCACCGCGGAGATCCTGGTCGACGTAGCGCGCCATGCTCCGCATGATAGGTCCGGCACCAAACCGCTCATTCCGGCGACGCCCGGCGGCTCGTTCGCGGAGAAACAGCGCTACTACGACGAGCAACTACGTGGCGACAGGGACTACCGCGTCCACGTTCTGGCGGTCGCCACGGCGCAGTAACGTCGCGGAATGCCTGATTCTTCGCCGGACGGACGGCAACCGTTTCGCCTCGTGATCGATGTGTTGGCCACGGCCGAGCAGGCGCGGCGACTGCAGGAGACGCTCGGAGAGGCGGTGTGCGGCGCGCCCGGCGACCATGCCGGGCCGTGTCGGATCGCCTGGACCGCGTCCTACGCCGGCGGTGACGACGTCGACGGTTCCTACGGCCTCGACGCCGAGGACGCGGCGTTCATCCGCGAACAGTTGGAGCCGGTCGCCGTGTGGCCCCGAGCGGACGTCGATCGCAGCCTCGGCCTGTAGGGCGGCCGGCCTCAATCGCGAAGAAGCCGGAGATGCACGCCCTTCGCCGGAGACTGCGCATCGGACGTCAGCGCACCTCCGCGAGGCCAGGTGACCACCGGCGTGATGTATTCGTCGATGGCGGCCAACACGACGTCTTCGAGGCTCCGGCCCCCCACCGTCGCCCAGCGGCGAAGCTCCCACAACCGCTCGTCATCCAGACGAACGGTGACGAACGTCGGCAAGCTCGAACCAACGTCTGAATCAGCCATGCTCAAAAGCTAAAGCAGTGCGGGTTCCAAAACCACTCCGACATGCATGTACTGAAGTAATCGGGTATCAGGCCTCAAGGCCGGACGAACCCGCCGGGCATGGGGTGGGCTTCGACTTTCAGGCCGGCCCGCACCGCCGGGTCGGCCGCCGCGATCCGGTCCACCTCGGCCTGGTCCCCCACCTCCACCACGGCCAAGCCGTACGGACCCGCCGGATCCAGCACCGCGCCGAAACACACCGCGACACCGTCGGCGAGCAAGCCTTTCCAGTACTCGGTGTGCTCGGCCATCACCGCCTTCTCCTCGTCGGTCATGTCGGTGACGAACGTGGGCCGAGGCGACCGCAGCTGATACGCGTAGATCATGACGTGAACTCCCGGAATCGATCGAGGATCAAGGTCCACCCCTTGCTGTACGAGCCGCCGAGGTAACCGCCGCCCGGCAGCGCGCAGTCCTGGGCCAGCTCGGCCTCGGACAGCGCCTCCCAGCCGCGGTGCTCCACCTCGACGCGCGTCAGGCCCGGGCCGAGCGGGGTGAACCGGAGCTCGACCTCGGTAGCGGCGGCGGTCATCCGCCAGGTCAGGACGAACCGGTTCGGCGGGTCCCACCCGACGACCTTGGCCCACGGCACGGTCGTGCCGTCGTCCCAGCGTTCGTAGACGCGGCCGCCGACGCGCTGCTCGAAGACGACGTCCACGGCCCGGGCGGGGTCGGCCGAGATCGGGCGCAGCGGCCACCACTGGCCGATCGTGGTGACGAACGACCAGAACGTGCCGGCGACGTCGCGCCGGACGACGGTGGCCTGGCGAACCGGCGGGCGCCGGGCCTCCACCGGGTCAGCCGGCATCGCGCACCTCCTGCTCGCCCTCGGCCAACCCGCGCGCGATCTCCAACGAGGACGCCCACATGTCGTCGAGCAACCGCCGCAGCGCGTCGAGGCCGTCGGGCCGGGCGCGGTAGAGCCGGCGTGTGCCGTCCCGGCGTTCGCTCAGCAGGCCCGCACCCTTGAGCACGGAGAGGTGCTGGCTCACCGCCGTGCGGGTGACGTCGAACGCGGCGGCGATCTCACCGGCCGCCAGCTCGTCCCGTGCGACGAGCTGCAGGATCTCGCGCCGGCGCGGCTCGGCCAGCGCCTTCAGGATTTGGTCGATCGATAGGTTAGCGATGACTAACGTTAGCCATCACTGACGCAATCGGTCAAGCGGGAACCGGGACGCCGCACACCACCTGATACGACTACGATGGGTGCCCGCGACCGAGCCGCCGACCAGCGCGACGCACGCGCCTCCGCCCGGGACGTGGCCGCGGCGGAGCGTGACGCGGCCACCGTGGCCCGCGAGCGGATCCGGATAGAGGCGGCGCACCACCTCGAGGAACTGCTGTCCGCCGCGGCCGAACGGGACCGGGGCGCCCCGGATCGGGATCAGGACGCGCGGGACCGCGCCGCGATCCGTCAGGAATTACACGAACAACGCCTGGCCCGACGTCAGGCAACGCGCGATCGGAGCGCGGCGGCCGACGACCGCGAGGCGGCGGCGCGCGACCGGGCGGCAGCCGTCCGGGACCGCGACCAGGCGTCCGCCGACCGCGACCAGGCCGCGATCCGCCGGGCGCAGGACCCCTAGCCCTCCGCGGCCACCAGTCCGACGAGCATCTCGACGAGCTCCTCGGCGGACGTGCCCCACTTCTCCGTGGTCAGGTGACCGCTGACCTCCATGCTGGTGACGCCGTGCGCACTGGTCATCAGCAGCGCCCCGTAGCGGCGGGCGTCCTTCTCCCCGACCAGTTCGGCGACGATCGCGAGGAACTCGTCCTGGCTGCGCCCGGCCGCCCGCACCACCGCGGTCGGATCCCCGCTGGGCTGGGTGAACATCAGCCGGTAGAGGTGCGGCTGCTCCCGGCCGACCGCGATCAGCCCGCTCAGCGCGGCACGCAACTTCTCCGGCGCCGAGAGCTCCGACGACGACCGCAACGCGGAGACGTCGGCACCCACCCGCTCCCACGCCTCGGACGCGACCGCCGTGAGCAGGCTCTCCTTGTCGGCGAAGTGCCGGTACGGCGCGCCGCGGCTCACGCCGGCCCGCGCGCCGACCTCACGCAACGTGACCGCCTCGACACCGCCGGCACCGAGCAGCGCCGCGGCGGCGTCGAGCAACGCCCGGCGGGTGGAAGCGGCGGACTCCTCACGGCTGACCATGACGTCGAGTTTACTGTTGACAACGTCAACCCAAACCACCTACCGTCGTTCAGGTGACAACGTCATCTGAAATTGTGGTCGTAACCGGAGCATCTACTGGAATCGGCGCCGCCACCGTGCGCGAACTGGCCGGCCGCGGCTACCGCGTGCTCGCCGGGGTCCGGCGCGAACAGGACGCGCAGAACGTCGAAGGCCGGAACGTCGAGCCGGTGATCGTCGACATCACCGATCCGGCGCAGGTCGACGCGCTCGCCGTCCGAGTCGGGAACGCCTCGGTCAAGGCACTGATCAACAACGCCGGCATCGCGGTGAACGCTCCGGTCGAAGCACTGCCGCTGGACGAATGGCGCCACCAGTTCGAGGTCAACCTGTTCGGGCACATCGCCGTCACCCAGGCGCTGCTGCCCGCCCTCCTGCGCAGCCACGGCCGGGTCGTCAACATCAGCTCGATCGGCGGCAAGCTCGCGCTGCCCACGTACGGCGCCTACGCCGGAACGAAGTTCGCCCTGGAGGCGGTGAGCGACGCACTGCGCCGGGAGCTGGCACCGCACGGAGTCCAGGTCGTGGTCGTCGAGCCCGGCGGCGTCCGGACGGAGATGAACAACCGTGGCACGGCCGTCGCGAACCGGTTGGCCGCGGACATGACCCCCGAGCAGCACGAACGCTACGGTCCCCTGGTGCGGGCCATCGTGTCCCACTCGGCCGCGTTCACCAAAGCCGGCAAGTCGGCCGAGGACGCCGCGAAGATCGTCGCCAAAGCCGCCACCGAACGCCGGCCGCGCACCCGCTACACGATCGGCCGCGACGCCGCCCTGATGAGCCGGCTGTCCCGGGTCCTGCCCGACCGGGTCCTCGACCGGATGCTGGCCGCCGACCTCCGCCCGCACTTCTCCTGACGCCTCACCGCTCGGCGAAGTCGGCGCCGACCGTGGCGAGGAAGTCCAGTTTGCTGCGGGCGTCCGAACCCGGCCGGGGCGTGTACACCACGACACGCAGGTTCGACCCCTGGGTGGTGAGGAGGTCGGAGTCCAGGTCGACGGCCCCGACCACGGGGTGATCGACGATCTTGTGCGAGCTCTGGTGTTCGGCCACCGATCGTCGCGCCCACATCTCGCGGAAGCGGGGAACGCGCTGCAGCCGCGTGATCAGCGCGGCGAGGTCGGGATCGTCGGGGTACCGGCTGGTGGTGGCGCGCAGGTCCGCCACCATGGACTCCTCGAACGCGTGCCGCTCCTCGGCGGTGAACCGCACCCGGGACAGGTTCTGCTCGAACTGGCGGAGCAGCACGCTCCGGCCGCCGGCCGCGTCCGCCGTGGGATCACCGAACACCGCCCCGAACAGCGGATTCCAGTGCAGTAGCCGCCAGGTGGCGTCGTAGACCGCCAGCGGGTGGCCGGAGAGTTGCTCGATGATCCGACGCACGCTCCCGGGGATCAGACGCGGCACCCGGCTCGGGTCCGCGGCGTGGCCCGCGAGACGCATCAGGTGGGACTGCTCCTCGTCGGAGAGTTGGAGTGCGCGGGCCAGCGCCAGGCAGACCTGGGCCGACGGCGCCACGGCCCGGCCCTGCTCGAGCCGGACCACGTACTCGATCGAGATGCCGGCCAGCACCGCCAGCTCCTCGCGTCGTAGCCCGGGAGTGCGGCGCGGCCCGCCGTGCGGAAGCCCGGCCGCGGCGGGGTCGAGCCGGTCCCGCCAGGCCCGGAGCGCGGAGCCGAGGTCGTCCATGAGCACATCTTCGCCCCCGACGGCGTCGACGTCCTGCTACTGGCGATACCAGGACCGTTGACAGGTAGGTTTTTTCCTACCTAAAGTCGGGGCATGCCGCACCGCGTGAAGATGTCGCCGGCGGACCGGGTGTTCGCCGCGCTGGCGAACCCCACCCGCCGGGACGTGCTCGACCTGCTCCTCGACGGCCCGCGCCCGGTCCAGGAGATCGCCGAGCACTTCGACATGGCCCGGCCCAGCGTGTCCGAGCACCTCAAGGTCCTGCTCGACGCCGAGCTGGTCACCGAGACCCGGCAGGGCCGCCACCGGTACTACGCGGTGACCCCGGATCCGCTGCGTGAGCTGCAGAGCTGGCTGGCGCCGTACGAGCGGTTCTGGCGGTCGAAGCTCACCGGCCTGCGCACCTACCTGGAGGAGCACAACCCATGAACGACACCATCCACGTCGACGAGTTCCTGCCCCACCCGCCCGCCACGGTCTGGCACGCGCTCACCGATCCCGACGCGCTGAACGACTGGTTCATGCCCAACGACTTCAAGCCGGTCGTCGGCCACCGCTTCCAGCTGCGTGCGGCCCCGATCGAGGCGACGAAATTCAGCGGGGTCATCGCGTGCGAGGTGCTCGAGCTGCAGCCCGGAGAGCGGCTGAGCTACTCCTGGGCCGACGCGAACGACCCGGGCGGACTCGACTCGGTCGTGACCTGGACCCTGCGCCCCGACGGCACCGGCACCCGGCTCTTCGTCGAGCACCGCGGTTTCGACCCGGACGACGCACACCAGCAGCTCGCACGCACGATCATGGACGGTGGCTGGCGCAGCCATGTCCTCCGCCGTCTGATCGAGCACCTGGAAGGCTGAATTCCGATCGCGGCCTTCCTGCTCAGCGCCTGATCCCGCGGGCGACGGCCGTCAGTTCGGCGGCCGGGAGCGCCCCGTTGCCGGTGATCGAGACGACGATCCCGTCCGCGGTCGTGAGCACGATCGAGTACACGGTCACCTCGGAGCCGCGGGCAGCGACCAGCCGGGCCCGACCGGCCGGCGCGTCGAACGTCGAGACCGAGCTGGTGCCGATCGTCAGCCAATCGACCAGTTGCCGAGCCATCGTCGCCGAGTCGCCGCCGGGCACCGGCAGCGGTCGCAGCACGGTGATCCACATCCAGGCGGCGCCGGAGTCCCGGTCGTACCGGCGCTGGAGCAGGGTCGCGGCCGGCACGCCGGGCCCGGGCTGACGGCACTCGCGCATCCCGGCCGTGACCGCACAGCTGAACGACCCGTCACGCGTCTCCGCCCGGACGCCGCTCGGGACGTAGCCGACCTCGAAGCCGCCGAGCGGGGAGCCCACCGGAGCCGTCGCCGGTGGCACGACCGCCGTGGTGGTGTCGCTGCCGGTCAGCACGAGCGCCGCGACGAGAGCGACCACCGCGGCGCTTCCCGCGGCCGCGGCCCGGCGCACCAGCCGCCGACGCCGCACACCGCGCCGCACCCCCGCGACGAACTCCTCGGTCAACGGCAGCTCCCAGTCCGCCGCGAGCAGCGACTCCGGATCGTCGGGCACGGGCTTCACCTCTCTGCCGCCAGCCGTCGGCGCAGCGCGGCCAGACCACGGGACACCTGTGAGCGCACGGTCTGCGGTGTGCACCCGAGCAGCCGGCCGATCTCCTCGTCGGGCAGGTCCGCGAAGTACCGGAGCGCGATCGCCGCGCGTTGTTTCGGCGGCAGCCCGGCGAGCACCTGCCTGGTCGCCGCCGCGGAGTCGACCGCCGCCAGCGACGGGTCCTCGCGCCCGGCGTCGGGGAGGCGTTCGACGGGCAGGTCCACGGCACGCCGACGCCGGTTGAGAAAGACGTTGACCATCGTGCGGTGCGCGTAGCCCAGCGGGTTGCCGTCGCGCCGGATCCGCGGCCAGGCCAGGCCGACGCGGATCAGGGTCTCCTGCGCGAGGTCCTCGGCGGCGTGCCGCTCCAGCGTCAGGACGTGCCCGAACCGCAACAGGTCCGCGCCGGAAGCACGGACGAACGCCTCGAACTCGGCGTTGCCCGCGGGGAATCCAGACCGGCTCACACTGGTACTACACCGTCAGCACGCCGGAACGTTGCATTGTTTTCACAGTTGGTAGCAGGCGTCGACGTCGCCGTGGTAAAGCACCCGGTCGGGTTCGGCGGTCGTCGCGTCCAGGCGGACGTCGAACTTCTCCCCGTCGGAGCGGTGGAGCCGGATCGTCGACGTATCGATCCACTCCAGGAGCTTCAACCACCCGCCACCGTTGCCGTCCTGGCACCCCACCAGGTACTCGCGGCTCCGCAGTCCTTCGCGGGACCGCACGACGATCAGGTGCGCCGGGCCCTGGAGCTTGTTCCAGCGGGTCACCTCGGCCGTGAAGCGCCCGTCCGGAGAGCCGTACTCGGCGATCCGACGGCCGCCGGTCGGCAGCCCGGGCCCGGAGCGCACCGGCGTGCCCAGCACGACCGCGAAACCGGTCAGCAGCACCGCGATGCCCACCGCTCCGAACTGGAGGAACCGCTGCCGCGACGCCACCGCCAACGCGACCAGCAGCGCGACGACACCGCCGGCCGCGAGCAGCACCGGGTGCTCGAACACCCGGTTGAGCGCCGCGTAGTGCCCGGGATTGACGACCCACGCCGGGCCGATCAGCACGGCCGCCGCGCCTTGGAGGGCGGCGGTCATCAGCACGGCACCGACGACGACCAGGGTTCCGATAACGACGCGGCGCATGCGCACACCTAACCGTGGACGCGCAAGGGATCCTGGACGCATGCCCCTCTCCACCCCGGTCCCCGCCGCGGAGTACGAGGCGTGCCCGGTCACCGACGTGCTGCGGCGGTTGAGCGACAAGTGGACGCTGCTGGTGCTCACCCTGCTGGGGCAGCGCCCGTACCACTACAACGAGCTGCACCGCGCGATCGAGGGCATCAGCCGGCGCATGCTCACCCGCACTCTGCGTGTGCTGGAGACCGACGGCCTGGTCGCGCGCGAGGTCTTCCCGACCGTGCCGCCGACCGTCGAGTACCGGTTGACGCCGCTCGGCGTCTCGTTTCTCGGGCCGATCGGCGCGGTGGCCCAGTGGGCGGTCGCGCACGGCGACGAGATCACCGCGGCGCGCAGGCGCGGCGGATTGACTCCGGCAGCGTCCAGAGGAGACTGATGCGGTGGTCAAGACGCTGCGTCCGCAGAACTACAACGAGGTTTTCTACGTCGGCGACTGGTTCCGCTGCGGCACCCCGGTTGTGATGGACCTGAGCGAGTTCGACGAGTCCGACGCGATGCCGCTGGTCGACTTCGCCACCGGCCTGGTGGTGGGGTGCGGCGGGGCGATGGAGAAGATCGCGCCGCGCCTGTTCCTGCTGCTTCCCGAAGACATGGTCAACGCCGCTAAGGGCGCTTCGCAGCCGCGCTGAGCGTGCGCAACGCGTCGACGAACACCGCCCGCTGATCGGGCGGCAACACGTCGAGGATCCGCTCCTCCTCGTCGCGGATCTCCGACTGAACGGCGTCCCGTAGCCGGCGCCCCTCCGGGGTGATCGACAGGACACGGGCCCGCCGGTCACCGGGCGCCGGGCGGCGTTCGATCAACCCGGCCGACTGCAGGTCGTCCAGCACGGCGATCAGCCGCGTCTTGTCCGCGCCGATCGCCTCGGCCAGTGCCGTCTGGGTGTGCACCGGCTGGTCGTCGAGGTTCGAGAGCACGGCGTACCCCCACATCGAGACGCCGTGCGCGCGCAGGATCGGCAGCTCCATCGCGACGAGCGTCCGGCCGATCGGCCCCATCATCGCCGCCAGGTCCGGCCGTGCCTCCATGCGGTGAAGATACCGCTTGACAAATCATAAGCACCTGCACATCGTAAGCACATGCTTATTGAATTGTCAGACCTCCGCGACCTCGACGCCCGCGCGGTCACCCTCAGCGCACACGTCGTCGACACCGTCACGCCGGACGACCTCGGGCGTCCGACGCCGTGCACCGGCTGGACCGTGGCCGACCTGCTCCGGCACCTGATCGCCCAGCACCGCGGGTTCGCCGCGGCCGCGCACGGCGGCAGCGACTGGGAACTGCCCGCCCTCGACGACGACCCGGCGGCGCAGTACCGGAAAGCGGCCGACGATCTCGTCGCGGCGTTCGCGACGATCGAGGATCCGCACCAGCCGCTCGCGATCCCGGACTTCGGGGCGCAGCCCACGCCGGCCGGGTTCGCGATCACCGCCCACGCGGTGGACTACCTGGTGCACGGGTGGGACGTGGCGGCCGCGGTGGGGCAGCCGTTCACCCCGGAGAATGACCTGGTCGACGCCCTGCTCCCGATCGTGCTGTCACTCCCCGACGACGAGCGCCGCACCGAACCGGGCCGCCCGTTCGCGCCGGGCCTTCCCCAGGTGCCGGGCACCCCGGCTCTCGACCAGCTCCTCCGAGCGCTGGGCCGGGACCCCCACTGGCTCCCGAGTTAGGCCCTGTCCTGCGAGTCCGTGCTCGCAGGACAGGGCCTAGCTCGCGACGCGGTCGCGGTGGCGGCGTACCGCGTCCCGGTTCGCGCAGGCCGGTGAGCAGTAGCGCTGGCGGCCGGTGCGGCTCACGTCGGCGAACGGGCGTGCGCAGTCGACCACCGCGCACCGCCCCAGGCGGTGCATTCCCCGCCCGGTCAGGTGCAGTGCCGTGCCGACACCGATCAACGCACGCAGCACCCCGGCCAGCGGCAGGTCGGCGGCCCGGTAGTGCACGTGCCACCCGTCCGACGCGTGGTTGGTCAGCCGCGGATACGCCGACGCCTCCGCGAGCAGCACGTTCAGCCGCGCGGCCCGGGTCTCGTCGTCGGGTGCGTCCACGACACCGAGCCAGTCGGTCAGGAACGCACGCACGTCCGCCAGGTCGACGTCGCCGGGAGGGATTTCGACGCCGGCCGCGCGGCAGCGCGCCACCAGTTCGGCCGCGCTCGCCGGGAAGTCGGCCGCCAACGAGATCGCCAGCCGCACCGGATCTTCGCCGTAAGGGTTGATGTGCACAAGACCATTACAGCACGCTTGAGCCATGAAGCACTTCTGGAAGACGATCTCGAGCCACCCCACCAGCGAAGGCCGTGTCCACTACCAACGCTGCGCCTGCGGGCGCTGGAGGGTCACCCGCGGGGTTCAGATCCAGGAGTCGAACCACATCCGCGAATGCCAGGAGTCGTACGTCATCTGCTCGCCGGTGTAGATCGGGTAGAAGTACGCGAACGTCGCCGCGATCACCACCAGGTAGGTGCCCACGGCCACCGCGCCGATCAACCGCCGGTCGCGGTCGTCGATGTTCGCCACCAATCCGGGCGCGGCGGAGCGTCCAGGGCCGAGCACCATCCCCAGCGCGAGCGTCACGGCCAGGATGAGGAACGGCAGCGCAGGCAGCGTGTAGAAGTAGAACATCGTGCGGGTGGGGTAGAACGTCCACGGCACGATGCCGGCGCCGAGGCTCATCAGGAGGATCGCGCCGGCGCGCCAGTCGCGCCCGGCCAGCCACCGCCAGCCGGTCATCACCAGCGCCGGGATGAACGACCACCAGAGCAGCGGGGTACCCAGGGCCAGCACCTCGGCTGAGCAGTTGTCGCTGCCGCAGCCGGGGTCGCTGGAGTAGTAGTAGGCCACCGGCCGGCCGAGGAGCAGCCAGCTCCACGGCGTCGACTGGTAGTCGTGCTTGGCGTGCAGGCCGGTGTGGAACTCGTACGCGTGGACGTGGTACTCCCACAGGTTCCCGATCGACGCCGGGAGCCACGACGGGCCGGGCCACGGGTCGCCGTTGCGGTTCCAGCCGTTGTCGGACAGGAACCAGCCGGTCCACGTCGAGAGGTACACCGCGAGCACGACGACGCCGAACACGACGACCCAGCCGGCCTCGCGCACGAGCGTGTCGCGCACCGGGCGCAGCACACCGGCGCTCTGCCGCGCCTGCACGCACCACCAGAGCGTGATCGCGACCAGCGCGACGATGTACCAGGTCGCGCTCCACTTGACGCCGAGCGCGCACCCGGCGGCCACCGCCGTCGCGAGCCGCCACCACGGGACCCGGAACCCGGAACCGCCGGACAGGTCGTGCCCGGCCTCGGCCCGGCGCAACAGCCACGACCGGGTGGAGTCCCGGTCGCGCAGCGCGAAACCGAACGCCAGCAGCAGGAAGAACATCAGGTAGATGTCGAGCAGCGCGACCCGGCTCATCACGAAGTGCAGGCCGTCGAGCGCGAGCAGCAGGCCGGCGACGCAGCCGAGCAGCGTCGAGCCGAACATCCGACGCGCGATACGTGCCAGCAGGAGCACCGAGAGCGCCCCGACGAACGCGGCCGAGATCCGCCAGCCGAGCGCGTTGTAGCCGAAGAGCTGCTCGCCCCCGGCGATCAGCCACTTGCCCAGCGGCGGGTGGACGACGTAACCGGCGCCGGTGCCTTCCTTGTCCCGCTCGACGCCGAACAGCAGCAGGTCGTGGGCCTCCTTGGCGTAGTAGACCTCGTCGAAGATCTTCTCGCCCGGCTTGTCCAGCCCGACCAGCCGCAGGATCAGCGCGAGGAGCGCGACTCCCCCGGTCCACAGCCACGAGGCCGCCTGGTCGGTCGGCAGGCCGCTGCCCAGCCGGTGACGCAGGGAAGGCCGAGCCCGCTTCTCGGCGCTCGGCGGGGACGGCGTTTCGGTCACGGCCACGCGAGTGATCGTAGGCGCCGGGGACCAGACAGACGCGTATGGACCGGAGAGTGCGGGTAACTCACAGCGTGTTGAACCCAACGCAGCGGTATGGTCACTGGGAGGTATCGGGTACCTTCTCGGTGAGCAACGGCGGGCCGGAAGGACGGTGCCATGCAGCGAAGGATCGGCTTAGCGACGTTGCTCTCCGCGGTGTTGATCGTGCTCGTGTTACCCGGTAGCGCGCTCGCCGCCCCGGTCGCCGGGGTCAACGCGCAGGACCAGTCCTTCCTCCGCGGCGCGCACCAGGCCCACCTCGCCGCCGTGGCCGCGGCACGCATCGGCCTGCGCAAGGGTGACGCGGAGACGCGCGAGCTGGCCAACCAGTGGCTCACCGACCACTCCCGGCTCGACAACCAGCTGCGCCCGGTGGCGAAGAAGCTCGGCGTCGACCTGCCAGCCCGCCCCGACGCCACGCAGCAGGCGATGCTCAACCGCTACGAGCGGACCACCGGCCCCGCGTTCGACGGCCTCTGGGTGTCCACGCAGCGGCAGGCCCAGGCGTC
The DNA here is from genome assembly GCF_039524755.1 of Cryptosporangium japonicum. Lineage (NCBI taxonomy): Bacteria > Bacillati > Actinomycetota > Actinomycetes > Cryptosporangiales > Cryptosporangiaceae > Cryptosporangium > Cryptosporangium japonicum. The sequence continues at coordinate 52,372 of NZ_BAAAGX010000027.1, forward strand.
GCTGCGTCGCCAGGTGGAGGCCGAACTCACCGGCGGCCAGAACGAGGAAGTGAAGACGCTGGCCCGGCAGACGTCACCGGTGGTGGCCAAGCACGCGGAAGCGCTCGACGACACCGCGCCCGCGGTGGGTGCCGCGCCGGGACAGGTCGACGCCGGACGGGGCATCTCGGCGGGGAACCGCCCGGTCATCGCCGGTACGCTCGCTGCGGTCGGCGTCGCCTTCCTGCTCGGATCCGCCTGGTCGTGGCGCCGTCGGAGCATCCTTCGCCAGAGTGGACAGCCCTAGGCATGAGCGAGCCCCGGCGGTTCCTGTTACCGGCCCGTCGGAAGTTCTCCCTTCCCGCCCCCGACCGATCCAGCCGCTGGCCGGCGTATGCCGGTCTGGCGACCGGCGTCGTCTGCCTCGCCGCGGCGGCGATCTACGCGCTGCTGCCGCCCCCGCCGCCGGATCTGCCGAGCGAGGTGGGCGTCGTGCCGGGTCAGTCGGCGCAGGCCGCGCCGCGATCTCCGGCGGCGAGCAAGACCACGGCGGCTCCCCGGGAGACGCTCACGGTGCCGCCCGACCCCGCGGTCGCCCGGCCCCGCCGCCTGAAGATCCCGGTGCTCGACGTCGACGCGGTCGTGGACTCGGAGATCGTCAACACGGTCGGCGGCCTCACGCTGCCCGACGATCCGCGCCGCGTCGGCTGGTGGTCGGCCGGTGCCGGCCCGGGCTCGACGTTCGGGTCGGTGATCCTCGCCGGTCACGTCGACGACCGCGACCTGGGCCGCGGAGCCCTCTACGACATCGGGAAGCTCTCGGTCGGCGACCTGATCTGGGTGGACAGCACCGCCGGGCGGCGCGCGTACCGCGTGGCCGCCCGGCGGGTCTACCAAAAGGCGAAACTCCCCGGCGACGTGTTCGCCCAGGGAGTTCCGGAACGCCTCGTTCTCGTCACCTGCACCAGCCCGTACGACCGGAAGACCCAGTCGTACGAGGCCAACGTGGTGGTCTATGCGTCACCCGCCACGGGTTAGGACTTGCGGTACCGCGCGTCGAAGAAGCAGTAGACGCCGTAGCAGACGAACCCGAGCGCGACGAGCCAGAGCAGGATGCCGCCGAACGGCTGGTCGGCGATCGTCTTCATCGCACCGTCCAGACCGGACGCCTTCTCCTTGTCGAAGCTGATCGCCGCGGCCATCACCAGGCCACCGACCACCGCGTAGGCGACGCCCACGGCCATGTACCCGATCTGGCCGGTGCGCTCGGCGGCCTTGCGGGCCCGGGCGTCGGCGTGCGAGAGGTCCAGGTCCTCGCGGAACTTCTTCTTCCAGCCGTGCCACACCACGAACGCGGAGCCGACGACGATCGCCAGCCCGACGATGATGACCAGCCCGCGCCCGAACGGGGCTTCGAGCAGCTTGCCGGTGAACGACTGGGTCTTGCTGCCGTGCTGCGGGTTGCCCATCGCGAACTTCGCCGCGGTGAAGGCCAGGAAGCCGAAGATCGCGGCTTCGAGCGCGCTGGTGAGGCGCTTCTTGAGCCGCTTGTCACCGGCGTTCGCGTGGCCCCAGACCGCCTCGGCGATCTGCCAGATCGTCAGCGCGACCAGGCCGACCGTGACGATCCACAGCACCGCCTGACCGAACGGCTTCTCCGCGACCTGCGAGAGAGCGCCGTTCTTGTTGGCCTCCTCGCCGCTGTCGCCGGTCGCGACCTGGATCGCCAGGAACGCGATCAGCAGGTTCACCACCCCGTACGCGACCAGCCCGACACGACCGATCCTGGTGATCCAGTCGTTGCGGGCGGCGCGGCGTGCGGTGTTACTAGCTCCGCTCACCGAGGCGGTGGTCATGGGGGCCTCCTGATTAGTGGCTGTTGAACGCCTGGCCTATCAGTCGCCACTGGATGCTTGCGTCAAACCAGCATCGGCGATCGGCGGCGTTTCGTTCAGCTGGCCCACCAGTTCCTCGAGCAGATCCTCCAGCGCGACGACCCCCACTCCGACCACCAGGCCGAGGTGCGCTCCGTCGCGTCGCAGCGCCTCCACCGCGTCGGCGAGGGGCGCGTCGGCGTCGACCTCGGGCATCGTTCGGATCAGGCGGTCGGGGAGCGGCGCGTCGAGCTCGTCCGGCCGGGCCTCCAGCAGGTCCTTGGCGTGGATGTAGCCGGCGAACCCCTCCAGCGGGAAGCGCGAGTAGCCCGACGAGGCCACCAGCTGTTCGACGTCACGGACCGTCGCGCCGTCCGGGACCACGCGTACCCGGTCGTCCGCCAGCGCCACGTCACCCGCGGTGCGGGCCTCGATGGAGAGCGCCCGGGTCAACCGCGCCTCGGCGTCGGCGTCCAGGTATCCCTCGGCGCGCGACTCGGCGACCAGCTCGGTCAGGTCCTCGGTGTTGTAGACGGTGTCCAGCTCGTCGCGGGGCGTGATCCCGAACAACCGGAGGACACCGTTCGCGGTCGCGTTCAGGCTGACGACGATCGGGCGGGTGATCCGGCACCAGGTCACCATCGGCGGCCCGAGCAGCAGGGCCGCACGCACCGGGCCGGCCAGCGAGATGTTCTTCGGCACCAGCTCGCCCAGCACCAGGTGCAGGTACGACACGATCGACAGCGCGAGCACGAACGCGATCGGGTGCAGCATGCCCTCGGGCACGTGCGCGAGCTCCAGCGGCGCCTCGATCAGGTGCGCGATCGCCGGTTCGCCGGCCGCGCCGAGCCCGAGCGAACACAGCGAGATGCCCAGCTGCGCACCGGCCAGCATCAACGAGAGGTGTTCCACGCCGTAGAGCGCGGTCTTCGCCGCACGGGAGCCGCGCGCGGCCCGTGGTTCGAGCTGGTCGCGACGGGTGGTCACGAGCGCGAACTCGGCCCCGACGAAGAACGCGTTGCCCAGCAGCAGGGCGAACGTCAGGAAGACGAGAGCAACGTCCACGTCAGTCGTCCTCTCGGGGTTCGGTCTCGGTCCGGCGCAGGCGGATCGCGGCGATCCGGTGGGCGTCCATCTCGTCGACGATCAGTTCCCACTCGGCCGGGTCGATCGCGTCCTCCACCGTCACCGTGTCGCCGACGGCGGGCACCTTGCCCGCGCGGTCGAGGAACAGCCCGGCCAGCGTCTCGTAGGGTCCGGAGGGGACGTTGAAGCAGATCCGCGCGGCCGCCGCGTCGTCGCGGAGCAGCCCGGAGACCCGCCAGTGGTCGGCGCCGAGCTTCACGATGTCGGGCTCCGGCGGCCGGTCGTGTTCGTCGCGCACCTCACCGACGAGCTCCTCGATCAGGTCCTCGAGCGTCACCACGCCGGCCAGGCCGCCGTACTCGTCGATCACCGCGGCCGCCTGCAGCGGCTCGCGCCGCAGCTGGCCGAGCGCCTCGTCCAGCTCGAGCGTCTCCGGCAGCACGCCGAACGGCTCGATCACCTCCCGGATCGACGTGTGCGCCCGTTCCTCGTCCGGAAAACGGAAAACCGCCTTCACGTGGACGACGCCGAGCAGGTTGTCGAGCTGGTGCTCGAAGACCGGGAACCGGGAGAAGCCGGTCTTGCGTGATTCGCGGGCCAGGTCGGCGACCGTGCTGTGCGCGGACAGGGCCTTCACCCGGGTGCGTGGCGTGAGCACGTCGGCCACGGTGCGGTCGTCGAACGCCAGCGAACGGCGGACCAGCCGGGCCGTGCCCTGCGCCAGCGCGCCCTGCTCGGCCGACGTGCGGATGAGGCCGCTCAGCTCGGCCCGGGAACGACCGGCGCCCAGCTCGTCCTGCGGTTCGATGCCCAGGCGGCGGATCACCCAGTTGGCCGAGCCGTTCAGCACCAGGATCAGCGGTTTGCAGGCCGAGCTGAACGCCCGCTGGATCGGCGCGACCAGGTGCGCGGTGCGCAGCGGCTCGGAGACCGCGGCGTTCTTCGGCACGAGTTCGCCGAACACCGTCTGCACCGCGGTCGCCAGGATCAACGCGACCACGTAGGACGCGCTGCCCGCGATGCTCTCGGGCACACCGGCGGCCTCCAGCGCGGGGTCGATGAGCGTGCCGATCGCGGGCTCGGCCAGGTAACCGAGGATCAGTGACGACACCGTGATGCCCAGCTGCGACCCGGAGAGCTGGAACGACAGCGTCCGGAGCGCGGCGAGGACCCGCTTGTCGCGCTCGCTCCCGCCGTCGGCGAGCCGCTGCACGCGGGGACGGTCGAGGCTGGTGAGGGAGAACTCGGCGGCGACGAACACGGCGTTCGCGACCAGGAAGACCAGGACTGCGACGAGTGCTAGCGCCGTCACCGTTCGGGTCTACCGAATCGAGAAAGCTGGAGGTGACTCATGGGGAGCAGTGTTGCCGAACGAAGGTTGGTCCACACCTGGGTCAGGGTTCCCTGTCGACATGTCGCTCGGCCTGAGAAGATTGCGGCGTGGCCGCTGTCAGTTCGTTCTCCGATCGAGGGGGCAACCCGCAGGACGTGTTCGTCCGGCTCGGCGTCGCGCTGCCCGGACTCGACCTCCTCTTCCGCACGGGCACCGGCGTACCGGTCTGGGCGTACCCGGTCGAAGCCGGCGAAGGCTTCGACCACTGGCTGCGGTTACGTCGGCTGCACGAGCGCACCGGCCTCTACCCGTTCCTGGTCGGCCCCGGCGACGAGACCGCCGACCTGGCGTACATGGCCGAGAACGACTGCGACCCCACCGCCGTCGAACGGGGCTTGGCGATGGACGCCGCCCGGCGGCTCGCCGAGCTGGCCGAGTCGCAGAACACGATGTCGATCGAGGACGTCTTCCTGAACCCCGATCTGGACGCCCAGCCCAGCCCCGAACCCGAGTTCGTCTGGGACAAGCAGGAGACGCTCGTCGGCCTCATCCCGGCCCGCGCCGGTTACGAGGTGCCGGGCCTCCTGTCCTGGCAGGGCGCGGTGAACTGCGACCTCGACGGCGCGGACCACGTCGCGATCCTCAAGCGCTGGCACGACCTGCACGGCGCGCAGCTCGTCACGCTCTCGTTCGACATGCTCGAGCTATTGGTCCCGACGCCCCCCATGGACCCCCGCGAGGCCGCGACCACCGCGGTCGAGCAGTACGCCTACTGCCCCGACGCGGTGGACCAGGGCGTCGGCTCCCTGGCCGCACTGGCCGCCGGCCAGGTACGCAGCCCGAGCTGGTACTTCTGGTGGGACTAAGGGTGTAGGCGGTCACCGGTCACCGTCGTCATCCGGGCGACGAGGCCGTCGAGGAGAAGGCTCAGGCCCGCCTCGAAGGCGGACTCGTGGTCGACGAGTGGCACGTCGGCGTCCTGCTCGCCGGTGACGTCGGCCTGTTCCTCGAGGACGCAGCCGACCGTGAAGCGGCCGGCGGCGAGCATCGCCATCCGAGCGTCGCGCTCCGGCACGCCGGCGTTCATGAGGAACGCCATCTTCTGGGCGATCCGGCCGCGGTCGCCGGGTCCGGGTAGCCCTCCGGCGTGCAGGCGGGCGCCGTCGCGACGCAGAAGCAGCGTCCGGCGGAAGCTGCGCATGTTGTCCAGGAACCACTCCCGCCAGTCGTCGGAGGGCCGCGGGAGCCGGGCGGTCGCGTGCGGCGCCATCGCCGCTTCGGCCATCGCCGCCAACAGGTCCTCTTTCTTGCGGAAATGGAAGTAGAGCGACGGCTGCTGGATGCCCAGCCGCCGGGCCAAGAGGCGCGTGCTCATGCCGTCCAGCCCGACCTCGTCGAGCAGCTCGAGCGCTTCGGCGACGACGGTCTGCCGGTCCACTTTTCCCACCTTGACAACCTATCGCTGATAGGTGACTCTCTCAAGCACCTATCAGTGATAGACGGAGGGCGCCATGAAGAAGCTGCGTGTGCTCATCGCCGGAGCCGGCGTGACCGGGGAAGCGGTGGCTTTCTGGCTGTCGAGGGGAGGCCACGACGTCGTCGTCGCGGAACGTTTTCCCGAGCTGCGTGCCTACGGCGCCCAGGTGGACCTGCGAGGTCAGGGCATCGAAGCGGCACAGGCCATGGGCCTGCTGGACCGGATCGAGGAGCGCCTCGTCGACGAACCGGGGGTGGCGTTCGTCGACCGGAACGGCCGGCGCCGGGGCACGATCATGGCGAACACGTCCGGCACCGGTCGGCAGACGCTGACCTCGGAGTACGAGATCATGCGCGGGGACCTCGTGCAGGTGCTCCACGAGGCGAACGGCGAGGGCGTCGACCATCGCTTCGGCGTTGGCGTCGAAGGGTTCGACCAGGACGAGCACGCGGTGACCGTGCGTTTCTCCGACGGCTCGGCCGAGGACTTCGACCTGCTCGTCGGCGCCGACGGACAAGGGTCACGCCTCCGCCGCGCCGTGGTGACGGACGACCACGATCCGTACCGGCACCTCGGGATCCACCTGGCGTACTGGTTCGTGCCACGCATCGCCTCCGATGGGCGCATCCGGGACACCTACCTCGCCCCTCGGGGGCGGCAGATCATGCGCCGCAGCCACAACGCGACCGAGACCCAGGCCTACTTCGTCCAGCGCGACAGCTCCCCCGACTTCGCGGCGATCCACCGCCGCCCCGTCGCCGAGCAGCAGGCGTTCTGGGCCGAGCGCTTCCGGGACGCCGGCTGGCAGGCCCAGCGGTTCATCGACGGCATGCCGGACAGCCCGTTCTTCTACTCCCAGGAGGTCGTGCAGGTCCGGCTCGACCGCTGGTCCCGGGGCCGGGTGGTACTCGCCGGCGACGCCGCCCACTGCGCCTCCCCGTACAGCGGCATGGGCATCTCCGGTGGTCTCGTCGGCGCCTACGTCCTGGCCGGACAGCTCAACCGCGGCGCCGACGACCTGCCGACGGCGCTGGCGAACTACGAGACCGAACTGCGGCCGTTCGTCGACGAGATCCAGGGCACCGTGAAGCCCAGGCTCCTGAACCTGGCCCTGCCGACCAAACAGGCCGGGATCGAGGTCCTGCTCGGCGTGGCCGGGCTGGCCACCGCGCTGCGTATCCCGGAGTTGGCGGCCCGGTTCGCCCGGGAGGACCGCGGCGGAGCCTGGCGACTGCCGCCGCGCCCGGCCCCGGTGCTGCGATGAGGCGTCAGCTGGCCTCGCGGTAGCGGCGGCGGAGGTTCCACCAGGTCATCAGCGGGTCGAGGGCGGCCAGCACGTTCGGGAAGGTCCGGTCCCAGGGCAGGATCTCGTCGACGGGGAGTACCCGCCACTCGTCGGAGTGCAGCCAGGTGAGCTCGCCGACCAGCACCGCGGAGCCCCGGGAGGGGCCCCGGTCGCGGTGCGGGCCGTAGAGCAGCCACCGGTCGTGGGCGACGCGGAGCGTCATCCAGCCGGGCGGGAGGTACTGGGCGAACGTGTCGGTCGGCGGGGCTGACTGATCGATGCTGGGCGTTTCGCGGCCCACGGTGAGCGAGTCGACGTCCATGCCCGTAAATACGGACGGCGAGAGTTTTCGGATCGACCGGGATGCAATTCCCATCCGGGAATGGCGCTATTGGTCGAGCCAGTCCAGGATCACCGCGGCCGTCCAGCTCTGTCGCCGGCTGCCGAGTGCCTCGCCCGTCACGGGCTCGTAGTACTCGGAGAAAGCGCCGTCGCCGACCAGCTTCAGCGTCTCGGTGCGCAGCGCCCGCGCCTCGAGCACGTGGCCGTGGCGGGCGTGCGCCCACCCGAACAGCCACGACACCACCGGCCACTGCGGCCCGCGCCAGTACTCACGCGACTTGAACCCGGCCGAGTCCGGCGACACCGTCGGCGGGACCTTCGCGACCAGATCCGGGTGCCCGGCCCAGCGCGGCCCGTGCAGGGTCTCGAGCAGCGCGCGCTCGGCGTCGGCGTCGAGACCGCCGCAGATCAGCGGCGCGAACCCGGCGAGGGTCTCGACGTCGATCCAGCGACCGGTGCGCCGGTCGAAGTCGCGGGCGAGCCCGGTCTCCGGCGAGCACGACGCGGCCACCGCGGCACGCGAGCGGGCCGCCCACCCCCGCAGGTCGGCGACCTGCGACGCCGGCATCCCGAACTCGTCGCCGAGGTCGGCGAGCACGTCGGACGCCACCGCGAAGATCGCGCTGACCAGCACGTCGGCGACCAGGAAGCTGCACGTCTCGTACACCTTGACCGGGTCGTAGGAGACGCGGCGCATCTCCTCGATCAGCCAGAGGTAGCGGTCGTACTCGAGGTCGGTGGGCCGCTCCGCGCCGTCACGCACCAGCTCGCGGTCGAGCCGGACGTACGGCGGCAGGTCGGGGCCGGGCACGACGGCCGAGTACGGCTGGTCCCAGCGGGGCGAGTTGTCCATGCCCGACTCCCAGCCGTGCACGACCGCGACCAGACCGGTGCCCTCCGGGTCGCGGTACCGCGCCAGCCAGGAGTGCCAGCGGTAGAGCGAGTCCCAGGAGTCGAGAACCAGCTTCTCGCCGGCCGCGCGGTCCTCGTCGGAGCCGCGGCGGGCCACCTCGAGGATGCGGCCGACGGCGATCGAGTGGACGGGCGGCTGGCAGATGCCCGACGTCAGCGGGGCCTGCGGCGCGGACGCGGACAGCTCGGCGGTACCCCAGCGCCCGGGGCCCGGGAAGTAACCACCGCGGTCGCCGTAGACGATGTGCGGGATCATGCCGTCGGTCCACTGCGCGGCGAGGAGCGTCCGGATCTCCTGCCCCGCGCGCTCGATGCCCAGGTGCGCCAGGCCGATCGAGATGAACGCGGCGTCCCAGCTCCACATGTGCGGGTACAGCGCCGGCGCAGCGGTCACCATCGTTCCGATGTCGTTGCTGCGCAGCACGTCGGCCGCCTCCATCGCCAGGTCGGCGACTCCGCGGTCGCGACGGCTCCGGACAGGCAGCAGGGCAGGCTGGGCAGAAGGCCCGGCGGTCATGACAGTCTCCAACGCGACGAATCGTTCGGTGGGCACACCGGCCGGCCCGGCACACGGAGATGCGTGCGGCAGGCACAGGGCGCCAGGCGTCACCAACGACGCCACGGCCGGATGGTCGGGGGGCCCACCGGCGGTAGCCGGCTGCGGATGGAGCCACTCCCTTGCGTCGACCCCTCGAGCCACCTGGTTGACACGTGGTGTTCGCGGTCGAGCAACAAGAACGTTACAGAGTTTGACGAGCAGGCGGTATCACGGCGCGGTCCGTCAGCAGGTCGGACCGCGTCAGCCTTTCGCCGTCAGGGTTCGTCCGGGTGGTCATCACCGCAGGACGCCCCGGCACTGTCGGCGACTCGCCGCGGTCGGGCGTACCGACGCCGTGGTATTGACGTGGCGGAGATCACGCGCGCTCCACCCCGCGGATTCCACGTAGTGGACCGAGCCCGCGTCGCACCGGTGCGCTGATCAGGACGATCACCGTCGTCGCGACCGCGGCTACGTGCGCGGCCACCCAGTCGCGGTGGTCGGCCGCCACCCCGGCGTCGATCACCTGCTTCACGCAGAAAGCCTCGTACGCGGTGATGGCCAGCAGCAGCAGCCACGGCACGGCGTTCGCGCCGCGCCAGAGCCGGTAGAGCAGGAACGCCTGCAGCAGGTAGGTCAGCAGGCCGACCGGCGAGTCGCCGGCGTCGGACACGACGTACGCGTACGTGTCGACCACGAGCACGGCCAGCAGCAGCGTGCCGGGGCGCCGGAGCACCGATCCCATGGTCATACCGTGCCTATCGGGGCGTAACCGGTGCTTCGGAGGAAACCCCGGGGCCGGCTCCCTAAATCATCCCGTTCAGCCACCGAAGCGCCGCGGCCGCCTCGGCGCGCTGGAACGCACGCACCTCGGGGGCGTACCACGGCGCCGGTTCCAGCCCGACCGTCACCAGGAACCCGGCCAGCGCCGCCACCGTCGCGGTGATCGTCTCCGGAGCGACGTCCCTGGTCAGTGGGTGGGTGTGAAGAATCGTGCCGACGTCGACCGCGGGCGCGCTGGCGGCGACGCTCGGGAGCAGGAACACCAGATCGAGCCAGGGCGCGCCCACGCACGCGGACGGCCAGTCGACGAACCACACCCGCTCGTCGGTGAGCAGGATGTTGTCGGCACGCAGATCGCCGTGGAGCAGCGTGTCGCCGTCGGCACGCACCGACCAGCCGGCCTCCAGGCGGGCGAGCCGCTCCAGGTCGAAGTCGTGGTCGGGGAACGCCGCCCGGGCGGCCTCCGCGGCGGCCGGGGTGCTCGCGAGGTACCGCCAGCCGGTCAGGTCCGCGGCCCAGTCGGTCACGAACCGTGGTTCGCCGAGCGGCGCCGGTGTGGTGGCCGCGGCGCACCGGGCCAGCGCGTCGAGCACCCGCTCCAGGTCGTCGGCGGTCCAGGGCAGGGCGGGCGGGCGGCCGTCGACGTCGGTGCAGGCCAGCGCGGCCCAGCGCCCGTCGTCGTAGAGGCCGAGCAGGCGCGGCGCCGGGGTGTCCGGCCGGAGCGCGTCCAGCACCCGCGCCTCGTGGCGGAGTTTCTCGACCTCGAACGGGCCGCGGTGCACGCCGGCGGCTTTCAGGAAGGCCCGCCGTCCGTCCGCGAGGAGCACCCGCGACGCCAGGCCGGGGGTGAGCCCGAGCGGAGTGCTGACGGCCTCGACGACCGCCGCACCGAGTGCGCGCTCGATCCCCTCCCGCACCGGTCCCGGCAGCTCCGGCCAGGTCGGGCGGGGGCGGCTCCGGCTGCCGGGGCCGGTGGCGGACGTTTCCACGGTGCCATTCTGGAGGAGCTACGGTTTCCCCGTGCCTCCGACCGGGACCGCTCCCCGCCCGCCCCAGCTGGATCTCGACCTCCTCGAACCCGTCGACGAGCCGATCGACGACGAGATCGACCTGTACCGCAACCACTTGACCGGCTCGTACGTCGGCGTGGCCGGGCGCGGCGAGATCGCCACCGTCTACGCCGACGGGGCCGACTTCACCGGCACCAAGTTCGAGCCGCTCGACGTCAGCGACGTGCGTATCGAGCGGTCGGACCTGGCCGGCGCCCGCTGGGAGGGGGTGTCGGCGCGGCGGCTGGAGATCGCCGACTCCCGGCTGGTCGGCTGGCGGCTGATCGCGACGTTCGCCGAGGACGTGCTGATCACCGGGTCCCGCTGGGACAACGGTGGGCTCTACGTGCGCAGGGCCAAGGGCTCGATCGTGTTCCGCGACTGCACGTTCGCCGGCACGACGCTGCGCGGTGACCTCTCCGGGTTCGTGTTCGACAACTGCGACCTGGCCGGCGCGGAGTTCGGCGCGGACGCGGCACGCAAGTGCGACCTGCGTGGCTCCCGCCTGGAAGGCGCCCGCGGTCTCGCCACGCTGCGCGGAGCGCTCATCTCGTCCGACCAGGCCATCGCACTGGCCGACGTGCTGGCCGCGGAGCTGGGCTTCACGATCTCGTAGCGGGCGTATGGGAAAGTGACCCGGTGACATCGGAGCGGCAGCGGCTCATCATCGGCGAGGCCGTCGAGGTCGAGCTGCCGGTCGCCCGGCTCGCGACGAGGGCGACGGCGGTCGCGATCGACGCGTTCCTCCAGATCGTTCTGCTCATCGGGCTGAACATCGTGCTCGCCGAGGCCGCGGCCCGGGCGAACGTCGCGGTGCAGGCCACGCTGGGCATCCTGACCCTGGTGTTCGTGTTCGTCGTCTGGCCGGTCGCGTTCGAGACGTTCACCCGTGGCCGCAGCCCGGGGAAGTTCGCGCTCGGGCTGCGCGTGGTCCGTGACGACGGCGGCCCGATCCGGTTCCGGCACGCGCTGACCCGCGGGTTGATCGGCGTCGCGGTGGAGTGGCCCGGCCTGCTGCTGGCGCCGCTGACCTGGATCTTCGGCTCCGCCTGCATTCTGTTCACGGCCAGGGCCAAACGCCTGGGCGATCTGGCCGCGGGCACGATCGTGCTGGTCGAGCGGCTACCCGACCTGAGCAGGACGCCGATCGTGATGCCGCCCGAGCTCGCGCGCTGGGCCCGCGACCTCGACCTGACCGGCGTCGACGACGCGCTGGCCATGACGCTCCGGCAGTTCCTGACCCGGGCGCAGGGCATGCGTGCCGAGGCCCGGGTGTCGCTCGGGCGGCGGCTGGCCGACGAGATCTACCAGAGCACCACCCCTCCCCCGCCGCCGGGCACGCCCGCGTGGGCGTACCTCACCGCGGTGCTGGCGGAGCGGCGGCGGCGGGAGGCCGAGCGGCTCGCGGCCCGGCGCGCGGTCGTCGCGCTCGGCCTGCCCGATCACCGCAGCAGCGTGTCCCCCCAGTAACCGCCCTTCGTGACGCCGGGCGGAACGGCGTAGATCGCGCTGCCGACGTGCTTGACGTACTCGTTCATCGCGTCGGAGCGGGCCAGGTTCTGCTGGATCGGGATGAACTGCTTACGCGGGTCACGCTGGTAGGCCAGGAAGAACAACCCGGCGTCCAGGCGGCCCAGACCGTCCGAGCCGTCGACGAAGTTGTAGCCGCGCCGCAGCAGGCGGGCGCCGTTGTTGAAGTCCGGGTGCGCCAGCCGGGTGTGCGCGTTCTCGGCGATCACCGGTTCGGAGGCCCCGGTGACCGTGTCGAACTCGAACTCGTCGAACTCGGCCGTGCTCTGGTCGGGGCTGGTCGTGGGGGCGCCGGAGCCCTTGAAGCGACCGAAGATCACCTGCTGCTCGTCGAGCGAGGTGCGGTCCCACGTCTCGATGTGCATCCGCATGCGGCGGGCCACCAGGTAGGAGCCGTTGGCCATCCAGGGGGCACCGTCGGCGCCGTCGGCCCAGAGCTGCTCCTGGAGCAGCTTCGCGTCCTCGGCCTTGAGGTTGGCCGTGCCGTCCTTGAACCCGAACAGGTTGCGCGGGGTGGCCTGGTCGCGTGACGTCGACGACGTGCGGCCGAAGCCCAGCTGCGACCAGCGCACGGCCACCGCGCCGAACCCGATCCGGGCCAGGTTGCGTACGGCGTGCACGGCCACCTGGGGGTCGTGGGCGCAGGCCTGGATCGCGATGTCGCCGCCGGAGCGCGCCTCCTCCAGGTCGTCGCCGGGGAACGACGGCAGGTCGACGAGCGCGGGCGGGCGCCGTGACGTCAGCCCGAAGCGCTTGTCGAACATCGACGGGCCGAACCCGATCGTCAGCGTGAGCTGCGACGGCGGGAGTCCGAGCGCCTCGCCGGTGTCGGCCGGCGGCGCTTCGACGAGCCCGCCGAGGTCACCGGCCGGGTCACCGGCGGTCATCCGCTCCGCGGCCTTCGTCCACTCACGCATCAGGTCGACGAGGTCGGCGCGGTTCTCGGTCGTGATGTCGAAGCTGACGAAGTGCAGGCGGTCCTGCGCCGGGGTGGTGATACCGGCCTGGTGCGTGCCGTGGAACGGCACCGAGCCGGCGGCGTCGCCGACCTCGTTCTTCGCTCCGGACCGTGCGTCCGCGACGACGTACCCACCGGCCGCCGCGGCGCCGAGCCCGGCCAGCCCGGCCGCTCCGGCACCCAGCAGCCGCCGCCGCGAGAAGCCCCGCTTCTCGGTCGGAGCGTCGGCGGGAACCGCCGGAGCTTCGCTCTCGGTGGACGCTTCCATTGCTCAGCCCTCCCATCACGTCTCGAGGGCGCCCCGGTGTGCGACCGGGGCGCCCTCGAACGGCCTACTTCTGCGCGACGACCGCGGCGACCTTGCTCAGCGGCTCGCTCAACGCGTCGACAGCGGTCGCGAACGCCTTGATCTCGGCCGGGGTGAGCTCGGTGTAGAGCTTGAACCCGTCGTCGGTGGCCTGCGCGTCGAGCAGCTTCTGCACCGCGTCGAAACGGGTGTCGAGCTCCTTGACCAGCGCGGGGTCCCGGTCCTCGAGCGTCGGGCGCAGCGCCGCGATCGCGGCCTTCGAGCCCTCGACGTTGGCCTGGAAGTCCCACAGGTCGGTGTGCGAGTACCGGTCTTCCTCGCCGGTGATCTTGCCGGTCGCCACCTCGTCGAGCAGGCCCTTGGCGCCGTTCGCCAACTGCAGCGGGGAGAGCGTCACCGAGTTGGACTTGGTGACGACCTCCTGGACGTCCTTCAGCAGTTGGTCGGCGAGCGCGCCGTCCTTCGAGACGTCCCCGGTGACCCAGAGGTCCTTCTCGAGGCGGTGGAACCCGGTCCACTCGGTGCCCGGCTCGACGTCGTTCTCGCGGGCGTCGGTGCGCGGGTCGAGGTCACCGAAGCTCTCGGCCACCGGCTCGATCCGCTCCCAGTAGGTGCGCGCGACCGGGAACAGCGCCTTCGCCTTCGGGACGTCGTTGGCCTTCACCGCGGTGACGAACTCGGTCGTCTTGGTGATCAGCGCCGCGGTCTGGCTCTTCACGTACCGCTGGTAGCTCGCGGTGGCCTCGGCGAGCTGCGCGTCGGTGCCGAGCGACTCGCTCGCGCCGGTGACCTTCAGCGCGGTACGCAGACCGTTGCCCTTCATACCGGGCTTGCACGCGCCCTCGTACGAGCCGGCGGGCAGCTCGACGATCAGCTTGCGGGTCAGGCCGGGGCCGATGTTCTCGACCTCACCCATGATCCGGTCGCCCTCGGCGTACACGTAGAACTCGGTGACCTTCGAACCGGTGTTCCTGATCTCGAACGTGCTGGTGCCGGCGTCGAGCTCGGTCTGGTCGACCTTGCAGGACGAGTCGGTGGCCGCGACCGCGATCGGGCCGCCGCTCTTCTTCTCGCCGGAGCCGTTGTCGTCGGAGGAGCTGCAGCCGGCTGCTCCGAACACCGTGACCCCCGCGAGCGCCAGGGCGAACACGGTAGAAGGTCGGGACATGCGCATGTGGGGGTCTTTCTCTCAGTGGTGGGCGGGAGCCGGTTCGGGGGTCTTCACCTGGGAGGGCTTGCTCGGCCAGAGGAAGAACGTGAGTACCGGGACCAGGTAGGCGACCCAGGCGACGGCCTGGAGCACGGTGGTCTGCGGCTGGAAGTTGAAGATGCCCTTGAGCAACGTGCCGTACCAGCTGTCCGGCGGGACCTGCGCGCTGACGTCGAACGCCAGCGTGTTCAGGCCGGGCAGGACCTCGGCTTCCTGCAGGTCGTGGAAACCGTACGCGAAGATGCCGGCCGCGACGACGACGAGCAGCGCTCCGGTCCAGGTGAAGAACGTGGCGAGGTTGATGCGGACGGCGCCCTGGTAGAGCGCGAACGCCAGCGCGACCGCGATCAGGATGCCGACCAGGAAGCCGAGCAGCGGCCCGACCTCGCTGTCGGCCTGCTGGGCCGCGCTGAAGAAGAACAGCGTGGTCTCCAGGCCCTCGCGGGCCACCGCGAGGAACGCCATCAGCGCGACCGCGCCCGCGCCCATCGCGATCGCCGCTTCGAGCCGGTCGGTGAGCTCGGCCTTGAGGTGCCGGGCCGTCCGGCGCATCCAGAAGATCATCCAGGTGACGAGTGCGACCGCGACGATCGAGAGGACGCCGCCGGCGAGCTCCTGCTGCTTGAACGTGTCCAGACCGGTGACGGCGTAGGTGAGCAGCGCCCCGAACGCCACCGCCAGGACCACCGCGCCGGCCACCCCGGCCCAGACCAGCGGCAGGCGGTTGCGACGCTCGGTCTTGACCAGGTAGGCGACCAGGATGCTGACCACGAGCGCGGCTTCGAGCCCTTCGCGGAGCCCGATCAGAAGGTTCGGAAAGAAGTAATCCACCGTCCGCTACCTTCCGTGCCGCTGTCTCGTTGAGCGCAGCAACGGTAAGCCTTACCTAACGGGAACTCAACCGGGTGAGCCCTACCAATTGCATCACACAACAATGTGGACGGTAGGTGGCGGTGAAACCGCAGGTCAGGACGACCAGCTGGTGAGGTACGCGAGCTGAGTTTCGGTGAGGATGTCGAGAGTCACGTCGAGAGCGGCGAGTTTCAACCGCGCGATCTCCCGGTCGATGCCCGGCGGGACCTCCAGCACCGCGGCCGGAAGGGCACCCGGTTCGGTACGCAGCAGCCACTCCGCCGAGAGCGCCTGCATGCCGAACGCGATGTCCATCACCGCCGCCGGATGGCCCTCGGCACCGGCCAGGTTCGCCACCCGACCCTCGGCGACCAGGAGCAGCCGCCGGCCGTCCTTCTGGACGTACTCGTCGACGTGCGGACGGACCTCGACGTTGCGCGCGATCGCGTTCGCGGCCAGCCAGGCCACGTCGATCTCCAGGTCGAAGTGGCCGGCGTTGGCCAGCACCGCCCCGTCCTTCATCAGCGCGAAGTGCTCGTCGCGGATGACGTCGCGGTTGCCGGTGACCGTGATGAACACGTCGCCGAGCGGCGCCGCCTCGGCCATGGTCAGCACCGCGTACCCGCTGAGCGTCGCGTCCAGGGCGCGGGCCGGATCGACCTCGGTGACGATGACGCGCGAACCCAGGCCCGCGAGCCGGGCCGCGATGCCCTGGCCGACGTGCCCGAAGCCCGCGACCACCACGTTCGCGCCCGCGAGCAGGGTGTTCGTACTGCGCAGCAGCGCGTCGATCGAGGACTGGGCGGTGCCGATGCGGTTGTCGACGAGGTTCTTGGTGGGCGTGTCGGTGACCGCGACGACCGGGTAGCGCAGCGCGCCGGCCGACGCCATCGCCCGCAGCCGCACGACGCCGCTGGTGGTCTCCTCGCAGCCGCCACGCAGGCCCGCGAGCAGGTCCTGGTAGTCGGTGTGGAGCGCGGTGGCCAGGTCGCAGGCGTCGTCGAGCACGAGCTCGGGCGCACGGGCGAGCACCGCGTCGAGATGCTGGCGGTAGGTGACCGAGTCCGAGCGGTGCCGGGCGAACACGCTGACGCCGAACTCGGAGACCAGCGCGGCCGCGGTGTCGTCCTGCGTCGAGAGGGGGTTGGACGCGCACAGCCGGATCTCCGCACCGCCTGCCTGCAGCGTGCGGACCAGGTTGGCGGTCTCCGCGGTGATGTTCAGGCAGGCCGCGATGCGGACGCCCTCGAACGGACGCTGCGCGGCGAAGCGGTCCCGGATGGCGCGCAGCACCGGCATCGACCGGTCGGCCCACTCGATGCGGCTGTGACCGTGCGCGGCGAGCCCGAGGTCGGCGACGTCGTACTGGACCCTCGGAGCACTCACGGAGCGACCGCCCCGTTGGGCAGCCGGGTCTCGGCGGCCACCTGGGCCGGGGTCGCGGGCACGCTCGTCACCACTGGGGCCTGGGGCGCTGCGTCATCGGGGTGCACGGGGTCAAGCGTTTCATCCCGGGGAGCCGCCGGCGTAGCCGCCACCGCCGCGTCGGTGGGCGCGGCGTTGCGGACGAACCAGAATGCCAGGGCCGCGAGGAGCACCACGCCGGCGATCTCGAGCAGCAGCGGGGCGAACGAGCCGAGCGGTGGGGTCCAGCTACCGCGCAGCGGGTTCAGGCCGCGGCCCTGCCCGAACTGGAACCGTGACTGCACGAGCAGCAGCGTCCAGACGTGCAGCACGCCGGTGACCACGGCGACGCCGGGCACGATCCGCGCCACCCCGGTGGTGCCCAGCGCCCGATCGAGCCGGCGCAGCGACACGGCGGCCAGCACCAGGCCGACGCCGAACGGCATGATGTACCGGCCGTGCTGCGACCAGCCGATGTTGCGCAGGTAGAACAGCTCCAGCGCGATCAACGACAGGAACGACGTGGCCAGCACGCCGAGCAGCACGAACGCGTGGCGACGCTTCACCACCGCCAGCGCCGGGCCGACGAGCGCCGCGACCAGCAGGTACCAGGCGATGATCGTCCAGGTCGGCACCGTGGTTTCGCCGTAGCCGAACTGGCCGACGATCTGGTTGACCCAGAACGTCATGCGGGTGAGGGAGAGCTGGCGCAACGCGTCCGACCAGGGCAGGTCGGCCGCGTCGTTGCCGATGGCGCCCTCGCTGTCGGACAGCCCGGACAGCAGCATCCAGCCGATCGCGTACAGGCCGACGAACGCACCGGTGCCGAGCACCCACCAGACGTCGTGGCGGCGCACCAGCGCCATCACCGCACCGCGGCGGGAGAGCAGCAGGCAGGCCGCGACGATCAGCACCAGGAAGACCGGGCCGAGCGCACGCAGGACGAGCAGCAGCGAGCCGGTGATGCCGGCCAGGACGACGAGCCAGCGGGTGAACCGTTCGCCGAGCTCACCGGGGCGGGCGCGGAACAGCGTCAGCAGCGTCGACCAGAGCAGGACACCGGCCGCGATCTCCCACCCGTTCGGGTTGATCGCGCCGTTGAGGTTCATCGCCATCGGCGTGGCGACCACGATCAGGCCGGCGAGCAGCAGCGGACGACGACGCCGGAACGCGATCAGCACCGCGGCGCCGAGCATCAGGGCCGCGCCGAGCGCGGAGACCAGCCGCGCGCCGACGATGCCGGCGAAGTCGGGCGAGATCAGCAGCGGGAGGCCGACCGCCGCGTAGTACACCGGGTTGTACCGGCCGGCGGCGCTGCCCACGCGCGTGGTGGACTCGTCGTCGGGCGCCGGCGTCTGGCAGCTGGCGGCCGGACGGTCCGCGGATTTGAACGTGCAGTCGAGGTCGCCCGGGAGCAGGCTGCGCGGCACGTCGAACCAGGCGCCGCCGCCGCGGATGGCGTTCGTCGGCTCGGCGTAGACCTGGCCGCTGACGACGCCGTACGCACGCACCAGGTGCTGCGACTCGTCGTAGGTGCCGTTGATCGGCAGCGCAGCGGCCCAGCCGGCGCTCATCAGGAAGAACGAGACGACCGCGACGAGGAGCACCCACCGGCCTCGAAACACGACCTCATCCTCCCCGGCGGAGAACCCCTGCCCCGCCTCGTCTCGGACACCCTAGTGGGCGGGTGCGACAGCGCCGCGCCCGGCGCGGCCGGTCGGCGGAGCAGCCGCTTCCTGAACCGATCCGTGAGTACGGACGGCCCGGATCACTCTTCCCTTTGGTCCACTTTTACGGGGTTTCCGGCGGTGGAGACGGTCTCTGGCTGGCGCCGACCGGGCACGAGCGCGTCGAGCCCGACCGTGAACGCCGCCGCGGAGCCGGGCCTGGGCGAGCGGGTGAGCAGGACGAGCGCGACCAGGAGCAGGCCACCGAGCGCGGCGGTGAGCAGCGGGAGCTGCGGGCCGACGGCGGGCAGCCAGGTGCCGTGCAGCGCGCCGAGCGCCTTCTCCCGCTGACCGACCTGGAAGCGCGTCATCACGACGGCCAGCGCCCAGAGGTGCATCAGGGCCGCGACCGAGCCGCAGAGCAGGACGAACCGCCTGGTGGCGACCTCGCCGAAGCGGTGCTCCCAGCGGCGCAGGCTGCCGGCGAACAACAGCGCGCCGACGCCGAACGGGAGGATGTAGCGGCTCTGCTGCGCCCAGCCGATCTGCTGGTAGTACAGCACCTCGAAGCCGACGAGCAGCGCGACGCTGACCGCCGCGACACCGAGGATGACGCACGCCTGGCGCCAGGTGGCGAACAGGAGCGTCGGCACGATGATCAGCAGGGCCAGCGCGTACCAGGCCACCAGCATCCCGTTGGGCGCCTGCACCTCGCCGTAGCTGAACCGGCCGACCACCTGGGCCACCCACTGGGTCAAACGGTCGCCCACGACGTACGAGAGCTTCTCGCCGAACGAGAGGTGGCGTGGCGTCGGCTCGGCCGGTGGGTTGTCGAGGACGCCGGAGAACAGCGTCCACCCGACGCCGAACAGGCCGGCGACCGAGACGGCGATCCCCACCAGCCGGAAGTCACGGCGCTGGCGCAGCTCCCGGGTGCGGCCGGGCCGGGCCGCCGCCATGCAGGCCAGCACGGTCAGACCGAGCAGCAGCGGGCCCAGCGTGCGGATCGACACCAGCGTCGCGGCGCCGATGCCAGCGGCCAGCAACAGCTGACTCGTCCACCGGTCGCCCAGCTCACCGGCGCGGGCGCGGACCAGCGTCAGGAGCGCGGTCCAGGTCAGCACACCGGCGGCCAGCTCCAGGCCGCTCGGGTTGATCGAGCCGGCCAGGTTGAGCACGTTCGGCGTGGCTGCCACCAGCACCGCGGCGAGCAGCAGCGGGCTGCGCCGGCGCACCGCGATCGTCGCCGACGCGGCCAGCAGGCCGGCCACCATACCGGCGGAGATCAGCCGCCCGAGGATGATGCCGGCCATGTTCGGGCTGATCACCATCGGCAGGCCGACCGGCACGTAATAGAGCGGGTTGTAGCGCCCGGCCGCGGTGCCCACCTCGGTGCGGCTCGGGTCGTCCGGCGGACGCTGCAGGCAGGACGCCGGCAGTTCCCAGCGGTACGTGCAGTCGGCGTTCACCGGCAGCAGGCTGCGCGGGACGTCGTACCAGGCGCCGCCGCCACGGGCCGCGGCCGCCGGCGCGGAGTAGAGCTGCCCGCTCGCGGCCCCGTAGGCGCGGATGATGTGCTCGTCCTCGTCGTTCGTGCCGTTGGCGGGCAACGCGAGCGCCCACCCGGCGCTGACGAGGAAGAACGCGGTGAACGCGAGGAGGAAGACGGCCCGTGAGCGCAGCGGACGGACCAGCTTGGGTGACCAGCTGACGGCGGATTCGGACCCGTCCTTGGACACAGCACCTCCTGGCGGCGGGGCCGCCCGGTAACTCGGCGCCGGGGCACCCGCGAACGGATGCCCCGGCGTTGCTCCGGCGAACGTCGGGGTCAGTCTTACGGCTTCAGGCAACCTGAAGCCAGCTGCACCCGGCGTTCGACGGCGAAACTCCGGCCGCGGCCCCGGTACCCAGTACGAGGGGCCGCAACACATCAGTACCGGTAGTGGTCGGGCTTGTACGGCCCCTCCACCGGCACGCCGATGTAGTCGGCCTGCTCCTTGTTGAGCTCGGTGAGCTTCACGCCGAGAGCGTCCAGGTGCAACCGGGCCACCTTCTCGTCGAGGTGCTTCGGCAGGACGTACACCTGCTTGTCGTACTCCGACGTCTTGGTGAACAGCTCGATCTGGGCGATCGTCTGGTTCGCGAAGCTGTTCGACATCACGAAGCTCGGGTGACCGGTGGCGTTGCCCAGGTTCAGCAGACGGCCCTCGGACAGGACGATGATCGAGTGGCCGTCCTCGAAGACCCACTCGTCGACCTGCGGCTTGATGTTGTTGCGGACGACACCCGGGGTCTTCGCCAGGCCGGCCATGTCGATCTCGTTGTCGAAGTGACCGATGTTGCCGACGATCGCCTGGTGCTTCATCTTGGCCATGTCCTCGGCCATGATGATGTCCTTGTTGCCAGTGGTCGTGATGAAGATGTCAGCGGTGCTGACCACCTCGTCCAGCGTGGTGACCTGGTACCCGTCCATCGCCGCCTGCAGCGCGCAGATCGGGTCGATCTCGGTGACGATGACCCGGGCGCCCTGGCCACGCAGCGACTCGGCGCAGCCCTTGCCCACGTCGCCGTAGCCGAAGACGACCGCGACCTTGCCGCCGATGAGCACGTCGGTGGCGCGGTTGATGCCGTCGATCAGCGAGTGGCGGCAGCCGTACTTGTTGTCGAACTTGCTCTTGGTGACCGAGTCGTTGACGTTGATCGCCGGGAAGAGCAGGTTGCCGGCCTTGGCGAACTCGTACAGGCGGTGGACGCCCGTCGTGGTCTCCTCGGTGACGCCCTTGATGTCCTTGGCGACGTTCGTCCAGCGCTGCGGGTCCTCGGCCAGCGTGCGGTTGAGCAGCGTCAGGATGACGCCGAACTCCTCGCTGTCGGCGGTCTCCGGAGCCGGCGCGGAGCCGAGCTTCTCGAACTCGACGCCCTTGTGCACCAGCAGCGTCACGTCGCCGCCGTCGTCGAGGATCATGTTCGGGCCCTTACCGCCGGGCCAGGTCAGGATCTGCTCGGTGCACCACCAGTACTCCTCCAGCGTCTCGCCCTTCCAGGCGAAGACCGGGACACCCTTGGGGTCCTCCGGAGTGCCCTCCGGGCCCACCGCGACGGCGGCCGCCGCGTGGTCCTGGGTGGAGAAGATGTTGCAGGACGCCCAGCGCACCTCGGCGCCGAGCGCGACCAGGGTCTCGATGAGCACCGCGGTCTGGATGGTCATGTGCAGCGACCCGGTGATACGGGCGCCACGCAGCGGCTGCTCGGCCGCGAACTCCTTGCGGATGGACATCAGCCCGGGCATCTCGTGCTCGGCGAGCTGGATCTCCTTGCGGCCGAACGCGGCCAGGGAGAGGTCGGCGACCTTGAACGGGAGGGTTCCCGCCGGGGCGTCGGTGACGGCTGTCATCAGTTCTCCTCGTGGTTCCGGTGCGCTCCGGGACGCCTCGGCATGTGGGTGTCCTGGATATCGACGACCGGGTACGTCCCGGTGTCGTCCGGTATGTCAACGATCGGGTATGCCCCGGTGGGGGCATCAACCGGGGCGGGGCGGGAGCGCTGCGCGACCGGGATCTCGGCCAGCAGCTTCTGGTGCTTGTCGTACTCCCAGCGCAGCCAGTCGTCGGCGGGAACATCCGCCGGGGGAGCCGGGCGCGCCTGGAACCACTCGTCCAGTGCCGCCCGGAGCTCCTCGTCGCGGCGCAACCGCAGCGCGAAGCCGACATCGGTCAGGCCGATGTCGAAGCTCTGCAGCAGTTCCCGCAGCGTCCGGAGACGTTGGAGCTCGGCCGGCCCGTACAGGCGGTACCCGCCGGCCGACCGCGGCGCGGCCACCAGCCCTACCTGTTCGATGTACCGGAGCATCCGCGGCGACCACCCGGTGGTCTCCGCCGCCTCCTGGATCGTGAGCGTACTCATTGCCATTTGAGGTTAGCAGCGTTCTGTGAAGGTTTCGAATCGGCCGCGAAACGCAACCGATCGGGGCTGAGCGACGTCAATAGACCGACGGCTGAGTCTGTTATGCGACAACGGCGGGGAAGGTCCTCGGCCACCCGGACCAAGGGTGACATCATCAAGGTGGAACCGGAGGCGAGGAACTGGATGGCAACGATCAGCGACGCCCTTCCGTTTGGCTTACGCGAAGACGCCGCGGTGCTCGCAGCCCTGCGCCAGGGCAACAGCACTGAGTTCGACGCCGTGCCAGGAACACGCGCGAGCTGGGCCGGTGGGTTCCGCCGGTACGCCTCCGATTTCTCCGACGGCTTCTCCCCCGCCGGCCTCGATGCCCTGTTCGACCGTTACCACCGGTGGGCCTACGGGCTCTTCATGCGCACCCTCCGCGACCACGACCAGGCGACGCTCGCGCTCGGCCAGACGCTCGGGAACGTCGCGTCCGCCCGGCTGACCCGGCCGGAGCAGGTCCGTCTCGCGGTGGCGCGCGCGGCCTACGAGAACGGCCTGCGGGTCGGCGAAGGCCGCAGCCGGGTGACGAGACGCACGCCCGACGCCACCACGCAGCTGCTGGTGGGAATCATGGACGCCGGGGGCGACGGCGAGTTGCGTCGCCTGGTCTGGCGCGCGATGGAGACGCTGTCCTACCGCGAACGGCTCCTGTTCGAGCTGGAGTGGCACGACGGGCTGGACGTGCGCGAACTCGTCACCGTGATCGGGGGGCGCAACGCGCAGGCCGTGCTCAACCGGGCCCGCGACCGCATCCGCGCGACGCTGACCACCGCGGTCGCCGTCTGGTACGGCAGTGAGCGCTGCATGGACCTGCGTCGTCTCGTGCGCCACGCCGGTGCTTCCGGCGGGCGTCCTGGATCGATGCGGAGCGTCATCGAGCGGCATCTGTACGGCACGCGTACCGAGGTCGGGTGCGAGATCTGCGCCGACAGCCAGGACAAGTACGCGTTGTCGGTGCTGGGTGCGGCGCTGCCGGTGTTCGGGGTGCCGGAGATCCTGCGTGAGCACGCGATCGAGATCGCGCTCGAGTACCGGCGGGGGTTGCGGCTGGTGCCGATGGCGCACCCGTCGTTCACGGTGGCGTCGGCGGCGGCGGCCGCTGCTCCGACGGTGGTGACGTCGACGGTGAGCGCCGCGTCCGCCCCGACGGTGGTGACTTCGACGGTGTCGGCGGTGGGGGGCGGTGGCGCCGCTAGTTCCGGGGCGGCGGCTGGTTCGGCCGCGGCTGGCGTTGGTGCGGCTGGTTCGGCTGCGGGTGGCGCGGCAGCGGCTGGTTCCGGTGTGGCTGGCG
Organism: Cryptosporangium japonicum; assembly: GCF_039524755.1. Taxonomy (NCBI): domain Bacteria; kingdom Bacillati; phylum Actinomycetota; class Actinomycetes; order Cryptosporangiales; family Cryptosporangiaceae; genus Cryptosporangium; species Cryptosporangium japonicum. Next base: position 76,197 of record NZ_BAAAGX010000027.1, read on the forward strand.
CGGTTGGCGCTGGGGCGGCTGGGTCCGATGTGGCTGGCGCGGGCGCCGTTGGCGTGGGTGCGGCTGGTTCGGGGGCGGCTGGCGCGGGGGCGGCTGGCGCGGGGGCGGCTGGGTCCGGGGGGTCCGCGGCGGGTGTGATGGGTGGGGCGCCCGGAGCGGTATCGGCTGCTGGTGCCGGAGCGGCGGCTGCTCCGGGTGCGGCGGTCGGGCCGGCGGCAGCGGGTGGAGCGGGCGCCGGGTCAATGCCGATGTCCGCAGGCGGCGGCGCGGGGGCCACTCCCAGTGCTGCGGTCGAGCCATTAGCGGCAGGCATCACAGCGGCAGACGGAGCTGGCGGCGCCGGAGCGGCCGGTGCGACCGGAGCGGCGAGTGGGACCGGAGCGGCTGGAGCGGCTGGTGGGACCAGCGCGGCTGGAGCGGCTGGTGGGACCAGCGCGGCTGGAGCGGTCGGCGGGACCAGCGCGGCTGGAGCGGTCGGCGGGACCAGCGCGGCTGGAGCGGCTGGTGGGACCACCACGGCAAGCGGAGCCGGTGCGGCGGGAGGAGCCGGTGCGGCCGGAGGGGCCGGTGCGGCCACGGTTGGCCCCGCAGCAGCGGGCGTAGCCGGACCCACGGCGGTCGGCGCAGCAGGCAACGTCGCGGCAGCAGGGAACGCGGCCACGGGTGCGGGTGCAGCCGGCTCGGCAGGTGCAGCAGCTACTGGCGCGGGCCATGCGGCAGCAGCAGGTACGGGCGGTGCCTCGGCGGCAGGCGCTAGCGCAGCAGCCAGCGCGGGTAGCACCAGCGCGGCGGGTATGGGCATCGCAGCCGGTTCAGGCACCGCAGCAGGTACCGGCGGCGCGGGCGCAGCAGGTACCGGCGGCGCGGGCGCAGCAGTTACCGGCGGCGCGGGCGTCGGCGGCACCAGCACGGCGGGCTCGGCAGCGGCGGACTCGGCAGGTGCAGGCACCACAGGCGCGGGCACCACAGGAGCAGGCACCACAGGAGCAGGCAGCGCAGGAGCAGGCAGCGCAGGAGCAGGCAGCGCAGGAGCGGGATCCACGAGTGCAGGCGGCGCCAGCGCGGCGGGCTCTGCGAGTGCGGGCGGCGCCAGTGCGGGCGGCGCCAGTGCGGGCGGCGCTGGTGCCGGCGGGGTGGACGCTGGGATTGCGGCGGCTTCGGCGCCTACCGTGATGACCGGTGGGCTCGCCGCGGCCCTCAGTAGCGTCTACGGGGCCGGCAACGCCCGCCCCGCGCCGCCGCCGCCGCGCACCTCGCCGGTGGACGGGGTCACCGTCACGCACGCTGAGTTGCCGACCGCGATCCACCCGGTCGTCCCGAACCGGCGGAACCCCTACTCCGGCTCGCCCTGGGGTGCACCGGAGGAGCTGCCCCCGAGCAGCGCCTACCTGCCGCCGGCCCCGGCGCAGCCGTCGAACGTGGTTCCGCTGCGTCGCCGCGTGGCCACCGGAGCGGTCGCCGCGGTCGTCGCGTTGCTGTGCTCGTTCGGTGGGGTGATGCTCGCCGAGAGCCAGGTCTCCGGCGACCCGTCCGACGTGCTGGCCGCGGCCACCCCCACCGGCCCCGACGGGGACGTCAACGGGGCGCCGTCGCCGATCGGTGACCCGCCGGACAGCAACACGCGGCGCACCGAGCCGAAGCCCGACAGCTACCAGATCGACTCGAACGCCGGGAACGACTACCCGGTGCCGATCCCGGAGCCGCGCACCAACGACGACACGCCGCCGCGCCCGTCGACGAAGCCGAGCACCAAGCCGCCGACCACGAAGCCCACGACGCCGTCGCCGGACGCCACCACGCCCCGGCCGACCCCGTCGAAGACCACCCCGGAACCGACGCCGACCGAGGACGAGGACGACGACCCGACGACTCCGCCGCCGGACGACGACCCGACCACGACGCCGCCGACGAAGGCCCCGACGAAGGGCCCCTCGACTCCGCCGGCGTCCCCGACGGTGCCCCGGACCAGTCCCCCGGCGACGATCGTCATCCCGGCCTGACCGGCGAACGAACCCGCCCCGGCGAGCCGCACCGAGCGGCTCGCCGGAAAAACCTAGCCGCCGGTCGTCGCCTGGAAGATCGTTCCGGTGCCGGTCACCGTCACGTCGCGGTGGCCGGCCGACACGTAGCCGGCTTCCCCACCGTGCAGCTCGACCGGCCCGGTGCCGTCCTCGACGGTCACCGCGCCCTCCAGGCAGAACAGGATGCGCGGCCCGTCCGACGCCAGCGACGCGTGGCCGCCGGCCTCGTCGAGCACGACGCGGGTCAGCGCGAACTCCGGCACCGGCGGCGCCCAGACGCGAACACCCGGTGCGGGTTCGGCCGCCGGGAACGGCACGGCCGGGGTCTCCTCGAACCGCACCACCCGCAGCAGTTCCTGGACGTCCACGTGCTTGGGGGTGAGCCCACCGCGCAGCACGTTGTCGGAGGCGGCCATCACCTCGACGCCGAGCCCGTGCAGGTAGGCGTGCAGCACGCCGGCCGGCAGGAAGATCGCCTCCCCTGGCGACAACTCGAGCCGGTTGAGCAGCAGCGCGAGCACGATCCCGATGTCGCCGGGGTACTGCGCGGCGAGTGACACCGCGAGCTCGTGATCCGGCCCGGAGGCCTTGCGGCACGCGTCCGCGAACGCTTCGGCCACGCTCGTGGCGTCGGCGAGGGAGAAGAGCCCGGCCACGAACGCGCGGAGACCGGACCCGTCGGGTGAGGCGCGCAGCGCGTCGACGAGCGCGCGCAGCGCGGGGATCTCGGCGACGACCGGCGTGAGCACGGCCACCGACCGCGCCGGTGACCGGAACCCGCAGAGCGCGGAGAACTGCCCCACCGCGCAGATCAGCTCGGGTTTGTGGTGCGGGTCGACGTAGTTGCGCCGCGGGTCGCCGATCGGGGGCCCGGCGGCCTGTTCGGCCGCGAAACCGGCCCGGGCCTGCGAGTCGCTCGGGTGGGCCTGCAGCGACAGCGGCGTCTCGGCCGCGAGCAGCTTGAGCAGGAACGGCACCCGGGCGCCCTGCGCGTTGGCCGGGCCGAGCTCACGCTGCGGGTCGGCCGCGACGAGCGCGTCGAGGCCACGTTCGACGCCGTCGCGACTCAACCGCGACGGCGCCGAGGGGTGACCGCCCATCCACAGCTCGGCCTCGGGCTCGGTGCTGGGCACCGGGCGGCCCTGCACACCGGCGATCGCCGACCGCGAGCCCCAGGCGTAGGTGCGGATCGGGTTAGTGAGCAGCTCCATGAGCCGCGCCCTCCTCCCCGACCGGCGCGACCGCCTCCGCCGGGCCGGGTTTCGCCTTGTTCGCGTGGTAGATGTCGGGCTCCAGGTAGATCACCCGGGCGACCGGCACGGCCTTGCGGATGCGTGACTCCGCGGCGTCGATCGCGTCGGCGACCTTCGCGGCGGTGTCGTCGTGGTGGACGGCGATCTTCGCCGCCACCAGCAGCTCGTCCGGCCCGAGGTAGAGCGTCTTCATGTGGATGATGCGCTCGACCGTGCCGCTGTCGGACACGATCGCGGACTCGATCTTGCGCAGGTCCTCGGTGTTCGCACCCTCGCCGAGCAGCAGGCTCTGCGTCTCGATCGCGAGGAAGATCGCGACCAGGACGAGCAGCACCCCGATCATGATCGTGCCGACGCCGTCCCAGATGCCGTTGCCGGTCAGCAGCGTGAGGCCGACGCCGAACAGCGCGAACACCAGGCCGAGCAGCGCGGCGGTGTCCTCGAGCAGGACCACCGGCAGCTCGGGCGCCTTCGCCCGGCGGATGAACGTGATCAGCGACGACGAGCCGCGGGTCTTGTTCGTCTCGCGGAACGCGGTGGTGAACGAGTAGCTCTCCAGCGCGATCGCCACCAGGAGGACCGCGACCGGCACCCACTGCCAGGAGTGGAACGCCTCCGGATGCCGGATCTTGTGGTAGCCCTCGTACAGCGCGAACAGGCCACCGACGCTGAACAGCACGATCGAGACGATGAACGCGTAGATGTAGCGCTCACGGCCGTAGCCGAACGGGTGCTCCGGGGTGGCGGGCTTCTTCGCCCGCCGACCACCGATGAGGAGCAGAAGCTGGTTGCCGGAGTCGGCCAGCGAGTGGATCGACTCCGCGAGCATCGACGAGGAGCCCGTCAACAACCAGGCCAGCAATTTGGTGAGGGCGATGCCCAAGTTCGCGATCAGCGCCGCGATGATTGCCTTGGCGCCGCCTTCAGTGCTCACGCGTTCGTCCGCTCCTTCAGTTCGGACACAGCCCGAACCGCGATCGGATCGAGACCGTGCAACAGGGCCAGGTAGACCGACGCGAAGTCGGGCACCGCGATGAGCGACGCCAGCCGCTCGAGCTCGGAGCCACCCTCCGCGTTCAGCACGCTGACGCCTATACCCCGTTCCCGGGCCAAATTCTCAATCGCGGTGGCACGAGCTGCATCCACCTCGGATTCGCCGTCGTCACGCAGCAGCACCAGGCGCAGTTTCGTGGTGCCGGCGGAGTCGACCCGGTCGGCGAAGAAGTCGTCGGCGTCGTCGGCGAGCGAGCCGAAGACCCCGTCGATCAGGCCGACGCGGCCCCGGCCGGCCTCGACCAGGTTGCCGGCGATGGCGGGGTAGCGCGCGTTGGCGGCCAGCTGGTCGGCGAAGCGGTTGGCGGCCACGGTGGCCAGCGCCGACGTGCCCCAGACGACCGGGATCGTGTTGGCCAGCTCGATCGCCAGGGACTTGCCCTCGTTGACGAACGACTCGGCGGTGGGGCGGCAGCGGTCGGCGTCGTTGTCGAGCCGGGTCGCGGTCTCGGCGAAGTCGGCCTCGGCGACCTGGCACATGCCCAGCGCACGCCCGGCGAGCAGCACCGGGGCGGCCAGCGACCAGAACGCCACCCGGGCGGGGCGGCGGCGCGGCACCGGGACGAACAGGGCACGGGCCCGCTCGGCCATCGACTGCAGCTCGCTGTCGGGGGCACCGATCGCGACCAGGCGCGCGCCGCGGTGCATCGCGGCCTCGGCGGCGGCGAGGGCCTCGGGGCTGCGTCCGGACGCGGAGACCGCGATCACGACGTCGGCGGCGCCGACCCAGCCCGGGACGCCCCGGCTGCGGTGCAGGATGACCGGCACCGGGCAGCGCGGGCCGGCGACGGCGTTGAGCACGTCACCGGTGCGCGCCGCGGTGCCGACACCCGCGACGACGAGCGCGCGGGGACGGATCTCCTCGGAGAGCACGTGCAGGCCGGCCTCGGCGGCCAGCGAGACGGCCTCACGCAGCTGCGGGCCGGCGCCGGCGGTGGCGCGGAGCATCTCGGCCGGGTCGGCACCGGACAGGACGTCGGCGTCGTCCAGGCGGGTCTCGTCGATCTGCGCAGTCATTCGCCCTCACCCCGGTGGCGGGCCTCGTCGAGCAGGAGGACGGGGATGCCGTCGCGGATCGGGTACGACCGGTCGCAGACCGTGCAGGCCAGCTCGTTCTTCTCCTCGTCGAGCCGCAGCGGTGCGTGGTCGTCGCTGGGACAGGCCAGGATGTCCAAGAGCGCTGAGTCGAGTGTCACTGTGCCTCCGGGGTAGTGCGGACCAGTGCGAGTACCTGGTCGCGGATCTCGGCCATCCGTTCCGGGGTGGCTGCCTCGACGTTGAGGCGGAGCAGCGGCTCGGTGTTGGATGCCCGCACGTTGAACCACGCGCCATCCGGGAAACTCACGGTGGTTCCGTCCAGTTCGTCCACTTCGGTGCCGGGGAACGCCGCCAGGACCTTGCGGGTGGCCGCGGCCTGGTCGGCCACGACCGAGTTGATCTCGCCGGACGCCGCGTACCGCTCGTACTCGGCGCCGATCGCCGAGAGCGGCGCCGTGTCGGAACCGAGCGCGGCCAGCACGTGCATCGCCGCGAGCATGCCGGTGTCGGCCCGCCAGAAGTCGCGGAAGTAGTAGTGCGCGGAGTGCTCGCCGCCGAAGACGGCGTCGCTCTCGGCCATCTGCGCCTTGATGAACGAGTGGCCGACGCGGGTGCGCACCGGGTTGCCACCGTGCTCACGCACGATCTCCGGGACGGCGCGCGACGTGATCAGGTTGTGGATGATCGTCGCGCCGGGGTTCTTGGCCAGTTCGCGGACGGCGACCAGCCCGGTGATCGCGCTCGGGCTCACCGGTTCGCCCCGTTCGTCGACGACGAAGCAGCGGTCGGCGTCGCCGTCGAACGCCAAGCCGATGTCGGCCTTGTGCTCGACGACGGCCTTCTGCAGGTCGACGAGGTTCGCCGGGTCGAGCGGGTTGGCCTCGTGGTTCGGGAAGTTGCCGTCGAGCTCGAAGTAGAGCGGGACGATCTCCAGCGGCAGCCCCTCGCCGAGGACGACGGGCACGGTGTAGCCACCCATGCCGTTGCCGGCGTCGACGACGACCTTCAACGGGCGGACGCCGCTCAGGTCCACCAGGGAGCGCAGGTACTTCGCGTACTCGCCGAGCAGGTCGACGCGGCTGATCTCGCCGACCGTTCCGACCGGCGTGATGCCGGAAGCCAGGAACTCCTCCGCGGCGGCACGGACGGAGGACAGCCCCGACGCCTGCCCGATCGGCGTCGCGCCGGCCCGGCAGAGCTTGATGCCGTTGTACTGCGCCGGATTGTGGCTCGCGGTGAACATCGCGCCGGGCCGGTCGAGGTGACCGGCGGCGAAGTACAGCAGGTCGGTGGAGCCCAGGCCCGCCTCGACGACCGAGAGCCCCTGGCTCATCACCCCCTCGGCGAACGCACGGGAGAGCGGGACCGAGCTCTCGCGCATGTCGTGCGCGGTGACCACGGCCGTGGCACCCTCACCGCCAACGAGCTGCCCGAACGCGGCACCCAGGGCCCGCGCAACGTCTTCGTTGAATTGCTCGGGTACTACGCCTCGGACGTCGTACGCCTTGACCAGGCCGGACAGGTCATGCGAAGCCACAGAGCGCGCTCCTTCGATGCGGTGCGATGCTCGCGAGCCTAGCCGGGCCGCCTCAACGGGGGTTCGGCAGAGCGCGCAAGTGCCCACGACGGCCGACCTGCGACGAGCCGTCCTTCGCCGGGGGCTCGGCGGTGGCCGGGCGGGCGGCCTCGCGCACCGCGTCGGCCAGGGCGGCCAGGTCGTCGCTGCTCGGCGGCGGAGCCGCCCAGTCGCCCTCGGCCCGCACCAGGTCCCAGCCTTTCGGCGCGGTCAGGCGCTCGGCGTGCCCTTCGCAGAGATCGTAGGTATGCGGTTCGTGCGATACGGCGAGTGGACCGATGACCGCAGTGGACTCCGCGTACACGTAGGTCAGCGTCGCCACCGCAGGCTGGGAACAGCCGTTCTTTGAGCAGCGCCGGTGAGACCTCACGGCGGAACGGTATCGGGCGGCGGGCTCCTGCGCCAACGGTCGGCTCCGGCGTGGCGGGTGTGTCGTGGATCAAGCGGGGTGAAACGCCCGGCGCGCGGCCCTCCGGCGGGCACTATCCTTTCCTCATGCCCTCTGCCGCCGAACACCGGCGTCGACCCGGCGCGTCCCGCCGCGATCGACGCGGCCGAGGCATGCGCGGACGGCTGGTTCCGGCCACCGTTCCGCTCTCCCGCAGCCGCGCGCAGATCTTCGACGACCTCGTGCTGGACGCCGTCGAGCACCTCGAGCCGCGCTGGTCCACCCAGCTGCGTGACGTCGAGTTCGCGGTCGAGGACGTCCCCCCGGAGTTGCCGTCGTACGACTCGGACGTGCTCGAGGACGGCAACGTGCCGCTCGCGCGTCTGCTGCCGGGCCGCGACGGGGGGCGCGGGCGCAGCACTCCCCCGCGCATCGTGGTCTACCGGCGGCCGCTCGAGGCTCGCGCCTACGACCGCGAGGACCTCGCCGACCTCGTGCACGACGTCGTCGTCGAACAGGTCGCGAACCTGCTCGGCCTCGATCCGGACGACGTCGACCCGCCCGGTCACTGATCGGCTGGCTTACGCCCCCGAACGGCCCTCTTGGTGGACAACCCGACCCACGGACGCCCGTCGAGGCGGATCATGGAACCTGATTCGTAGTCACGTTTCGGGGGAGACCGGGATGACCTCCGCGCCGACGAGCTATCGCGGCCGGCACGAAATCGCCCGCCGGGGCAACCGGCTCCCCGTGCTCGCGCCGCGGAGCGCACCGCGCCGGTGGCCGGGGCCGGTGATCGTGCTCGCGTCGGCCGGGCTGGCGTACGCCGGTGCGTGGCGGGCCGGGCCGCTCACCGAGCCGCCGCCCGGCGTGGCCGAGTCGTCGCTGATCCGGCTGGCCGAGTCCGTCGGGGCCGGCGCCGACACCGCCGCGGCGCTCCAGATCGCGGCCTGGAACGCGGTCTGGAACTTCCCCAGTTCGCTCACCGCGGCCCGGGCGCTGATGGTGATGGCCGCGGTGGCCACCGTGCTGTGCACCGGCGGGCTGGCGCGTCGCGTGGGGCTCAGCCTGCCCGCGCTGGCGCTCGCCACCGTCGTCACCGCGGCGTTGCCGTGGGCGATGGCCGCCCACCGCCTGGTCGCGCCGATCAACCTGGCCGTGCCCTGGCTGCTGGCCGCCGCCCTGCTCGCGAGCACGCGGACGCGGCGGCGCCCGGCCGCGGTGGCGGCGGTGCTGTGCCTGCTGGTCGCGTCGTCGACCGCGCCGCTCGTCGTCCCCATCGCGGTGCTGGCCGTCGCGGTGCTGCTGGCCGACCGTGATCTCGGGGCGGGCTGGCCGGTCGCGACCCGGATCGCCGGTGTGGCCACGCTGAGCATGCTCGCGGCCGGCCTGTTCGCGGTCGTGACCGGCGACGGGTTCGGGTTCCACCAGCCCGCGCCGGACGTCGCGCCGGTCGTCGTCGACCTGATCGTGGGTGGAGTGGTCGTGGTGGGGGCGGCGGCCGGAACGCTCGTGCGCTGGCTGCGGCCGTTCGCGCTGGTGGTGCTGGGCTGCGCGGCCGTGGCCGTGGTGGCGGGTCCGGTTCGGACACCGCTGCTGCTGTTCGCGCTCCCGGCCGCGGCGATCGTGCTCGGCGCGGCGATCGACGCCGCGGCGGGCGCCGGTCTCCGCAAGCACGTGCGCCCCACCCCGGTGCGCGTCGGCGCGCTCGTGGTGGCCGTGCTGGCCGTCGGCGTCGCTCTGGTGGGGACCGTCCACACGTGAACGGCGGACGGGCTGAGCCCGTCCGCCGTTGCAAGTCAAGGTGGACAATCGATCGGCGACCTACCCACCCCCGGTCAGTCGCACGAGGGACCGTCGGGCGTGGTCAGATGACCCGCTTCTTCAACTTGCGCCGTTCGCGCTCCGACAGGCCGCCCCAGATACCGAAGCGTTCGTCGTGCGCCAGCGCGTACTCCAAGCACTCCGCCTTGACCTCGCACCCGGTGCAGATGCGCTTGGCCTCGCGGGTCGAACCGCCCTTCTCCGGAAAGAATGCTTCCGGGTCCGTCTGCGCGCAGAGCGCGCGATCCTGCCACTCAGGTGCGTCACCGGTCACTAGATCGGTGATCACTTCTGCGGCCACTTCCCTGCCTCCTCCACTCGTACGCCGGCCGCGCGGCTGGCGCGTCGAACCCCCTGTGGAAGGCGATATTGACTATCCCCATTGGGAATTACACGCGTGTAATGCCGGTCCCGTCAAGAGACATTTTGATCCGATATGTGCATTTTTATCACGTGTCAGCCGGGGTGAGGGAACCCACCCCGGCAAAAAGGGTCGAACCCCCGCCGAGCGGGAAGTGGTCTCCTCGCATTTCCCAGGCCGCTCCGCGCACCAACAGCCTCAACCGCGAAGGTTGTTAACCAAAACCGACAAACAAGGCTTATTGTGCGTGTATCACCAGCATGGGGGGTGCCGGGGTGGAACGTCCGATGAGCGGCTACTGGCCCAGCCGAGACTCGGTGCTAGGCGCACCCGATCGCATCGCGGCCGTCGAACGCGCACACGCGCTGGCGTCGCGCTGCCTCGCCGATCAGCTCGCGCGGCTCGTGGCCGAGGCCTGCGGCGCGCCGAACGCGCTCATCTCGCTCGTCCACGTCCAGCGGCAGATCGTCCTGGGGTCGTTCGGCGCGGGGCGCACCGGGGCGGGTCCGGCGGAGATCGCCGCCGAGCGGTCGCTCTGCGAGTCCGTGGTCGCGGCCGGGATCCCGATCATCGTCAGCGACGCCACCCAGGACCGGCGGTTCGCCGACACCGCGGCGGTGCGCAAGCACGGCCTGAGCGCGTACGTCGGCTTCCCGATCCGCGACGCGGAGGACGTGGTCGTCGGGGTGCTCGCGATCGGCGACCACCTCCCGCGGGAGTGGTCGGCGCGGCAGCTGACCGTGATCGACGACGCCGCGCAGCTGTTCACCGCCGGGCTCGCCGGCGAGATCGACCGGGAACGCGTCACGGTGTCGGCGGTGGCCTCCACCAACCTGGCCGCCGCGCACTCCGCGATCCGGGTGCCCGACACCATCGCCGAGCTCACCACCGACCGCCTCGACGAGATCCACTCGTTCACCGACGGCCTGCTCACCAGCCTGCAGACCGGCGTCGCCGCGTGCGACCGCAACGGCCGGCTGGTCGTGTTCAACCAGGCGTTGCGCAACATGCTCGGCGTCGAGGAGAGCGACCGCGCCGACGTCGAACCCGACGACTGGCCCGGTGCGCTGCACCTGTTCCACCCCGACCGGCGGCCGTTCACCGCCGACGAGGTGCCGCTGCGCCGGGCGCTGCGCGGAGAGCGCCTGCGTGACGTGGACGTGCTGGTGCTCGCGCCGGGGCGGCGCCCGCGGGTGCTCTCGATCAACGGCCAGCCGGTGGTCGACGTCGTCGGCGACCGGGTCGGCGCGGTGATCACCGCCGAGGACATCACCCAGCGCCGCCGGGCCGAACAGCTCCAGGCCTGCGAGCTGGCCGCGGCGCAGGCGCTCGTCGAGACCCCGGAGCTGTCCGAGGCCTGCGCGAACGCTCTGGCCGCGATCGGCGAGTGCCTGCACTGGCCGCACGCCGAGCTCTGGCTCGCCGACGACCTGTCCGGCTCGCTGGCGCCGGTGGCTCGCTGGGACCAGCCCGGCCGGGCCCCGATCCCGCGTATGCCCGACCACGTCGACACCGGCGCCGGGCTCACCGGCAGCGTCTGGAAGACCGGGAACCCGGTCTGGGTGCCCGACATCGCGTCCGGCCCGCTCGCCGACCCGGTGGCGGCCGGCTGCGGGTTGCACGCGGCGCTGGCCGTGCCGGTACGCGGCGGCGAGAAAACGATCGGTGTCCTCGCGTTCTTCTCCGCCCACGCCGAGGAGCCGGAGAGCTCGCTGATCGCGGTGCTGCTCGGCATCGCCGCGCAGATCGGCCAGTCCCTCGAACGCCGCCGCGCCGAGTCGTACGCCGCCCGGCTGGCCCGTTCCGAGGAGGAGTACATCGCGCTGGTCGGCCACGAACTGCGCACGCCGCTGACGTCGATCGCCGCCTACACCGAGCTGCTGCACGAGTCCGACGACGACGAGCCGCTGGGCGGGGTCCGCCCGATGCTCGAGGTCGTCGAACGCAACACGCGCCTGCTGCTCGCGATCGTGGAGAACCTGCTGGACCTGGCCGCGCTCGACTCCGGCCACACGATGCTGGAACTGGTGCCGACCGACCTCGCGACGATCGTCCGCGAGGCCGTGGACGCCTACCAGGACCTCGCCGAGGAGCAGGGCGTCCAGATCCACGCCGCGCTGCCGACCGACGCCCCGCTGGTCGCCGACCCCGAGCGTCTCCGGCAGGCCGTGGACCACCTGATCGACAACGCGGTCCGCTACAGCCCCGAGGGCGGGGACGTCGAGGTGTCGCTCGACCTGTCCGGCCAAGCGCTCGCGCTGACCGTCGCCGACAGCGGGATCGGCATCCCGGACAGCGAGCTCGAGATGGTGACCCGCCGCCTGCGCCGGGGAAGCCGCAGCACCGAACGGAAGATCCGCGGCACCGGCCTCGGCCTGGCGATCGCGACCACGGTGCTGGCACGCCACGGCGGCACCCTGGAGCTGCGCTCCCGGGGTGAGCAGGGCACCACCGCCACCGCCCGTCTCCCGCTCCGCCCCCCGGTTCCCGCGCAGCCGTGACCGCCGGAGCCCCGGACCTCCTCGGCGAGGACGTCCGGGGCGCCGGCCGTGGGCTCAGGCGAGCGTGAGCGACGGGCGGGACGGGACCTCGCCGTAGGTGGTGGTGCGCTGGCGGACCGGGCGTCCGGCCGCCGCCGCCATCGCGGTGAGTTCCTCGACGCTGCGTTCGCTGCCGTTCTCCGAGCCGGCCATGCGGCTGATCGTCTCCTCCATCAGCGTGCCGCCGACGTCGTCGGAGCCGCCGTTGAGGATCTGCACGGCGCCGTTGTCGCCGAGCTTCACCCAGGAGCACTGGATGTGGTCGATCCGCCCGTGGAAGGCCAGCCGCGCGAGCGCGTGGACGGCCCGGTTCTGCGCGTTCGTGGGCCCGGGGCGGGCGATTCCGGCCAGGTAGATCGGCGCGTTGTGGTGCACGAACGGCAGCGGGACGAACTCGGTGAAACCGCCGGTCTCGTCCTGGATCTTCGCCAGCGTCCGGAAGTGGCCCAGCCAGTGCCCGGAGTGGTCGACGTGCCCGTACATCATCGTCGAGGACGACCGGATGCCCAGCTTGTGGGCGGTGGACACGATCTCGATCCACTCGGCCGCCGGCAGCTTGCCCTTGGTGAGCACCCAGCGGACCTCGTCGTCGAGGATCTCGGCCGCGGTACCGGGGATCGTGTCGAGCCCGGCCTCCTTCATCATCACGAGCCAGTCGTGCACCGACATGTTCGCCTTGGCGCTCGCGGTGGCGATCTCCATCGGCGAGAACGCGTGCACGTGCATACCCGGCACCTTGTCCTTGACCGCGCGCACCAGGTCGGCGTAGCCCCGCCCGGACAGCTCCGGGTCGATGCCGCCCTGCATGCACACCTCGGTCGCGCCGAGCGCCCAGGCCTCGGCGGCCCGGTCGGCCACCTCGGCGTTGGACAGCCGGTAGGCGTCGGCGTCGGTACGCCGCTGCGCGAACGCGCAGAACCGGCACCCCACGTAACAGACGTTGGTGAAGTTGATGTTCCGGTTCACCACGTACGTGATCGCGTCGCCGTTGACTTCTTTGCGCAGGTCGTCGGCGAGCTTCGTCAGCGTCTCGAGGGCTGCGCCCTCGGCCGCGAAGAGCGCCAGCGTCGCGTCGGTGTTCGCCTCGTCGAGCAGCGCGGCCGGGTTGGTGGCCGCGATGTCCAGACCTTTGCGGACGTCGGACGCGAGCCGTTCGGGGGCGGCCACCAGCGGGGTCTCGACGTGCTCGGCGACGGCTTCCCAGTCTCCGTAGACCGTGGAGAAGTCGGTGCGGCGGTCCTCGGTGCGGCCGGTGGTGTCGATCGTGGTGCCCAGGTCGGCCCGGCCCATCGTCTCGAGCAGCGCCGGATCGGGCTCCTGCCAGGGCCGTCCCACCGGCATCGCCGTCTCGTCCGCGAGCCCGGTCTCGGGGTCCATCAGCGCGTTCAGGTGGGTCGCGACCCGGGGATCGATCCACGGCTCGCCGGCCAGCGCGTACTTCGCGTGCGCGGTGAGACGCTCACGCAGTTCGAAGCCCGCGTTCTTCGAGCGCCGGGCCAGCTCCTCGATCTGCGGCCACGGACGCTCGGGGTTGACGTGGTCCGGCGTGACCGGCGAGACGCCGCCCCAGTCGTCGATACCGGCCCGCAGCAGCAGCGCGTACTCGTCCTCGGTGCTCTTCGCTTCGAGCGTGTGCAGGTCGTCGAGCAGGTTCGGGGGCGCCTGCAGGCGCATCTTCGGGCCGAGCACCAGCCGGGCCGTGGCCACGGTGGCCAGGAAGTCGTCGAAGTCCGCGTCGGGCTCGTTGCGCATCGCCGTGTCGGGCTTGGAGCGGAAGTTCTGGATGATGACTTCCTGGATGTGCCCGTACTCGCGGGCCGACGCCCGGATCGCGAACAGCGACTCGGCCCGCTCCTCGTGCGTCTCGCCGATGCCGACCAGGATGCCGGTGGTGAACGGGACGCCGACCCGGCCGGCGTCGGTGAGCGCACGCAGCCGGACGGCCGGCTCCTTGTCGGGCGAGCCGTAGTGCGGGCCGCCGGGCTCGCTCCACAGCCGCGTCGCCGTGGTCTCGAGCATCATGCCCATGCTGGGCGCGACCGGCTTGAGCCGCTGAAGCTCGGCCCAGCTCATCACGCCGGGGTTGAGGTGCGGCAGCAGCCCGGTCTCCTCGAGCACCGCGATCGCGCAGGCCCGGACGTAGTCGAGCGTGGACGCGTAACCGCGCGAATCCAGCCACTCCCGGGCCGCCGGCCAGCGCTCCTCGGGGCGGTCGCCCAGCGTGAACAGGGCTTCCTTGCAGCCCTGCTCCGCGCCGGCCTTCGCGATCGCGACGACCTCGTCGCGGTCGAGGAACGTGTGCGGCACCTTGTGCGGCACGGTCGCGAACGTGCAGTAGTGGCACCGGTCCCGGCAGAGCCGGGTCACCGGGATGAACACCTTGCGTGAGTAGGTGACGACGCCGGGGCGGCCGGCGTCGACCAGGCCGGCATCACGCACCCGCGACGCGATCGTCAGGAGTTCGTCCAGCTGTTCCCCGCGGGCACGCAGCAGCGTGGCGGCCTCGCCCGGGTCGAGGCTCACGCCGTCCCGGGCGCGCCGCAGCGCGCGTTTGAGTCCTCGGTCATCCGGGCTGGCGGAAGGGGCGTTCGGGCGCGTGACCTCGACCATGTCGGCCACAATATGCCGCCGCGAGCCCGGTTGACCGAGGGGAGATTGTGGTGCGGGTTACTCCCCGTGCCGCGGACCGCGGTGCTGCTGCTGGTCCGGCGGGAGCAGGTCGTTCACGTTGACGATGTTCGTCTCCTGGCTGCCCGGGTTCGGGTAGCCACTGGTCGGCTGCGGGAACCCGCTGGTGGGCGCGGCCTGGTGCGCGGAACCGTAGCCGGGCTGCTGGCCCTGGTACCCGTACGGAACACCCGAACTCGGCTGCTGGCCGTAGGGCACGCCGGAGCTCGGCTGGCCGTAGGGAACACCGGAGCTCGGCGGGGTGAACGGGGCCGGCTGACCCGAGGTCGGCACCTGGCTCGACCACTGACCCGCCTGCGGCGGACCGGACTGCGGCTGGACCTGGCCCGGCTGCTGACCGGGCTGCTGCCCCGGCCACGACGGCTGGGCGTTCCAGGCCTGCGTCGGCTGACCGGACGGCACCGGCTGCCCCCAGTCCTGACCCGGCTGCGGCTGCGCCGGCTGACCCCAGTCCTGACCCGGCTGCTGCTGGCCCGGCCACTCCCCGCCCGGCTGCGGCTGGGGCTGCTGGGGCTGACCCGGGTAGCCGGCCTGGCCACCGTAGGGAGCCGCCGGACGGGCCCCGGTGTCGTACCCCTGGCCCTGGGCCCCCGGGTAGGCGCCGTAACCGCCCTGCGCACCCGCCGGAGCCGCGGCACCGCGCGCCGCCATCAGCACCTGCAGGACGAAGAACGCGACCGCCGCGGTCAGGGCGACCCACGCGATGCCCTCGAGGAACGAGGCGAACTTCGAACCGGCCGTGGAGTACGACGCGGCGAAGATGCTCAGGCTCGTGATCAGGCCGAGCAGCACCGAGAAGGCCAGCTCGCCCAGCGCGATCATGCTGACCAGCGGAGCCAGCTTGTCCTTCGTCGGACGCACGACCGCGACCAGCAGCACCGCGACGACGGGCAGCAGCACCTGGGTCAGCCCCAGGAACGAGCCGCGCGAGGTGGCCAGCGCGTCGCTGACGTCGAGAGACGACGTCGCGATCGCCAGCAGCCCGACGAGCAACAGGACGCCGTTGACCGCCAGGAGCAGCACCGCTGCCGGTCCTCTTAACCGCTCGACGACGGCCTGGACAGGCGTGGGGGCCTCGGTGGACGACACGGTCTTCTCCTTCGACGCCATGTTCTCCGCATATATCGGTTCAGCCGCCAGCCTGGCACAACACTGCCGAAAGGTGCGAGCGAACGCCCCGGGCAAACGTCGTCGGTGGCGTACGCGACGATGGGAGAATGCGGATTGTCGTACTGGCCGGTGGCATCGGCGGGGCTCGTTTCCTCCAGGGCGTCCGGGAGTGGGCGGGTCAGCGCGGTGACCAGCCGGAGATCACCGCGATCGTGAACACGTCCGACGACGTCACACTGCACGGCCTGCGGATCTGCACCGACCTCGACAGCGTGATGTACACGCTCGGCGGCGGGCACGACGAGGAACGCGGGTGGGGGCGGGTCGGCGAGACCTGGGCGGTGAAGGACGAGCTCGCCGAGTACGGCGCGGAGCCCACGTGGTTCGGGCTCGGCGACCGGGACATCGCGACGCACCTGGTCCGGACGCGGATGCTCGACGCGGGGTACCCGCTGTCGGCGGTCACCGAGGCGCTGTGCGCCCGCTGGAAGCCCGGCGTCCGGCTGCTGCCGATGACCGACGACCGGGTGGAGACGCACGTCGTGCTGGCCGAGGAGCTCGAGGGCGCCGGCGTGCAGCGGCGGGCCGTGCACTTCCAGGAGTGGTGGGTGCGCTACCGGGCCGCGCTCGCCGCCGACCGGTTCGTGCAGGTGGGCATCGAGGACGCGAAACCGGCGCCCGGGGTGCTGGAGGCGATCGCCGCCGCCGATCTGATCCTGTTCGCGCCGAGCAACCCGGTCGTGAGCATCGACACGATCCTGGCCGTGCCGGGGATCCGGGCGGCGTTGCTCGCCGCGCCGGCGAAGATCGTCGGGGTCTCACCGATCATCGGCGGGGCGCCGGTGCGGGGCATGGCGGAGAAGTGTCTGCCGGTGGTGGGGGTGGAGATCTCCGCGGCCGGGGTCGGCGCGCACTACGGGGCCCGGGCGTACGGAGGGCTGCTCGACGGCTGGCTGGTCGACACCACCGACGCCGGCACCGTGCTGTTCGGCGCGGACGTCCGCGCGATCCCCCTCTGGATGACCGACCCGCCCACGACCGCCCAGATGGTCGCCGAAGCCGCCGACGTCGCCGGCCTGGCCCGATGACCGCCCCGGTCGGGCCGCCCCCGTCGGCCGCCCCGGACGGGGGTGCGGGTGCGCGGGCCGCGGACGTCCAGGTCCTTCCCGTTCCCGGGCTGCCCGAGGTGGTGCCCGGCACCGACCTGGCCGCGCTGATCAGTGCGGCGGCGCCGTGGCTGGTGGACGGCGACGTGCTGGTGGTGACCAGCAAGATCGTCAGCAAGGCGGAGGGGCGGCTGGTGCCGGTCGGCGACGACCGGGAGGCCGCGCGGGAAGCCGCGATCGACGGTGAGACCACGGCCGTGGTCGCCACCCGTGGCCGCACCCGCATCGTCCGCACCCCGCAGGGCCTGGTGCTGGCCTCGGCCGGCGTCGACACCTCGAACGTCGGCCAGGACGTCGTCGCGCTCCTGCCGGAAGACTCCGACGCCTCGGCCCGGGCTCTGCGTGCCGGGCTTCGGGACGCTCTCGGCGTGGACGTCGCGGTCATCGTGAGCGACACGATGGGCCGGCCCTGGCGGGTCGGGGTCGCGGACGTGGCGATCGGCGCGGCCGGGCTGCGTCCCCTGCGTGACCTGCGCGGCCAGACCGACAACCACGGCAACGACCTGGCCATGACCGTCGTCGCCGACGCCGACCAGATCGCCGCCGCGGCCGAGCTCGTGAAGGGCAAGTCCGGTGGGGTGCCGGTGGCGGTGGTCCGGGGTGTGCGGTCGCTCGTCGACGTCGGCGGCGACGACGGCTCCGGTGCCGCCGCGCTGGTGCGTGCCCTCGAGGAGGACATGTTCGCGCTGGGCACCGCGGAGGCCCGCGAGCTCGGGCGGCGCGAGGCCCTGACCCTGCGGCGCTCGATCCGGGTGTTCCGCTCCGACCCGGTGCCCGCGGACGCGATCGCGCGCGCGGTGGCCGCCGCGGTCACCGCGCCCGCACCGCACCACACCACACCGTGGCGTTTCGTGCACGTCGCGTCGGACGACGTCCGCAAGCGGTTGCTGGCCGGGATGCGTGAGGCGTGGGCCGCCGACCTGCGCGGCGACGGGTTCGACGAGGCGGCGATCGGCCGCCGCCTGAAGCGCGGCGACCTGCTGTGGGAGGCGCCGGCGCTGGTCGTGCCGGTGCTCGCGCTCGACGGTGCGCACCCCTACCCGGACGCGCGCCGGGCGGCGAGCGAGCGGGCGATGTTCCAGGTGGCGATGGGCGCCGGCGTGCAGAACTTCCTGGTCGCGCTGGCGACCGAGGGCATCGGGTCCTGCTGGGTCTCCTCGACGATGTTCGCCGCCGACCTGGTGCGCTCGGAACTGGACCTGCCGGACGACTGGCACCCCATGGGCTCGGTGGCGATCGGCTACCCCGCCGAACCACCCCGCGACCGTCCCGCGCGCGACGCCTCCGCCTTCTTCCTGACGCGCTGACACCCGGCGCGCGGACCCCCGGGCGACCTCGGCGCTGACCGGCCCTAGATGTGCTGTGCAGGGACGTTGGCACAGTTGT
>NZ_BAAAGX010000028.1:0-50942 GCF_039524755.1 Cryptosporangium japonicum
GTCGAGGAGGGCGCCGCGGATGCGGACGGTGGCGAACGAGCCGAACGGCGTCCCCCGCGACGGGTCGAACGACTTGGCCGCCGCCGCCAGTGCGGCCAGGCCGGCCGAGGTGAGGTCGTCGCGGTTGACGTGGGCGGGGACGCGGCCGAGCATCTCCCGGACCAGGTGGCCGACCAGCGGCAGGTGCTCGCGGACGAGCGTGTCCAGCTCTCGATCGGTCAGGCGCGCCGGGGCGGCCACAGTAGTCGTGCTCATGCGTTCCCCCTGTGTGTTCACCGGTCGGAGCCGTTCGCTCCCGCTCCCGCAGCGGGGCCGTTCCGGCCCGACACCACAGAGCTTGTGACCGTTCGGGTGCGAGAGCGGGTGCCGCTCAGTTGCACTCCGGTTGCAAGGGGTGATTTCACGATCACTTTCCGTGAACACCGGAAACGCAGAAAAGGCCGGGCACGGAATTCCGTGCCCGGCCCTCTCGTCGGCGTCAGCGCACCGCACCTACCTGCTGGGCCTTCTTGGCCCGACGGTGCCGGAGATACCAGCCGCCGCCGATGACGACGGCAGCGCCCAGCGGCGTCCGGGCCGCGATCTTCTTGAGAATCGCGCCCTGTGCGAGTTCCTTCAGCATGGGGACCTTCCTCGGGTAGCCAGCTCTGTCCGCTGAATACCCGGTGAACGGCCGGTCATGCCGAACGAACGTCAGTTCGAGAAGTCCTGGGTCATCCAGAGCGTCCCCTTGGCGTCCCGGTACAGGTCGATCCCGATGCGGCCCATGGACGGGTTGAGGATGTTGCGGCGGTGACCGTCGTTCGGCGCCACCTCGTCGATCATCGACTGGGTGATGCGGGTCGCGGTGGCCGTGTGCGCGGCGTCGGTGGAGGCGGTGGTGCTGCCGTAGCCGATGTTCTCGGCCCAGGCACTCCACTTCAGGCCCTGCGCGCTGATCCGCGTGCCGGCGTTGCCCTCGTTGGCGCACTGGTGCGACAGGCCGCAGCCACCGGCCATCGTCAGGTTGTGCTGGTGCGCGGCGGCGGTCAGCTGGTTGTTGAGCGTCAGCGCCTTCGCGCCGTTGGCGGCCCGGACCTTGTTGATCTGGGTCAGCACGGCCTGCACCGGGGCGGACACCGCGGTCGTGGTGTTCGCGGTGCTGCCGACCGGGGCCGAGGTGGCCGGCGCGGTGGTGCTGGGCGCGGTCGTGGCCGGCGCGGTGGGCGTCGTGGGGCGCGTGACCGGGGCGGTGGTGACCGGCTTGGCCGGGCGCGTGTAGCGCGGCCCGCCCCACGGGCCGTAGTACTCGTCGTCGTACTGGTACTGCGAGGCGTAGCGGTCGTAACCCCCAGCCGGGAGCGGAGCGGCCGAAGCCGCGGAGCCCGCACCGACAGCCATCGTGGTAAAGACGGAGGCGGCGACGATGCCGAACACGATCTTCTTACCAACGGTGGTTCGCACTAATTGTCCCCCTGTTTTCGGCGCTGACCGCGGTTGCCGTCGGCGTCACCGATCACATCGGCGGGGGTGCCACGGCAGTGAGGGAACCGTCGGTGAGCGTCCGGGGGCAGGTGGGTTGCGCGAAAGTTGTCGGAGGGCTGGTGCATGCTCGGGCGCATGGACATCGGATTCGGCCTCCCGGTAGCGGGAGGGTGGGCGACGCCGGAGAACGTGGTCACGGTGGCCCGGCACGCCGAGGAGCTCGGTTACCGCACGCTCTGGTCGTTCCAGCGGCTGCTGGTGCCCGAGGGCAAACGCCTCGCGCCGACGTACCACAGCGTGCTCGATCCGGTCGTAGCGCTGGCCTTCGCCGCCGGCACCACCGAGCGCATCGGCCTCGGCACGGCGATCGTCAACGCGCCGTTCACCGCGCCGGCCGTGCTCGGTCAGCAACTCGCGACGCTCGACGTCCTGTCCCGGGGGCGCCTGCTGGCCGGTCTCGGCCTCGGCTGGATCCCGGGTGAGTTCACCGCGGCCGGCGTCGCGTTCGAGCGGCGCGGCGCGCGGTTCGAGGAGTACCTGCGCTGTCTGGATGCGGTGTGGGGTCCCGACCCGGTGGCGTTCGAGGGCGAGTTCTACCACGTCGAGCCGTCCTCGGTGCTCCCGAAGCCGGTGCAGCGGCCGCGCCCGCCGGTGCTGATCGGCGGTGACGCTCCGCGCGCCCTGGAGCGTGCCGGTCGGCTCGCCGACGGGTGGATCAGCCGCAGCACGTTCGATCTCACGAAGTTGCGCCCGGCCGTCGACGCGGTGCGCACGGCTGCGGAGAAGGCCGGGCGCGATCCCGACGCGTTGCGCTTCGTGTGCCGTGGCGTCGTGGTCGTCGGCGAGCGCACCGGTCCGCTGACCGGCACGTTGGAGCAGGTGAAGGCCGACTTCCCGGCGCTGGAGGAGCAGGGCATCACGGAGGTCTTCGTCGACCTGAACTTCGATCCGGCCGTCGGCGCGATCGGGTCCGACGCCGCCGCGGGGCTGCGTCACGCACTCACCGTGCTGGACGCGCTGGCCCCCGAAGCGGGTGGCGCCGGGGGGCAATTGGGCGGGGCACCTGAGAAAACATTGCGTGACCCGGGACACTGGACCTCATGAGCTCGCCACGACGCCTGTTCGCGATGCTCGGTGCGGCCACGGTCGCCACCGTCTTCGCCGTGCTGATACCGGCCCAAGCCTGGGCCGCCGAGAACCCCGCCCTCGCCGATCTCGCCGTGGAAACCGCCCGCGGTCGCCGCAGCCGGGGCGGGTTCGGCGGCATCTGCGGTCTGGTCTGCTGCCTCCTGTTCATCGCGATCATCGTGATCGGTGTGGTGCTGTTCATGCGCCGTCGCGGTGGCGGTCAGGGTGGCCCCGGCGGGCCCGGTGGCTTCGGCCCGGGCCCGGGTGGCCCCGGCGGGCCCGGTGGCCCCGGTGGTTACGGCCCCGGCAACTACGGCCAGCCGACGAGCGGCCCGGGCTACACCCCGCCGCCCACCAGCGGGCCGGGCGCGGGTTACGGCCCGCCGCCCACCAGCGGGGCCGGGTACACCCCGCCGCCGAGCAACGACCCGGGCCACGGGTACTCGTCGCCGCCCACCAGCGGGCCGGGCTACTCGCCGCCGCCCACCAGCGGTCCCGGGTACTCGCCGGCGCCGGGAGAGCCGGGCTCCGGTTACCCGCCGCCCGGCAACGGGCCGGGCTACACCCCGCCGCCCACCAGCGGGCCGCCCGGGCCGCCGCCGGGTCCGGGTCCGCTGCCGCCCTCGGCGCCGTACTGATCGCTCGTTAGCGAAGGCCCGGTTCCCCTCCAGCTCTTCCGGAGGGGAACCGGGCCTTCGCCGTTCCGCCGCACTGTCCGTGCGCGTGCGGTGGTCCGCCGGGCGGCGTGTGCATCGACGACCAGGACGCGCGGCTGGCCTATCAGGACGGTGCGCTCTGCACGCCGGCGGTTGTGGTGATGCGCACCGGCCGGCCCGGATCTGACTCGCGGGCACCGACGCCCCGGGCAGGAGGTGTCCGCGTGGTGCGTGCCGGCGGTGTCCGAGCCGCCGGCCGCCATCGGATTTCTGGTCGCTCCGGGGCACTAGAGTGCGGGCATGACCCCGCGGCTCGCCGACGTCGCCGTGCAGGCCGGCGTGAGCGAGGCGACCGTCAGCCGGGTCCTCAACGACAAGGCGGGCGTCTCCCCCGCGACGCGCCAGGCCGTGCTCGCCGCGCTCGACATCCTGGGTTACGAGCGGCCGCCGCGCCTGCAGCAGCGCAGCGCGGGCCTGATCGGGCTGATCATCCCCGAGCTCGACAACCCGATCTTCCCGGCGTTCGCCCAGGTCATCGAGCAGGGGCTGTCGATGGCCGGCTTCACCGCCGTGCTCTGCACCCAGGCGCCCGGCGGGATGACCGAGGACGCGTTCACCGACGTCCTCACCGACCGGGGCGCCGCCGGCATCGTCTTCGTGTCGGGGTTGCACGCCGACAGCACCGCCGACGTCGAGCGCTACAACCGGCTGGCCGCGCGGCAGTTACCGATCGTGCTGATCAACGGGTACCGGCCCGGGGTCGCGGCCCCGTTCCTGTCCACCGACGACCGGGCGGCGATCCGGCAGTCGGTGTCCCATCTGGTCAGTCTCGGGCACGAACGGATCGGGCTGGCGGTGGGCCCGCGGCGGTTCGTGCCGGTGCTGCGCAAGTTGGAGGCGTTCACCGGGATCGTCGGCGACGCCGGCCGGGTGGAGCACACGTTCTTCACCGTCGAAGGGGGCCGGGCCGCCGCGGCGTCGCTGGTCGCGGCCGGGTGCACGGCGGTGATCTGCGGCAGTGACCTGATGGCGCTCGGCGCGATCCGGGCGATCCGGGACCGCGGGCTGTCGGTACCCGGCGACGTGTCGGTGATCGGGTTCGACGACTCGCCGCTGGTGGCGTTCACCGATCCGCCGCTCACGACCGTGCGCCAGCCGGTGCCGGCGATGGGCGTCGCGGCGGTGCGGATGCTGCTGGACGAGATCGCGGGTGGGCCCGGCCCGAAGTCGGAGTTCCTGTTCGAGCCCGAACTGGTGGTGCGCGGGTCGACGGGGCCAGCGCGGCACGTGCGCGGGTGACGGCGGGGCTCTGGCATGCTGGGCCGGTGGCGAGCATATTCACGCGGATCATCGACGGGGAGTTGCCGGGGCGGTTCGTCTGGAAGGACGAGCACGCGGTCGCGTTCCTGAGCATCGCGCCGATTCGGCCGGGCCACGCGCTGGTGGTGCCGCGGGTCGAGATCGACCAGTGGACCGACGCGCCGGTGGAGCTGATCACGCACCTCACGACCGTGGCGCAGACGATCGGGCAGGCGCAGAAGGACGCGTGGGAGGCGCCCCGGGCCGCGCTGATCATCGCCGGCTTCGAGGTGCCGCACCTGCACCTGCACACGTACCCGGCCTGGGACCTCGACGACCTCGACTTCGGCAACGCCGATCCGCGTCCGGACTCCCAGGACATGGACGACGCCGCCGAGCGGCTGCGCAACGCGCTGGTCGCGAACGGGCACGCGGACCAGGTTCCCACCAAGTAGGAATCGAATTCCGCTCTGTAGGAACCCCGGGTTAGCCTCGAGGCCGGACCCGACCAGGGCCGCACCCGCGCCAGGGCGGCACGGCACCACCGTCTCCGCTCCGCGCTCCGTTCGCGCCCTGGAGGTCGTCGTGCCGTCGTTGCCCCCGCTCGCCGCCCGGTTGCAGGGTGTCGCGAGTTCACCCGTGCGTGATCTGCTCGCGCTGCTCGAACGTCCCGACGTGCTGTCGTTCGCCGGTGGGTTGCCCGCGCCGGAGCTCTTCGACCTCGACGGGGTCCGGGACGCGTACACGCGGGTGCTCGCCGGGCCGGGTGCGCGCCTCGCGTTGCAGTACGCGCCCACCGAGGGCAACGCCGAGCTGCGGGCGCTCGTGGCGGCCCGGCTCACCGGCCGGGGCCTGCCGACCGACCCCGGCGACCTGGTGATCACCACCGGGTCCCAGCAGGCGCTGACGCTCGTCACGACCGCGTTGCTCGACCCGGGCGCGGTCGTCGCGGTGGAGTCGCCGACGTACCTCGCCGCACTGCAGAGCTTCCAGCTGGCCGGCGCCCGGATCGTCGCGGTGCCCGGCGACGAGGACGGCGTCGACCCGGACGCGCTGGCCGACGTCGTCGCGCGGCACCGGCCGGTGCTGTTCTACACGGTGCCGACGTTCGCGAACCCGACCGGGCGGACGCTGCCGGCCGCACGCCGGGCGGAGGTCGCGCGGATCGCCGCGGCCGGGGGGATGCGTGTCGTGGAGGACGATCCGTACGGCGAGCTGCGGTACCGGGGTGAGCCGGTGGCGCCGATCGCCGCGGGGTCGGAGCAGGTGTTCTACCTGGGGAGCTTCTCGAAGATCGGCGCGCCGGGGCTGCGGCTCGGGTGGGTGCGCAGCCCGGCGGACGTGCGTCCGGCGCTGGTCGTGGCGAAGCAGGCCGCGGACCTGCACACGTCGACGATCGACCAGGCCGCCGCGGTGGCGTACCTGGCCGTGGCCGACGTCGACGCGCACGTGGCGCGGTTGCGTGCCGCCTACCGGGAGCGGCGGGACACGATGGTCGCCGCGCTGCCGTCGGTGCTGCCGGCCGGGAGCACGTGGACGGATCCGGACGGGGGGATGTTCGTCTGGGTGCGGCTTCCGGACGGGTTCGACGCGGCGTCGCTGCTGACGACCGCGCTCGCGCACGACGTGGCGTTCGTGCCGGGTGCGCCGTTCTACGCCGGGGAACCCGATCGCGCGACGCTCCGGTTGTCGTTCACGACGAACTCCCCGGAGGCGATCCAGGAAGGCATGAAGCGGCTCGGAGCGGCATTGGTCTGAGTCTCGGGGGCCGGCCGGACCCTGCTCTGGGGGCGCTGTGGTGGTCCGGCCACCCGGACAACTGCCGGACCCCGCTCTGGGGGCGCTGTGGTGGTCCGGCCACCCGGACAACGGCGGGGGCCGGCCGGACCCGGGGGGGTGGTCCGGCCGGCGGGATCAGCATCACCCGGACGGTGGATCACCTGGGCCGGTTGGCCCGCGGCTTAAGGCAGTCGTTAGGTCTGCTTAGGACAGTGGGTGCGCTCCCGGCTCATTCCGGCTGCTCCGGGCACGGAACGGACCCGATCGGGCGAGCCGGGGCACGGCTCGCCGACCGCCCATGGTTCGATCGAGAACGCCCTATCCGCTCTCTAGGAGGCAACTGATGCAGAAGCCCGACGTCGGCCCCATCGAGGGTGCTCCCCCGGCCGACCTGGTCGTCGAGGACCTGACCGTCGGTGACGGCGCCACCGTGGGCGCCGGCCAGGTGGCCTCGGTGCACTACGTCGGGGTGTCGCACTCCACCGGTAAGGAGTTCGACGCCTCGTACAACCGCGGTGCCCCGCTCGATTTCACCGTGGGCGCCGGCCAGGTCATCTCCGGCTGGGACCAGGGGGTCAACGGCATGAAGATCGGCGGGCGGCGCAAGCTGACGATCCCGCCGCACCTGGCCTACGGCGACCGCGGTGCCGCCGGCGTGATCAAGCCCGGCGAGACGCTGATCTTCGTCGTCGACCTGGTCGGCGTCCGCTAACACCGGTCGATCGCCGCCCGGCGGGAGGGTTCCGCCGGGCGGCGGCGCCGGCTCAACGGTGGGCCGGTGCGAGCGGCAGCGAGCACGGCCCTCAAGCGCGAACCGACGCCGCGTGTGCTTCGGCCCCGAGCGCGCGCAGCGGTTCGTAGGCCGCCGGGAGCGGGAGCTCGGCGAGCCGCTCGAGCCGGTACCGCACCACCTGCCGACGCGACGGCCGGGGGCAGGCGCCAGCCGCACCAGCAGCTGGGCCGAGGCACGCGGAGGTAGGCGGCGAGCCAGGCGACGTGGCGGTGTCGGCGAACTCGAAGTCGAGTAGGACCAGCCCGTCGGCGGTCTCGATGGTGTTGTCGGGGCCGGCGTCGCCCGGGTCCATCGCGCGGGCGGCGGCCGGGAGCACGTCCGGGACCGTGCGCAGCGCCGCCGGCGCCGCCGGCGACGGGTGGACGCCCAGGTGCGGCAGGTGGGTGGCGAGGTCGACGGCGGCGTCGGCGCGGAGCCCGGCCGAGGAGTCGAGCGCGGCCCGTTCACGCCACGGCTCGGCCTCGGTGGGCGCTTTCAGGATGACGCTCCCCGGCCCGCCGGGACGGCCCGAGGTGGGCGCGGAAGACGGTGGACCGGGCACCGGCGGCGAGCGGGGCGTCGGGCGTGAGCGTCACCTCGCCGAAGCGCGGGCGCAGGGCGTCGGCGGCGCGAGCGGCGAGCCCCGACAGATCGGGCACCGCGCCAGCCTGGGACCGCCGTCGGGTTGACGCATTCCACTTCTCCGGGACCTTCCTGACGCACCCGGGGCACGCGCGCGACACAATCGGTGCGTGCGCGACAACACGGGAGGTCAGCATCGGCGACGCGAGGAGCCGGAACCCGCGCGGCCGGACGAGTTCGTCTGGCGGCTGACCCCGGCCGAGACCGTGGCCGCGTTCGTCCGCGGCGCCGTGCTCATCGACGTCAGGACGATCGTCGAGCGGCGGGCGCAGGGCTGGTTACCGGGCGCGATAGTGCTCGAGCGATCGGTGCTGGAGTGGCGGGCGGTGCCGAACAGCGGCGGCCATCTGCCCGAGGTGACGAGCTTCGACGTCGAGATCGTGCTGGTCTCGCGCGACGGGGAGGAGTCGAGCCTCGCCGCCGCGCGCCTGCGTGAGCTGGGGCTCTGGCGCGCGACCGACCTCGCCGGCGGGTTCGAGGCGTGGATCGCGGCCGACCTGCCGATCGGCGGCGACCCCGCGGCGATCCGCCGATGATCGCGGTGCCCCCGGCGTTGGTCGGCAGCGCCACCGCGACCTGGGGCGACGAGGGGCGTCGGTGGGTGGCGGCGCTGCCCGGCCTCGTGGACGACGTCGCTCACGACTGGGCGCTGCGCGTCGGCGAGCCGTACGTCCTCTCCTACCACTGGGTCGCGCCGGTGACGGACGCCGCCGGGCGCCGGGCGGTGCTCAAGCTCGGCCCACCCGGCCCGGGGCACCTCCGGGACGAAGCCGCCGCACTGCGTGCCTTCGACGGGCACGGCGCCGTCCGCCTCCTCGCCGAGGACGCCGACCGCGGTGTCCTGCTGCTCGAACGGGCCGAACCCGGCACGCTCGCCCGCGACCTCCTCACCGGCGACGACCGGAGCCGCCCGCTCGCGGCTCGGGACGCCGACGCCACCGCCGCGCTGGTGACGGTCGCGAACCGCCTCCATCGCACCGCGGCGGCCCCGCTGCCCGACGTGACGACGCAGCGCGAGGCGTTCGCCGGGTACCTCCGGACGTTCTCCGGCCGCGGGCCGCTGCCGCGCGAGCTGGTGGAGCGGGCCGACCGGCTGTTCGGTGAGCTCTGCTCCGACCGCACGCGCACGGCCGTGGTGCACGGCGACCTCCACCACGACAACGTGCTCCGCGCCGAGCGCGAACCCTGGCTCGCGATCGACCCGCACGGCCTGGTCGGCGACCCCGCGTACGAGGCCGCGGCGATGCTCTGGAACCCCGACCCCGACCGGCGCGACCCGTCGTTGCTCGCGCTGGTGCCGGCCCGGATCGAGCAGCTCGCCGACGGCCTCGGCCAGCCGGTGGAACGGGTCACCGCGTGGGGCTTCGCGGTGGCGATGCTGTCGGAGGTGTGGGACACCGAAGGCCGGGACGCCCCCGGGCCGCCCGGCCGCGCGCTCGACGTGGCCCGGCTGCTCAGCCGCACAGCTCCCGTTCGGTAGGGGTGCGGAACCCGGCCTCGACGTCGGCGAGCCAGGCCTCGGCGCCGGGGACACCGGCTGCGACCAGGTCCTCGAGCAGCGCGCGGCGCTGGGTGGCGACCACGCGCTCCCTCGTCGACGCCTCGACGTCCGGCAGCAGCGGGCTGGGTACGACGAACACCGTGCGCCGCATACCGAGCATGCGCACCAGCGTGCGCCGCGTGTACAGCGCGTCCTGGAGGTCGGCCGGTGTACCGCGGGCCGCGCGGCCGCGGCTCCCCGGCACGCCCCAGGGCCCGCCACGCCCACCGAGAACGGCACGACGACGATCGGCGTCGTCACCACGCCCGGGGTGCAGCCGCGGTACGCCGCCGGCCGACCGCCACCCACGCGCGCGCCGGGCCGATGTCGGGCGCGTCGCGCAGCCGGTCAGCGGATCACCGATGGCTCCGGTCTACCGCGTCGCGCAACGCGTCGAGGCCGGACGGTATTTTCTCGGCCCCGACGAGGCCGAAACCGAAGACCATCCCGCCGTGCTCGCGCACCGTCTCGACGTGCACACCGCGGCGCGCGGCCCCGCGCGCGAGTGCCTCCACGTCGACGCCGGGCGCGGCGCGCGCGCACAGGTGCAGCCCGGCGGCCGACGGGATGCGGGTGAGCACGTCGGCGAAGTCGCGGTCGAGCCGGGCGGTGAGGGCGTGGTGCCGTTCGGCGTAGACCCGGGTGGCCCGGCGGACGTGCCGCGCCAGCCGGCCCTCGTCGAGGAAGCGGGCCAGCGCGTGCTGGGTGACCGGGTCGCCGTGCCGGTCGGTGAGACGCCGGGCGGCGACCAGCGCGGGGCGCAGCGAGCGCGGTGCGACCAGGAACCCGAGGCGCAGGGCCGGGGACAGCGTCTTCGCGAACGAGCCGACGTAGACGACCCGGCCGTCGGGGTCGAGACTCTGGAGCGGTTCGAGGGGACGGTCGGCGTACCGGAACTCGCTGTCGTAGTCGTCCTCGACGACGACGGCGTCGTGCCGGTCGGCCCAGCGCAGGAGGGCGGCGCGGCGGGGCAGTGAGAGCGGGACACCGAGCGGGTACTGGTGGGCCGGCGTCACGTACACCAGGCGGACGTCACGGGGCAGCGCGTCCACGACCAGGCCCTCGGCGTCGACGGGGACGTCGACGATCCGGGCGCCCCGGGCCGCGTAGAGGGCGCGGACGGCGGGGTAGCCGGGTGCTTCGACGGCGACGCGGTCCCCCGGGGCGAGCAGGACCCGTCCGATCAGGTCGAAGGCCTGCTGGGCGCCGGCGGTGACGAGGACGTC
The DNA here is from genome assembly GCF_039524755.1 of Cryptosporangium japonicum. Taxonomy (NCBI): domain Bacteria; kingdom Bacillati; phylum Actinomycetota; class Actinomycetes; order Cryptosporangiales; family Cryptosporangiaceae; genus Cryptosporangium; species Cryptosporangium japonicum. The sequence continues at coordinate 10,507 of NZ_BAAAGX010000028.1, forward strand.
GCCGGTGTCCGCGCGCACGGCCCTGGCCACCCCGACGTGGTGCGCGATCGCGGCGCGCAGGGCGGGGACGCCGGCCGGGTCGCCGTACGCGTCGTCGCGGAAGACGGCCGCGCGGAGGGCGCCGCTCATCAGCCGCCGCCAGGTGGCCAGCGGGAACAGCCCCGGGTCGGGCAGCCCGACCCGGAAATCCCACCCCGCACCGCCGCTACCGGCCGGAAAGCCACCCACCGGTAGATCGTCCGCCGAGGCTCGGTCCGCCGAATCCGGGGCCGCCGAATCCGGGGCCGCCGAATCCTGGGCCGCCGAATCCTGGGCCGCCGAATCCGGGGCCGCCGAATCCGGGGCCGCCGAATCCTGGGTGGGCCAGCCGGGGCGGGGGCGGACCGTGCGGCCGGGGCGGGCGCCGCGCGCCGAGGGAGGGGCGGGCAGCGGGGCGTCGCTGACGTAGGTTCCGGCGCCGACCCGGCCGACCAGGAATCCCTCGGCGGTCAGCCGGTCGTAGGCGACGCCGACCGTGGTACGCGAGATGCCGAGCTGCGCGGCCAGCTCGCGGGTGGCCGGAAGCTGCTCGCCGGGGCGCAGGCGGCCCTCGAGCACGGCCGCGCGCACCTGCCGGTAGATCTGGGCCGCTAGACCGGTTCGGCCGCTGACGTGGATCTCCATCCTGCGCCGACCGTACTGCGTTGCGCCCACCGCGCCGCGGGCACCATCAGCGCGGCGGCCAGCGCGAAGATCCCGCCGAGGACGAACCATCCGGGTGTCCCCCAGGTGACGACGAGCGTGGTGAGCAGCGCCGGGCCGATCATCCGGGCGAGCGCCACGCCGCTGGAGAAGAAGCCCTGGTACTGGCCGTGGCGGTCGGGTGGGGCGAGGTCGAAGCTCAGCTGCCACGAACCGGCCGAGTGCAGCATCTCGCCGGCCACCTGGACCACCGCCGCGGTCACCAGGCACAGCGTGGCCAGCGCGGGTGACGCTCCCCCGCCGGACAGCGCGAACACCAGGCAGGCGACGAACAGCAGCGCGCCGCCGCGGCGGACCGCTCGGGCGCCGGTGCGCACGTCGCGCACCACCCGGGCCACCCGTACCTGCAGCAGCGCGACGCTCAGCGTGTTGAGCACCAGCACCGCGGCCACCATGCCGCGCGGCGCCTCGGTGCGCTCGGCGATCCAGAGCGGCAGCACCCAGCTCAGCAGCGGCATGTTCAGCAGCAGCACCGCCTGGAGCAGCGTGATCACCGCGTACGGCCGGTCACGCAGCACCGCCCACGCCGACCCCGTCGACGCGGCCGGGCGGGCGGGCACGGAGAGCCTCGTGGCCGGGAGACTGCGGAGGATGAACGCGGCCAGCGCGAACGCGGCCGCGTCGACCGCCAGGACCGACACGTACGCCGGCGCGGTGTCGCGCCACAGCGCCAACCCGCCCAGCGCCGCCCCCAACGCCAGCCCGGCGTTCGTCGTCGACTGCAGGTAGGCGCGGGTCTCGGTACGCAGCTCCGGCGCGACCAGGTGCGCGAGCAACGCCTGCCGGGCCGCGTGCAGCCCGGCCTGGCTGCTCGCGTACGCGCACATCGCGACGACGAAGAGCGGCACCGACCGCACGCCGAGCAGCGCCACCACCGACAGCGAGGTCGCCGCCGCCAGCAGAACCGCGGTGCCGCGCGGGCCGCGCCGGTCGGCGAGATGCCCGAGCGGCACACCCGCGAGCAGCCCGGCGACCCAGCCGATCGACACCCCGACCCCGAACTGCGCGGCCGGTAACCCGACGATCCGGGTGAAGAACAACGCGAACGTCACGAAGAACGCCCCGTCGCCGACGGAGTTCGCCAGTTGGGCGAGCGCGAGCCGACGGGCGGGACCGGGAGCGGGCAGCAGGTTCACCGGTTCAGCCTGGCGCCCGACCGGCCCACCTCGAAGAGCCAATTACCCCTGATCCGAGTGGGCCACTACCCGGAACCTCATCGCCACGTGGTTGACGCTCCCGGGCAGGCGTCCGCGCGAGTCGAGCCCGAGCCGCGTCCGCAGCTCGAAGCGGTGCGACGCCCCGAGCGTCGCCAGCATCGTGCTCGCGGTGAACAGCACCAGGTTGCGCCCGGGGCACTCGGCGGGCCCGGCGCTGAACGGCACCAGCGACCAGCTCTCCCGGGCCCGTCCGTCGAGCCAGATGTCGGGGGTGAACCGGTGGGCGTACGGCAGCCGCTGACCGTCCCGATGGAAGAACGGCGCATAGATCAGGACGAGCTCACCGTCGCTCAGACCGTGGTCGACGCGCGGTTCGGCGCCGACCGGCGGGGCGACGTAGTCGCGCAGGATCGCCGGCGTCGTCGGCCACAGCCGCACCGACTCGTGCACGCAGGCACGCAGGAACGGCAGCTCGCCGGAGTCGGCCCGGGCCCGCCGCGCCTGCGCCGGATGGGTCGCGAGCAACGCCAGCACCCGGTACGTCGCGATGCCCGCGGCGTCGAACGCGAACAGCCACTGCGGGAGCTGGTCCGGGTCGGCGGCGGCGAGCGCGGCCAGGCTGCCCGGCTCGGCCCGGTCCACGTACGCCCGGATCCGGCGTCGGAACTCCGCGGTTCCCGCGGGCCGGGCGGGGTGGAACGGTCCCCAGTTCCCGTCCCGGCGCAGCCGCGCCAGCAGGTCGGTCGTCTCGAAGTCGTCCCGGGCCGAGTCGCCGAGCACGATCCGGCGCACCATCCGCCACCAGCCGGTGGCGAACCGGTCCCAGTCCAGCGACCCGGTGGCCACCAGGTCGCGCCCCTCGGACACGATCGCCGACCGCATCGCGTCGGCGTGGTGGTGGACCGGGCGGGGCGTGTCGAGGACGTCCTCGTTGAACGCCCGCCGGGGCGGACGCTCGTCGGGCGGCGAGATCAGCACTCCGCCGGGTTCGAACCGCGACAACGCGGCCGCTTTCTCGGCGTTCGCCGGGGTGAACGCCACGACGTCCGACAGCACCGTTCGCACGTCGTCCGGTGACAACACCAGCGTCATCCGCCGGAAGGGCACCTTGAGCCGCAACAGTCCGGTTCCGTAGCGCGTACGCAGCCGTTGCAGCTGCCGGATCCCGCGCCGGTCGGCGTCCAACCGTGCGGCCAGCGCCACCGCCCAGGGCCGCCGCTGGATGACCCCGATCGCGATCGTGGCGGCGAGCGGGCTCACCAGGGCCCGCGCGGTGTCGAGTGCGGAGGCCTCGGCGATCTTCGTCGGAGCGGTCATGGGCGTTCCTCTACCACCAAACTAATGCGGCAAACCGCCCAAAGCAGGTTGCCGCCGCGTCCGTCCCGGGTATGTCCGGCGCATGCTCGTGCACCTCATCGCCGACTACGGACCCGGGGACCTGGCCTTCGCCGAGGTCCGGCAGCAGCTCGCACGTCACCTGCCGGACGCGGACGTGGTCTACACGCCGGTTCCGCCGTTCGACACGCTCGGCGCCGGTTTCTGCGTCGCCCAGCTGGCGTTGACCCCCGGCCCGGCCGAGCGCTTGATCTACTGCAACGTCGCCCCGCGGGCCGACTCGGACGCGCCCCGCCCGGAGAACGAGGGCGAGCGTCTCCTGGCCGCCCGCCTGGCCGACGGCACGCGGGTCGTCGGTGTCGACGCCGGGCACGTCTTCTCGTTCCTGCGCGACGAGGCCGACGAGCTGGCCGAGATCGTGATCCCGCCGACCGGCTCCCAGTTCCGGTCCCGCGACGCGTTCCCGCCACTTCTGCCGCGGATCCTCCGGGGCGACGCCGAGCAGGCCGGCCTCGTCGACCCGGCCGCGATCCCCGCCCCGCCGGAGCGCGCGCTGCTCTACGTCGACGGGTACGGCAACCTCAAGACCAGCTGGACGGAGCCGCCGGCGCCGATCGGGTCGGTCGTGACGCTGCGGGTGGGTGGCGTCGGAGCCGAGGCGATGATCAGCGACGGGACGTTCGACGTCCCGGCGCGCACGCTGGCGTTCGCGCCGGGCAGCTCGGGCTGGACCCGGAAGGACGGCACCGAGGTGCGCTGGTACGAGGTGCTGCTGCGGGGCGGGAACGCGGCCGAGATGCTCGACCGTCCCGAACCGGGCACGCGCGTCTCGGTGCGGGCCTGACGTCAGACGACCGTGGCGGTCCAGAGCAGGTACTCCCACTCCATGACGCCGTCGACGAGCGCACGGTCGCCCAGGGCGGCGAGCTCGGCGTCGAGTTCCGCGGCGCGGTCGAGGCCCCGGTAGGCCACGATCGTCGGCCCGTAGTTGGCCTTGAAGTAGTCGCGGAACTGGGCTCCCGAGGCGAACGCGGAGATCCGGACGGTGCGTTTCTCGGCCACCACGCCGCCGACGCGGTCGCCGAAGAGGTCCGCGACGTGGTCCTCCGAGCCCCAGAGCGGCGGGGGCTGCACGCCGGGCGGCGGCGGGGCCACGAACGGCTTCATCGTGGCGAACAGCTGCCCGACGAACCCGCCGGGTGTCCAGCTGATCAGCCCGATCGTGCCGCCGGGACGGCACACCCGGACGATCTCGTCGGCGGTCGCCCGGTGGTGCGGTGCGAACATCGCGCCGACGCACGACACCACGACGTCGAACTCGTCGGCCTCGAACGGCAGGTCCTCGGCGTCGGCCTCGCGCCAGGTGAGGGAGGCGCCCCGGTCGGCGGCGAGCTTCTGCCCGGCCGCCAGCAGCGCCGGGGTGAGGTCGGCGGCGACGACCGCGGCACCGGTGAGCGCGGCCGGGATCGCCACGTTGCCGGTTCCGGCGGCGACGTCGAGGACCCGCCGGCCGGGGCCGATGCCGGTGGCGGCCACCAGGACCGGGTGCCGCCGGGACGGACCGTCGTGGAGTTCCGCTTCCCCGGGGCGCCGGCGGGGAAGCGGAACTGGTGGCTGGTCATCGCGCCGCCCGACGTCGACGTCTGCGACGTCGACCCCGGCCACGACGTGGCGGTGCGGGTGACCGCCGATCTGCGCCGGATGGTGCTGGTGTGGCGGGGCGACCTGTCCTGGGCCGACGCCGTCCGCGCCGGCGACGTCGTCCTCGACGGCCCCTCGCAGTTCCGCCGGGCGGTGCCGTCCTGGTTCCGCCCGACGCTGTTCGCGTCGGTGCCTAGGCCGGCTGGCTGACCAGCGCCGAGACCCGGCCCATCAGCCCGGGGACGTCACCGCGGACGCCGTCGATGAGCCACTGGCCCAGCTGCACCGACGACTCGACGACGGTCTTCGCCCGCTCGTACCGGCGTACCGCGAACACGTCGAAGACGCTCTGGTCGAGCTGTTCGGCGCTGATCAGCAGCTCGGCGAGCACCGCCGCGTCCTCCAGCGCCATCGCCGCGCCCTGGGCCAGGGTGGGCGGGCAGGTGTGGGCGGCGTCGCCGATGAGCACGACCCGGCCGCGGTTCCACGGCGCGTCGAGCACGTGCTCCTCGAACCGGGTGTAGTTGACCCGGCTCGGGTCGGTCAGGCCGGGGCGGATGTCGTCCCAGGGCCCGTGGTAGGCCCGGGACAGCTCCACCATCGTCGCGAGCTTCTCCTCCGGCGACAGGCCGCCGCGGTCCTGCGCCTTCTCGACGATGTACGCGTAGAGCGTGTCCTCGCCGGTGGGGCAGTACCCGGCGATGTAGCTCGGGCCGCCGTAGATCAGGTCGGTGCGGGTGACGCTGGCCGGGCGGGGCGCGAACACCCGCCAGATGCCCATGCCGGTGGCGCGGGTCTCCAGCTCGACGCCGACCGCGCGGCGGACGGCCGAGCGGATGCCGTCGGCGCCGACCACCAGGTCGTAGCGGCCGCTCGAGCCGTCGGCGAACCGCACGTCGACCCCGGTGTCGTCCTGGGTCAGCGCGGCGAACGCGGTGCCGAAGCGCACTTTGACGCCCACCTCGGCGGCGCGGCCGAGCAGGATCGCCGCGAAGTCGGGCCGGTACATGCCGAGCGTGGCGGGCAGGTCGGGGCCGCCGGTGCGGGCGTCGGGGAACTCCGCGAGGACCGTGCCGTGCGGGTCCGGTGCCCGGATGCCGAGGTCGTCGAACGCGTAGCCCTTGGCGCTGATCTGCTCCCACACCCCGAGCCGGCGGAGCACCCGCAGCGCGTTGCCCTGCAGCGTGATGCCGGAGCCGAGCGCGCCGATCTCCGGCTTGGCCTCGGCGATCTCCACCGTCACGCCACGCTCGGCGAGCAGGACCGCGACCGCGGCACCGGCCGCGCCACCGCCGACGACCAGGACGTTCGCTACAGCTGGCATGGCATTCTCCGCGTCGTTACGGGTCGGGAAAACCACTATGCGAGACCCAGGTCACATGAAGGAAATCAATTCTTCGCCTACCCGGTATCCGCCGGATTGATCACTCTAGACCACTGTGGACCGACCGGGTCGCTGCGACACTGGAGAGCAGCGATCGGAGGGAAGCAGCGTGGCTTCTGACTCAGCTCTGCCGGGGCTCGACCTGGCCCGGTTCACCGCGTGGGCGTCTCGGAACATCCCCGAGCACGGTTCGGTGCAGGACGCCGAGCTGATCGCCGGGGGGCTCTCCAACCTCACGTACCGCATCACGCTCGACACCGGGTCGCTGATCCTGCGGCGACCACCCCGCGGCCCGGTGCTCCCGAGCGCCCACGACATGGCCCGCGAGTACCGGGCGCTCTCCGCACTGCAGGGCAGCGCGGTTCCGGTCGCGCGCACGGTCGCCCACCACGCCGAGCCCGACGTCCTGGGAGCCGAGTTCTACCTGGTCGAGGACGTCGCCGGCGCGGTGTACCGGTCGGCGGAGCAGACGGCGTCGCTCAGCGTCGACGAGCGGGCCGCGGTCGGGACGGCGGTCGTGGAGGCGCTGGCCCGCATCCACGAGGTGGATCTGGCCGCGACCGGGCTGGCCGACTTCGGGCCACCGAGCGGCTACCTGCAGCGCCAGGTGCGCCGATGGGGCCGGCAGTGGGCGGCCTCCCGAACCCGGGACCTGCCGGTGCTCGACGAGGTGGTGACCCGCCTGAACGCGGAGCTGCCGGCCGACGGCGAGACGACGCTGGTCCACGGTGACTACCGGCTGGACAACATGATCGTGCGCGGCACCCGGGTGGCCGCCGTCGTCGACTGGGAACTTTCCACGCTCGGCGACCCGCTGGCCGACCTCGCGCTCACGCTGCTCTACTGGGGCGACGACGGCACGGTGTCGTCGGCGGGCGGCGTCACCGGGCACCCGGGTTTCCCCACCGCCGACGAGTTCGCCGCCGCCTACGCCACCCGCACCGGCCGGAGCCTGGAGCTGCTGCCGCTCTACCGCGCGTTCGCCGCGTTCAAGCTGGCCGTGATCCTGGAGGGCGTGCACGCGCGCTACCTGGCCGGTGGGACGGTCGGTGACGGGTACGCCCGTGCCGGCTCGGCGGTCGGCGAGCTGGCGTCCCGGGCGCTGGCGCTACTGGACTGAGAGGTGGACGTGATTGGTGTGCGCCGAGGACGGGTCTCCCCCTCTCTGGTAGGCCCGCCACCCGGAACCAGGCAGCCAGATCTGCCGGTACCAGATCACGTAGAGGACGCCGAGCCGGTCGGCGTTGTCGACGAACCACGCGGCCAGGCGGTTGCCGTAGGCCCGGTCACCGCCGGTCGCGGCCCCGCCGAACCCGCCCGGCGCGGCGGCGAAGTCGCACGCGCGGCCCTTGGGGTGCTCGCCGAACGACGCCTGCCGGAAGCAGTGCACGTAGCGGGTGAAGCCGGCCGCTTTCGTCTGCTGGAGCGCGTGCAGGGTGCGCGGGGTCAGGCAGCCGCCGGACGTGGGGTCGTCCTGCGAGCAGCCCTCGGAGCCGTACGACCCGTCTCCCCGGCGCGGGGCCGCGGTCGCTTTCCGCGTCTTCTTCCGGGTGGTCTTCTTCTCCGGTGCGGCCGGGGAGCCGTTGCCGGTGGCCGCCGGCACATCCCGGTTCTCCCCGTCGCTGGTGAAGCCGCCGGACTTCTGGCCGCCGACCTTCGCCGCGGCCAGGGCGCGCTCGGCGTCGTCCCGGCGCCGGCGCATCGTCTTCTCTTCCGTGCGCTGCTTCGCGAGTTCCGCGTCCACCCCGCGCCGGGCCGCGACCAGGTCGGCCCGGGTGTCCACCAGGTCGTCGAGCGTCTTGGTGCGCTGGCGGGTCAGGCTGTCGACCAGGCCGACGTTGCCGATCAGGTCGGGCAGGGAGCGGGAGTTCGCCATCGCGGTGGCCGGGTCGGGCAGGCCGCGCCGGTAGGCCGCCGCGCTCAGTTCCTGGACCTGTTCCTCCAGCACCGTGATGCGCTTTTCGGCGCCGGCGATCTGATTGATCAGCGCGGCCCGACGCTTCTGTGACGCCTGCGCTTTCGCCCGCGCATTGTTGTACCCGGCCGTGGCTTTGTCGAGATCGCGGCGGAGCTTCTCGGTGCCGCCCTCGTCGTCCTCCGCGGCCGGCCCCGGTGCCGCCGACGCCGGTCCGGGAACCACGCTGAGCAGCAGCGCGAGTCCGATCAGGACGATGGCCAGCAGGCGGGCGGTGGAGGTCACGGGCACGTCGGAAGAGTAGGCAGATCGGAAACTGCGACTTCGCCCCGCGACAGCGAATTTGCGTCGGCCTTAATCGCAAACTAAAGGCCGGTGTTACTCGTGTGGTCGGTGGGATTGATGATTCGCGGAATGACGGAGAAGCACTACTCCGGAACGGACCCTGAACGCGACGTCCGCAGCGCGTCGATCGCGCCCATGTTCGCCTCGGCCCATCGTTTCAGCTCGCGCAACGGACCGACGAGCGTGTCGCCGAGCACCGTCAACGAGTAGTGCACGGCGGGCGGGCTGGTGGGTTCTACGCGGCGACGAGCGAGGCCGTCGTCCTCGAGCTGGCGAAGGGTGTGGGTGAGCATCTTCTGCGACACACCCGGCATGCGACGGCGCAGCGCACCGAACCGCAGCTCCTCCCCGTCGGCGAGCAGCAACACGATCATGACGGTCCATTTCGAACCCACCCGGTCGAGCAGGAGCCGCGTCGGGCAGTCGGCATCGAAGAGGTCACCGTGCCGTGCCGTGGTTACGCCGGGGTGCCCAGGGGTGCCCGAAGTGCCGTCTTTCTCGGTCACCGACGCTCTCCTATCGTTGCCAGGTAACCAATGGTAACTAGGAGTCCCGATGATCGAGACGGTTCACCTCGACGACCTCCGGGTGAGCGTGCGCCGAGCCGGTGCCGGCCGGCCCGTCCTGTTGCTCCACGGCTTCCCGCACACCAAGGAGATCTGGCGGGAGGTGGAGCCCGCGCTGGTCGCGGCGGGCCACGAGGTGCTGACGCCCGACCTGCGGGGAACGGGCGACACCGAGCGGACGGCGGGCGGCTACGACGCCGTGGGCCTCGCGCGGGACCAGGTCCGCCTCCTCGACGCGTTCTCCCAGCCGGCGGCGCACGTCGTCGGCCTCGACTTCGGCGCCGCGCCCGCGTTCGCGCTCGCCGCCGCCCACCCGGACCGGGTGCTCAGCCTCACCATCGTCGAGGCGGTTCTGGGCGGGCTCGCCGGCGCGGAGGCGTTCCTGGGCTCCGGCGGACCGTGGTGGTTCGGGTTCCACCAGGCGCCGGGCGGCCTCGCCGAGGACGTGCTGAGCGGCGACGAGGACCGCTACCTCCGGTTCTTCCTCGGCAACGGGTCCCGCGCCGGGGTGCCCGAGGACCTCACCCGGCACATCGTCCGCCGCTACACCGGACGGGACAATCTGCGCGCGGCCTTCGAGCACTACCGCGCGATGCCCGCGAACGCGCGCTGGAACCGTTCCTGGGCCGAGCACGGCCGGCTGACCATGCCGGTGACCGCCGTCGGCGCCTCGACGGTCGGAGACGCACCGGCGCGCCAGCTCCGGCTGATCGCGGACGACTTCGAGGAGCACCTGCTCCCGGACAGCGGACACATCGTCCCGGTCGACGCCCCCGGCGAGCTCGCCGCGATCGTGGCGGCGACCGCCGCCCGGGCGACCTCGTCCGGCCGGAGCGAAGTCCGGTCAGCCCGGTCGACGGGCCGCGGAGTAGCGGAGGAGCACCACTCCGGACCGGAACGCGCGTGACTCGAGCAGCCGCATGCGCGGGCGTTCGACACCGTCGGGGAACAGCCGGGCACCCCGGCCCACGACGCTGGGGTGGACGAACAGCCGGTACTCGTCGACCAGGTCCTCCGCGACGAGCTGGCGGACGAGGTCGATGCTTCCGGTCACGACGATGTCGCGACCCGGCTCGGCTTTGAGCGCGGCGATGTCGTCGCGCAACGGCCCGCGCAGGATCGTCGTCGGTTCCCAGCCGGCCTCGGTGAGGCTCCGCGAGACGACGTACTTGCGCACCTGATCGAGGTACGCGCTGACCCCGGTGGTGTCCTCGGACCGCGCCGGCCAGTAGCCCCGCATCTGCTCGAACGTGACCCTCCCGACGAGGAACGCGTCGGCAGCGCGCATGTGCTCGGCCACCGCTTCGATCAGGTCGGAGGCGTCGACGTCGGGGCCCGCGCCGACCGGGTCGAACCAGCCGCCGGTCGCGTCGATCACGCCGTCCAGGGTGATGTTCTCGGTCACCACCAGAGTGCGCATCGGGCTCACCGCCGGTTGTAGCGATGCATCGTGAGTGAACCGAAGACCACGACGAACAGCGCGCCGGCGACGAACGTCCACACGATCGCCGGGCCGTCGAGCTCACCGGCCATCAGGCCGCGGATCGCGGTGACCAGGTGGGAGATCGGGTTGACGTTGACGAACGCCTGCAGCCACCCCGGCATCGTCGACGGGTCGACGTAGACGTTGCTCAGGAACGTCAGGGGCATCAGCACCATCATGCTCACGCCCATCACCGACTTCTCGCTACGCAGCACGAGCCCGAAGTAGGTCCAGATCCAGGAGAACGCGAACGAGAACACGACCAGCAACGCGATGGCGGCCACGACACCGAGGACACCGCCGCTCGGGCGGAACCCGAGGGCCAGCCCCACGGCCAGGATGACCAGCGACGCGATGACGTAGCGCAGCAGATCACCGAAGATCATCCCGACCAGGGCCGCGGGCCGCCAGACCGGCAACGTGCGGAACCGGTCGAACACACCCTTCTCGATGTCGGTGTTGAGGCCCACCCCGGTGTACATCGTGATCATCACGACGCTGGAGACCAGGATGCCGGGCAGGAAGAACTGCAGGTAGGCGCGCGGTGAATCGGCCAGCGCGCCGCCGAACAGGTACGTGAACATCAGCGTCATGATGAGCGGGAACGCCGTCACGTCGAACAGCTGCTCGGGGACGTGCTTGATGCGCAGCATCGCCCGCCAGCCGAACACGACCGACGCCGCGAGGGGCCCCGGTGGCGTCGGGCGCCCGGCCGGTGAGAGGACGGCACGCAGCGTCTCGGCCGTCGGGACGTACGCGGTGGACTCGTCGGTCGTCGTCGCGGTCATGACCCCGCTCCCTTCGCGGTGAGGGCCAGGAACACCTCGTCGAGGCTGGGCTGGCCGAGTGAGAAGTCGTCGACGACGATGCCGGCGGCGGCGAGCTCGGCCAGCGCACGGGACGCGTGCTCGGCGGCACCGCGCTCGGACCCGCCGCCGATGCGGACGGTGAGCGCCAGCGGGTCGGCGTCGGGCAGCACGGTGGCGGCCAGCGCCGCTCCGAGGATCTCCGCGGCCTCACCGCGCTGGTGCGCCTCGCGCAGGCGGACGTGCACGGTGCCGGCGCCGATCGAGGACTTCAGCGCACCCGGCGTGCCCTCGGCGATGACCTTGCCGTGGTCGATCACCGCGATGCGCCCGGCCAGCCGATCGGCCTCGTCGAGGTACTGGGTGGTGAGCAGCACGGTGGTGCCGTAGGCGACGACCGCGCGCACGATGTCCCACACCTGGTTGCGGCTGCGTGGATCGAGGCCGGTGGTGGGCTCGTCGAGGAAGAGCAGTTCCGGGGTGTTGAGGATGCTGGCCGCGATGTCGAGCCGGCGCCGCATGCCGCCGCTGTACTTCTTCACCTGGCGGTCGGCGGCCTCGGTGAGCCCGAACGCGGTGAGCAGTTCGTCGGCCCGTGAGCGGGCCGCGCGTTTCCGGTGCCCGACCAGCCGGCCGAGCAGGACCAGGTTCTCCACCCCGGTGAGGTCCTCGTCGACCGACGCGTACTGGCCGGTGAGGCTCACTTTGGCGCGGACGACGTCGGCCTCGCGCACGACGTCGTGACCGAAGATGCGCGCCTCGCCGCCGTCGGGGCGCAACAGCGTGGCCAGGATGCGCACGGCGGTGGTCTTGCCCGCGCCGTTCGGGCCCAGTACGCCGTAGACCGTGCCGGCGGGCACGCTCAGGTCGACACCGTCGACCGCCCGCGTCTCCCCGAACGTCTTGACCAGACCGACGGTCTCGATCGCTCTCTCCATGGTCCCCATGCTCCCGGGTCTATCAATTCGGTACGACAGAATTAGTGACCGTGGACGCTGTGTCCCCCTAACGTCGGCGCATGCGCGTTCTGGTGGTCTCTGCACCACTGTCCGGTCACGTCCTCCCGCTCCTTCCGTTGGCCCGTGCACTCGCCGGCGCCGACCACGAGATCCTCTTCGCCACCGCCGCCGACGCCGCGTCCGCGGTGAGAAAGATGGACCTGCCGGTGGAGGACATCGCCCCCGATTTCGACTTCGCCGCGATCGCCCGCGGCGTCGCGCTCAGACACCCGCTGACCGCACGCGCCGAACTCGCCGGCAGCGGCGGCACGAAGGGGGTCGCCGCGTTGTTCGGGGCGATCAACGCGAAGCTCGCCGACGCGGTGCGGGCGGTCACCGAGCAGTTCGATCCGGACGTCGTCGTCGCCGAGCCGCTGGCCGTGGCCGGGCCGATCGCGGCGGCCGGGCACGGCGTCCCGGCGATCCGGCACGAGACGAACCTGTTCGACGGGGCGGAGCTCGCCGCCGCCGCGGCCGGCCCGGTGCTGCGCCGGCTCGCGATCGACCGGTTACCCGACCCGGCGGCCGTGATCCAGGTCCTGCCGCCGAGCGTGGTCGGGCCGCGCCCCGGCTGGCCGATGCGCTACGTCCCGCCGGCACCGGCGCCACTGCCGTCCTGGCTCACCGAGACGCCGACGCTGCCGCGGATCCTGGTCAGCCGCAGCACGGTCGCCGGGCCGGGCAACGGGAACCTGATGAAGGCGCTGGTCGCGGTGGCCGGCTCGATCGAGGCGGAGTTCGTGCTGGTCCGCCCGGAGCCGGGCCTGCCCCCGGAGCTCCCGGACAACGTCCGGACGATCGGGTGGGTGTCGCTCGACGCGGTGCTGCCGACCTGCACCGGCCTGGTCCACCACGGCGGCGCCGGCACCGTGCAGGCGGCGCTCGCGGCCGGGGTCCCGCAGCTGGTGGTGCCGGGGCCGGGCGACCGGCGGCACAACGCCGAGCTCGTCGCGGAGATCGGCGCCGGGCTCTGCGCCCCGCGCAGCGGCCCCACCGCCGAGCACCTGCAACGGCTCATCACCGACGACGAGCTGCGCCGGGTGAGCGTGCGCATCCAGGACGAGCTGGCCGCCCGCCCGTCGCCCGACGAGATCGCGGCCCGCGTCGCTACGTTGGCGAACTGACACTGCGGACGGTGGCGCGGGCACAGAGCGCCCGCGCCCCGGACGCTTCAATTCCGGTATGGCCGCGACGACGAGCACCACCCGCCCCCAGACCTCCGGGCTCGACCACCTGGAGCCCTACCTCCTCGCCCCCTCCTCGCTGACGCCCTCCGCGCTGCGCGAGCGGGCCGGGATCATCACCGCCGAGATCGCCGCCGCCGGTGGCGCGGAGGCGATGCTGGCGGAGTCCGGCGGACAGCCGGTGGCGCTGCGCGGCAACTTCCTCTACGACGCCTGGCTGGTGCGCTGGACCCCCGGCGAGGCCACCGACCTGCACGCCCACTCGATCGGCTTCCGCACCGTCACGGTGCTCGGCGGCAGTCTCAACGAGACGGTCGCGACGGCCGACGGCCTCGACGAGACCGAGCTGACGACCGGTGAGCAGCTCGCCGCCCGTCCCGGCCACACCCACCGCCTGGTCGCCGGCGAGGGCGGCGCGGTCAGCCTGCTGCTGTCCTCGCCCCCGGCGCTCACCCCCGGAAAGTGACCCGCAGCAGGTTCAGCGCGCCGTTGGACTGCGAGTAGTACGTCACGTACTGCACCAGCCCGTCGCGTTCGGCGTACTCCGGGTGGGCGTAGGCCGCGTAGTTCGTGCCGTGCTCGCCGGGGTCGGTGTCGGACAGCGTGAACGGTTCCGACCACGGCCCGTACGGCGAACCGCCCACCTGGGCGCGCACCTCGACCGAGCCGAACTCCATGTAGATGTTGACCCAGGCCCGCAGGGCCGGGTTCCACAGCACGGTGTTGCCGGCCCCACCGGCCCGGATCGTGGCCACCGCGTCGGCCGGATCGGCCGACCACCAGCCGCCACCGCCGTAGAACCGCCACGCGGAGCGGTCGCCGATCTTCGCCAGCGGTACCTTCGCCACCCGGCACCGGACGTCGTCGGTGTGGCAGTCGCCGTAGACGTAGACGTCGTCGCCGGCCACCACCGCGGCCCAGGCGTACCGGGCGTCCGGGCCGAAGAACAGCGTCGGGTCACGGCCCTCGATGCTGCCCAGCGGCGCGGCGTCGCCGACGGTCAGCCGGGTGGCCCGGTACGTGCGCATGTCGACGGCGGCCACGCCGCTGCCGAGGTCCTGGCCGAACTTCTGCGAGCACGGCGCTTTCGGCGCCCCGCCGCGGCAGAGCTTGTGGTAGAGCACGAGCACGCGGTGCCGGGCCGGGTCGGCGATCACCGGGCCCGGCCAGAGCGCGAACGTCACACCGCAGTACCGCCCCACGCAGTTCTTCGCGTGCGCCCGCTCGAACGCGCGCTCGGCGTCGGCCCAGGGCAGGAACTCGTCGTGGAGCTCACCCGCGGTGCCGGCCAGGTCGGTCGCGGTGACCGTGATCCCGTCGCGCCCGGTCAGGTCCGCGGTGGACGCCACGGTGTTGGAGAGGAACGCCGGCGGCCCCTTCAGCGTGGTGTCGGCGAACACCCAGACCGACCGGTCGCCGTACCGGGTGCTCTGCCCGTTGTCGCGGCTGACGACCCGGTCCTGCTGGTGCAGCGCGTCGAGCCGGTCGACGCGCTGGACGGCCGGCCGGTCGGGGATCACGTCGCTCATCGGCGGGGCCGGCTCGCGCGGAGGGGACGCCGCCGCGGGGGCCGACCCGGACGGCGACGGTACCGCGGGTCGCTGCGCGTCACCGGCGTCGATCACGAAACCGGCCGCGACGAGCGTCAGCAGGTAGGCGAGCAGTGCCGTAACGATCGGGCGGCGCAGCGGGCGGCGCGTGCGGCCACCGTTCGGGGGTGCCTCGGCCGTCTCCGCGTCCGGAAAGGCAGCAGTCGGCACGGCTGCTTCCTCCCGGCGGTACGAGCGACGCTGACACTGGCTGGTGGTAACTACTGGGTGGTAGCGCTGACACTTCCATAGAAAAAACCCCGCGTGTGCGAGTCGGAAGAGTCGACGTGTGATCTGTGGTACCCCGCGGTTCCAGCACCAACCGCCACTGCCCGGTCCTCAGAGGACCGGGCTGCGCGGTGTTTCAGTTCACTTTTGTCAACTGGATCGGTAATGCCCCCGGGCCAGTAGATGGCCGCCCTCGTACAGCTCCACGTCCCGGCCGCGGCCGACGACGCACAGGGCGGCGTCGACCAGGACCGGGGCGTGCGACCGGATCGACCAGTGCGTGACCGCCAGCCCCGGGCGGGCCGCGCGGAGCGCGTCGAGCAGCAGGATCCGCACCAGCGGCCCGTGCACCAGCAGGCCGGGCAGCCGCTCCACCTCGAGCGCCCAGTCGCGGTCGTAGTGCACGCGGTGGGTGTTGAACGTGATCGCGGAGAACCGGAACAACTGCCGGATGTCGACGCTCAGCGCGGCGGCCCAGTCGCCGTCCGGCGTCTCCCCGGTGGCCGGAACGGGCGGGGCTCCCCCGGACAGGAACACGTCGTGCCAGACGCTGCGCACGGCCACCGCTCCGTCCACCAGGTACTCGCGGGTGATGTCGGCGAACAGCAGCGAGCCCGAGCGCCCCTCCTTGCGCGTGACCGAGGTCAGCGACGAGCGCTGCTCCACCGTGTCGCCCCAGCGCAGCGGGTGGTGGAACTCGGTGTCCTCACCCGCGTACATCCGGCGCGGCGGCGCGTCCGGCGGGGTCAGCCCGTCGTCGGCCGGGCTGCCGTCGGCACGCAGCGCGGCGAGCGACGCGTCGAAGGGAAAGTACAGCCCTTCCCAGGCCGGTGGGAGCACGGCACCCGGCTCCACCGGGACGCCCGGCGCGAACGTGCCCGCGAACCGGGCGGCGGGCGCGAGGTCGAGCACCGCGGTGCGGACGATCACACCACACCCGCCTCGCGCAGTGCCGCGATCCGCTCGTCGGAGTACCCGGCCACGGCGGTGAGCACGGCGTCGGCGTGTTCGTTGAGCTCGTTGGCGCGCCGCGCCGGGGTGGCCGGGGTGACGCTGAGCTTCACCGGCTGGCCGAACATGCGCAGCGTCCCGAGCGCGCCGTAGGCCACGTCGACGACCATCCCGCGGGCCGCGGTCTCCGGGTCGTCGACCACCTCGCCGATGTTCTTCACGGCGGTGAGCGGAACGACGTCACCGGCGAGCTCCTCCAACTCGGCGCGGGTGCGGCCGGCGAACCAGCCGAGGATGAGCGGCTTCACGCGACGCTCGTAGACCTCCTCGTCGAACCGCTTGCGCATGGTGTCGATCTCGGGGTCGTCGGCCACCTCCGGGCTGCCGAACAGCTCGCAGGAGACCCGCCACAGCTTGTCGGTGTAGCCGCCGAAGAACACCTGGCCGTCGGCGCAGGGGAACAGCTCGTAGGGCCGCACCCAGGAGTGCTTGTTCCCGGCCGGGCGCGCGACCTTGCCGTCCACGGTGTAGTCGACGACCGCGGTCTCGGTCATCGCGAGGATGCTGTCGACCTGGGCGACGTCGACGAGCTGGCCCTGTCCGGTGCGCTCGGCGTGCCGGAGGGCGGCGAGCGTGCCGATGACGCCGAACATCGTCGCGGACAGGTCGCCGATCGTGACGCCGACGCGCACCGGCGGCTGGTCCGGGTAGCCGTTCATCGACCACAGCCCACCGGCGGCCTGCGCGGTGTTGTCGAACGCCGGGCGGCGGCTGCGTGCGCCGGTGCGGCCGTAGCCGGAGATCGCGGTGTAGACCAGCCGCGGGTTGACCGCGGCGAGGGTCTCGTAGGCGAGGCCGAGCTTGTCCATGGTGCCCGGGCGGAAGTTCTCCACCAGCACGTCGGCCCGGCGGATCAGGTCGGTCAGCACCTCCCGGCCCGGTTCGGACGCCAGGTCGAGCGCCAGCCCGAGCTTGCCCCGGTTGTACTGGGCGTAGTAGCCGCTGACCTCGGCGTCGCCGGCACGCAGGTACGGCGGGAAGCCGCGCGCGACGTCGGGATCCCGCGGGTTCTCGATCTTGATCACGGTGGCGCCCAGGTCGGCCATGATCTGGGCCGCGTAGGGCCCGGCCAGCACCCGGGAGAGGTCGAGGACGACCACGCCGTCCAGCGCACCGGTCATGACTGGGCCTCCTGGGAACTCAGCGCCGCGAGGACGCGGGACGGACCGGATCGCCCGCGCTCGGCGGCCAGCCAGACCGACGTGCGCACCAGCGCGGTCAGGTCGAGGCCGGTGTCGATGCCCAGGCCGTGCAGCATCCAGACCAGGTCCTCGGTGGCGAGGTTGCCGGTCGCGCCGGCGGCGTAGGGGCAGCGGCCGAGGCCGCCGACCGCGGCGTCGAACTCGGTGACGCCGACGCGGAGCGCCGCGAGGACGTTCGCGAGGCCCTGGCCGTAGGTGTCGTGCAGGTGCAGCGCCAGCGCGGTCACCGGCACCCCGGCGTCGACCGTGCGCCGGACGACGTCCGCGACCTGGCCGGGCGTGCCGAGGCCGACGGTGTCGCCGAGCGCGACCGTGGCGCAGCCGGCGGCGTGGAGCTCGGCGGCCATGGTCGCGACCCTCGACGCGTCCACGTCGCCCTCCCACGGGTCGCCGAACGACATCGAGAGGTAGCCGCGGACGCTGCGGCCCGCGCTGCGGGCCTCGGCGGTGACCGTCGCCGCGGTCACCAGCGAGCCGCGCGCGGTCGAGTTGAGGTTCGCGGCGGCGAACGAGTCGGTGGCGCTGACGACGACCGCGACGTCGTCGTAGCCGGCGTCCAGCGCGTCGGAGAGACCACGTGCGTTCGGGACGAGTGCCACCGTGCGCCCGGCGGCGGGCAGGACGGCGGCCGAGACCTCGGCGGCGTCGGCGAGCTGCGGTATCCAGCTCGGCGGCACGAAGCTGGTGACCTCGAGACCGGCGCGTCCGGCCCCGGCGGCCAGCAGCCGGCGGCACAGCTCCGCTTTGGTCGCGGCCGGCACCACGTCGGTCTCGGCCTGCAACCCGTCACGCGGGCCCACCTCGTACACCCGCACCGCGGTCGGCAGGTCGGGATCGCGCACCGGCCGCGGCACGGGTTTCCAGAGCGCGCCGGGCTTTCCCGGGCCGCCGGAACTCATGGCACGGCCGGGGTCGTCGAGGCGCGGAGTTCGGCCAGGACCTCGGCCGCGTACTCCGCGCGGATCCGGCGCTCGGCGACGATGCGGCTCGCGACGTGCGCCACCTCGTGCGGCGCGGCGCCGGCGCTCGCGGCGATCGTGCGTGCGTGCAGCGTCATGTGTCCACGCTGGATGCCCTCGGCGGCCAGCGCACGACAGGCCGCGAGGTTCTGCGCGAGCCCCACCGAAGCGATCACCGCGCCGAGCTCGATCGCGGTGTCGATGCCGAGGATCCGCACCGCGGCCCTGGCCACCGGGTGGGCCCGCGTCGCGCCGCCGACCAGCCCGACCGCGAGCGGCACCTCGAGCGTCCCGGCCAGGTGGCCCGACGGCGTCTGCTCGAACCGGGACAGCGCCCGGTAGGCCCCGTCGCGCGCCGCGTGCGAGTGGCACCCGGCCTCGACCGCGCGGGTGTCGTTGCCGGTCGCGAGCACCACGGCCGTGATGCCGTTCAGGATGCCCTTGTTGTGGGTCGCCGCCCGGTACGGATCGGCCTCCGCGAACGCCGACGCGTGCACGATGTCGCGCACCACCTCGGCCCCGCCGAGCAGGTCCCGGTCGAACGTCGCCCGGGCCCGCACCAGGCGCTGGTCGGCCTTGTTGCTCAGGATGCGCAGGATCGCGCGCCCCCCGGCGATCTCGGCCAGCCGCGGCGCGAGCGCCTCGGCCATCGTGTTCACCGCGTTGGCGCCCATCGCGTCGCGCACGTCGACGTGCAGGTGGACGATCACCTGGACGCCGGTGCGGGTCGGCAGCTCGCGGACACGCAGGTCCCGGGCCCCGCCGCCGAACGACACCAGCACCGGGTCCTGCTCGTCGGCCAGCGCCAGGATCTCCGCGGCGGCCTCACGCAGCCGGAACGCGGCCGCGCCCGGGTCGGGCACGTCGACGAGCTGGATCTGGGCGATCATCACCGACCCGGAGTTCGACGTGGTGAACCCGCCGTGTTCCCGGGCCATCCGCGCGGCGTTGCTCGCCGCGGCCACCACCGACGGCTCCTCGGTGGCCATCGGCACCAGCCGGTCGACGCCGTCGACGACGAAGTTCGTGCCGACGCCGAGCGGCACCCCCAGCACACCGAGGACGTTCTCGATCATGTGGTCGGCCTGCTCGAGCGAGAGCCCCGCGCCGGGGTCGAGCACGGCCAGCTGGTCGGGCGGGAGGCCGGTGCTCTCGGCGACGCGAGCGCGCCGCCCACTGACGTCCGAGTTGTGCAGTCCGGTCAGTCGGCTGGTCACCACGATGTGTCCTCCTCGCTGGGCTCCGGCCCAGGCTAGGAGCGGCCGGACCGATCACCTATGGGTGCTCGGCCCACTGATCGCCCGGATTGATGTGCGGATCGACCCGTGCCGCGAGCTCGTCCAGCCGAACCGCGAGCGAGATCCGGAACAGCCGCTCGTCGTCGCGCCAGGTGGGTCCGAGCACCCGGTCGAGGCGGTCGAGCCGCTGCAGGATCGTGTTCGGGTGGAAGTTCAGCGCGCGTGCGGTCCTGGTCGGGCTCGCGTTGCTGCGTACGAACGCACGCAGCGTCGTCAGCAGCTCGGTGCCGCGCTCGGCGTCGTAGGCGCGCACGGCGCCGATCGTGTCGTCCAGGAACGTCCGCAGTGACCGGGGGTCGGTGTCCAGCACCGCGGCGTAGGGCAGGTAGTCGTCGGTGTGCTCGGTCGTGCCGGTGACGCCCAGCGCGGACAGCAGCCGGGCGGTGCGGGTGGCGGTGGCGACCGCGGCCGCCAGCCCCGCCACCGAGTCGACGCCGGGCGGGCGCACGCACCCCACCGGCTCCCCCAGCGCGACGGCCAGCCGTGCCCGCACGCCGTCGGCGTCGGTGGCCGACGGCACCAGCGCGATCACCGCTCCCCGCCGCTCCCCCACCAGCGCGCCCGGCAGCAGCTGCTGGGCCGCACGCACGAGCGCACCGCGGCCGGCGCCGGTCACCGTGAACAGCAACACGGTGTCGAGGTCGGCCACGCCGACGCCGAGCCGCCGCGCCCGCCGCTCGCCGTCGGCGCGCCGCTCGGGGTCGCCGTCGACCAGGTCGGCGACCAGCTCGGCCCGGATCCGGCTCTCCGCCTCGGCCACCGCCTCGCGCTGCAGCGCGAGCAGCGCGCCCACCTGCATGGCCCGCTCCACCGTGCGCCGGTCCACCGGGGTCAGCTCGAACGTGCCGACGCCGAGCAGCGCCGCGCCGAAGTAGCGCGGCCCGGCGGTCATCGAGGCCACCGCGGACAGCCCGTCGTCGTCGACGAGCACGCAGCGCCCCGAGGTGCGTGCGGCCTCGAGCGCGCCCCGGGTCACCGGCCCCAGCCGGACGTCGCCGGACGGATCGGAGTCCGCGATCGGCCGGTCCCGCTCGTCGATCACCACCACCCGCCGCCCGAGCGCCGCGCCGAGCGTCCGCGCCACCGGCCCGAACCCGCCGCCGGCCAGCACGGCACGGAGCAGGTCCTGGTGGACGGTGTTGGCGCGGTCGCGTTCGCCGAGGTGGGCGGTGAGCCGCTCCAGCGCGCTGCGCGCCTCGTCGTCGGAGCGTTGGAGCTCACGCATGCGCTGTGCGGTCTGCAGCACCACCGAGGCGTGGTCGGCGAGCGCGGAGAGCAGCGCGATCGCCTCCTGGTTGAACGCCATCTCCTGCCGGTTGGCCACGAACAGGACCCCGAGCACGTCGTCGCCGGAGAGCATCGGCACGCCGAGGATCGACACCAGCCCCTCGGCCGCGACCGCGTCGTCGACGCCGGCGTCGTGCCGGTCGGCGGCGTAGCGGGTGTAGTCGGCGGCCCAGTGCGCCGCCCGGCTCTCCACCACCGCACCGGCCAGCCCCGCGCCCGGTGGCACCTCCAGCTGCTGGAACAGCGGGCTGACCGAGCCCTTCGTGGTGCGTACCCGCAGCGTGCGGGTGCGCGAGTCGAACTCGGAGAGGTACGTGACGTCGCAGCCCATCATCGTGTGCGCGCGGTCGACGAGCCGGTCCAGGAGCGTGCCGGTGTCGTGCACCTCGGCCAGCTCGCGGGCGCTGGCGAACAACGCGGTGAGCTCGTGCTCGCGCCGCCGGAGCCGGCCGAGCTCGCGGCGGGCGCCGAGCAGCCGGTCGCGCACGGCGGCCGCGGCACCGGGCTCCAACCCGAGGCGCTCCAAGGCCTCGCGGACGCGCTCGTCGTCCCCGTCGGCGCCGGCCACCGCGTCGATCACGGCGAGCAGCGCGGAGGGCATCGCCGCGTGGGTCATGGAGGAAAACGCTAGCAACGACGGGAAAACATGGGTACTCGTCACACCCCACTTACGCTGTACGATCACCGAGGTGAGCGCGCCGCGGACCCCGCTGAGCCGGGACCGCGTGCTCCGCGCGGCGATCGCGATCGCCGACGCCGACGGGGTCGAGGCGCTCACGATGCGCCGCCTGGCCCGCGCGCTCGACGCCGAGGCGATGTCGCTCTACCACCACGTCAAGAACAAGGACGACGTGCTCGACGGCGTGGTCGACGTGATTGCGGGCGAGATCAACGCGGCGGTCGAGCACATCACCGCGCCCACCTGGAAAGCCGCCGCGCGGGAACGCATCCTCACCGCGCGCTCGATCTTCCTGCGCCACCCCTGGGCACCAGCGGTCTTCGCCGGGCGCACCGCGGTCAGCTTCGAGGTGGTGCGCTACCACGACCGCCTCGTGGGCCTGATGCACGACGGCGGGTTCTCCTACGACCTGGCGCACCACGCGCTGCACGCACTGGGCAGCCGCGCGCTGGGCTTCGCCCAGGAACTGTTCGACCCGGGGGACGCCGGCGGCAACGCCGACGTTCCGCCGGAGCTGGCCGCGGCGGTGCCGAACCTGGTCGGCATGCTCGCCGAGGTCGCCCACGACGACCCCGGCTCGACGCTGGGCTGGTGCGACGACCAGTTCGAGTTCGAGTTCGGGCTCGATCTGGTGCTGGACGGCCTCGAGCGCCTCCGCACGGCCTGACCACTCTCCCCCTTGACGCGCCTTACCGCGTACGGGAGCCTTACGTTGTAAGACAGCCTTACAACGTAAGGGAGAACGCCGTGAAAGCCGTGCTCCACACCACCTACGGCGGCCCCGAGGTGCTGCGGTTCACCGACGTCGAACCGCCGTCCCTCGCCGACCGCGACGTGCTCGTCCGGACCAGGGCGGCGTCGGTGAACGCCCGCGACTGGCACCTGCTGCGCGGCGATCCGTACCTGGCCCGGCTGGGCGCGCCCGAACTCGGCCTGCGTGGCCCGAAGCTGCGCATCCGCGGTACCGACTTCGCCGGAACCGTCGACGCGGTCGGGCCGGGCGTCACCGACCTGGCGCCGGGCGACGCGGTGTTCGGGGAGGCGCCCGGCGCGTTCGCCGAGTACGTCGTCGCCCCGCGGGAGCGCGTCGAACGCGCACCGTCCACGCTGACGATGGCCGAGGCCGCCGCGTTACCGCTGGCCGCGAACACCGCCGTGATGGGGCTGCGCGAGGTGGCCGGTGTCGCGGCGGGGCAGTCGGTGCTGATCAACGGCGCGTCCGGCGGCGTCGGGCTGTTCGCGGTGCAGCTGGCCGCCGCCGACGGCGCCCGGGTCACCGCGGTGTGCAGCACCCGCAACGTCGAGACCGTGCGGTCGATGGGCGCGCACACGGTCGTCGACTACACGCGCGAACCGCTCACCGGGCGCTACGACGTGGTGTTCGACCTGGTCGGCAACCGGTCGTTCGGCGAGCTCCGGCGGCTGCTGGCCCCCGGCGGCACGCTGGTGCTCTCCGGCGGCGGCACGTCGGAGGGCGGCAGCCTGTTCGGGCCGATGGGGCTGGTGCTCCGCGCGAAGGCGCTCGCGCGGTTCGTCGGCGAGCGGGTCGTCGTGCTGGCGGCCGAGCCCACCGCCGCCCGCCTCGCGGTGCTCCGTGACCTGGCCGACGCCGGCGTCCTGCGCCCCCTGGTGGAGCGCACGTACCCGCTCGCCGCCGCCGCCGACGCGGTCCGCCGGATGGAGACCGAACACACCCGCGCCAAGATCGTTCTCACGGTGTGACACGCGGCTTCACGCGGCGGAGCACGGCTGTTCGCCGCGGCGCGCTTACGTTTCACGGGTGCCCAAGAGCATCGTCGGTGGACGCCGTCCGATACCGGCCCACGTCACGGTCTACCTGTTCGTGCTCGTGCCGTTCGTCGCCCTGGTCGCCGCCGTGCCGGTGGCCTGGGGCTGGGGGCTGAGCTGGGTCGACGTGGCCCTCACCGTCGTGTTCTACGTGGCCACGTGCCTGGGCACCACGGTCGGGTACCACCGGTACTTCACCCACGGCGCGTTCAAGGCGAAACGGCCGCTGCGGATCGCGCTCGGCGTCCTCGGCAGCCTGGCCGTGCAGGGGCCGGTGCGGCACTGGGTCGCCGACCACCGGCGGCACCACGCGTTCTCCGACCGGGAGGGCGACCCGCACTCCCCCTGGCGGTACGGCACGTCGCCGCTGGCGCTGGTGCGCGGGTTCTGGCACGCCCACCTCGGCTGGGTGCTCGACCGGTCGCTCACCAACCAGGAGCGGTTCGCACCCGACCTGCTCGCCGACGCGGACATCCGGATCGTGCACCGGCTGTTCGGCCCGCTGACGGTCGTCACGCTGGTCGCGCCCGCGCTGCTGGGCGGCCTGATCACGTGGTCGTGGACCGGCGCGCTGTCCGCGTTCTTCTGGGCCGGCCTGGTGCGGATCACGCTGCTGCACCACGTCACCTGGTCGGTGAACTCGGTCTGCCACCTGATCGGCGAGCGCCCGTTCACGGTGCGTGACAAGTCGGCGAACTTCTGGCCGCTGGCGTTGCTGAGCATGGGTGAGAGCTGGCACAACCTGCACCACGCCGACCCGACGAACGCCCGGCACGGCGTCTACCCCGGGCAGATCGACGTCTCGGCGCGGGTGATCCGCATCTTCGAGCTCCTCGGCTGGGCCTACGACGTGCGCTGGCCCACGCCCGAGCGCCTGGCCAAGATCACCCGTGCTCCGGTGTGACCCGCTCCCCGGGC
Source organism: Cryptosporangium japonicum (assembly GCF_039524755.1). Lineage (NCBI taxonomy): Bacteria > Bacillati > Actinomycetota > Actinomycetes > Cryptosporangiales > Cryptosporangiaceae > Cryptosporangium > Cryptosporangium japonicum. Next base: position 35,021 of record NZ_BAAAGX010000028.1, read on the forward strand.
GGCGGCGCGGGCTCGGATGACGCCTCGCGTTCCCGGTGCACGGCCACCCCGACGATCACCAGGATCACGCCGGCCACCTCGGCCGCCGACGGAACCTGCGTGAGCACCACGACCCCGATCACCGTCGCGGTGGCCGGCAGCAGCGACACCATCAGCGCGTACGTCGCCCGCGGCAGCCGCGCCATCGCGAGCTGGTCGCTCACGTACGGGATCACCGACGACGTCACCCCGACCCCCACCGCGGCCGCCAGCGCGACCGCGTCGGTGAACGCCGGCGCCGCGTCGGCGATCCCGAACGGCACCGCCACCACCGCGGCGATCATCATCGACAGCGCCAGCCCGTCGAGCCCCGACACCGCGGGATCCCGCGCCACCCGGTGCCCGAGCACGATGTACGCCGCGAACAGCCCGGCGTTCGCGGCCGCGAACACGAAGCCCAGCGGCTCGCCTCCCAGCCGGACGTCGACCAGCAGGTACACCCCGGCGACGGCGCACACCAGCGCCACCGCGTTGCGCCGGGTGCGGGACGCCCACGCGGCCAGCACGATCACCGGCAGGAACTCGATCGCGGCCACCGTGCCCAGCGGCAACCGCTCCAGCGCGAGGTAGAACGCGCTGTTCATCACCGCGAGCACCGCCGCCCACCCGGCCAACACCCACCGGACCGGCCGCTCGAGCCGCGCCCACACCCGCCACGGCCGGCGCCACACCGCGAAGACCACCGCGGCCGACGCGATCCGCAGCCAGGCGACGCCGAGCGCGTCGACGCGGGCGAACAGCAGCACGGCGAACGCCGGACCGAGGTAGTGGAACACCGCGCTGACGACGAAATACGCATGGGGAGGAACCCGATTCGACATGCGACTATCGTCGGAACGACCGCCTCCGGACACCATGCACGATCGACGGCACAAGGGCTGGGATCATGTCCTCTCGCGCACCCCGATTGCCGAACGGCCTTCCCGACGGAAAGTCGCTACTGGACGACGTCAACCGCGCGCTGCTCCGCGCGCTGAACGACGATCCGCGGGCGAGCGCCGCCGAGCTCGCCCGCCAGGTGAACATGTCGGCCCCGGCGGTCCGGGAACGGCTCGGCCGGCTCGAGGAGGCGGGCGTCATCCGGGGCTACCGCGTCGACATCGACCCGGCCGCGCTCGGGTTGCCGGTCACCGCCTGGGTGCGCGTGCGCCCCGGCCCTGGGCAGCTGCCCAAGGTCGCCGACCTGGCCGCACGCACCCCCGAGGTCAGCGAGTGCCACCGCATCTCCGGCGACGACTGCTTCCTGATGAAGGTGCACGTACCGGCCATCGAGGCGCTCGAAGACGTCCTCGACCGGTTCCTGGTGCACGGCCGGACGATCAGCTCGTTCGTCGTCGCGACGCCGGTCGAGCCCCGCCTGCCGGGCGCGTCAGTGCCCTGACATGCCGCCGTCCACCGCGAGCGTCGTGCCGGTGACGTACGAGGACGCGTCGCTGGCCAGGAACACCACCGCGGCGTCGAGTTCGTGCTGCTCGCCCATCCGGCCCAGCGGGCTGTGCGCGTTGATGAACGCCTCGAGCTTGTCCGCGGGCACCTCGGCGGTCATCTCGCTGGCGAAGTACCCCGGCGCGATCGCGTTGACCCGGATGCCCTTGCGCCCCGCCCACTGCTGGGAGAGGTCCCGGGTGAGGCCGATCAGCCCTGCCTTGCTCGCGGCGTAGGCGGCCTGCGGGGTGTACGACGCGATCAGCGCGAGCACGCTGGCGATGTTGACGATGCTCGAGCCGCGGGGCATCACCCGCGCGGCGGCCTGCGCCATCCAGTAGGCGCCGTGCAGGTTCACGTCGACGACCGAGCGGAACTGGTCGGGCGTCTCCCGGAGCGCGGGCACCGCGGTGCCGAGCCCGGCGTTGTTCACCAGCACGTCGAGGTGGCCGAGCTGCTCCACCGCCACCCGGGCCACCTCGGTGCACGCGTCCGGGTCGGTGACGTCGGCCGTCACGGTGACGACCTGCCGTCCGAGCGCGCGCACGGCGTCGGCCACCGCGTCGAGCCGGTCGGCGCGGCGAGCGGCCAGCACGACGTCGGCGCCGGCCGAGGCCAGCGCCACCGCGAACCCCGCCCCGAGCCCGGAACTCGCCCCGGTGACGACAGCTACCTTGCCGGCGAGCGAGAAGCGGTCGAGCACCGAGCTCACGAATCCTCCTGGGCGGTGACGCGCAGGACGTTCTTCCGGATCTTGCCGGTCGACGTGCGCGGTAGGTCGCTGAACACTATCCGCTTGGGCACCTTGAACCCCGCGAGCCGCTCCCGTGCGAAACGTCGCAGCTCGTCCTCGGTGACCGGGGACCGGGTGGTGACGAACGCGACCGGCACCTCGCCCCACTTCTCGTGCGGCGCACCGACGACCGCGCTCTCCACCACCGCCGGGTGCTCGTCCAGCACCCGCTCGACCTCGACCGACGCGATGTTCTCTCCGCCGGAGATGATGACGTCCTTGAGCCGGTCGCGGATCTCGACGTACCCGTCGGGGTGCATCACCGCGAGGTCACCGGTACGGAACCAGCCGTCGTAGGAGGCCCGTTCGGTCGCCTCCTCGTCGCGGTAGTAGCCGAGCATCACGTCGTTGCCCCGGACGACCAGCTCCCCGATCGTCCGGCCGTCCGCGGGCAGGTCCTGCCCCGACGCGTCGACCACGCGCACCGGCGACGCGATCACGTTCGGCACGCCCTGCCGGGCGACCCGCCGGGCGCGCGCGTCCTCGTCCAGCGCGTCCCACTCCGGCTGCCAGACGTTGATCACCACCGGGCCGAACGTCTCGGTCAGCCCGTAGAGGTGGGTCACGTCGATGTTGAGCCGGCGCGCCCGGGCCAGCAGCGCCGGTGAGGGCGGGGCACCTCCGGTGGTCGCCGCCACCGGGCGGGCCAGCGGCGCGGCCGACGCGTGCTCCGCGATCATCGTGAGCACGGTCGGCGCCGCGCTGAAGTGGGTGGCCCGGGAGAGCGCCGACCAGATCGCGGCCGGGTCGGGTTTGCGCAGCGCCAGGTGGGTGGCCCCGGCCGCGGTCACCGCCCACGGGAAGCACCAGCCGTTGCAGTGGAACATCGGCAGCGTCCACAGGTACGTCGACCGGGGTCCGAGTCCGGTGTGGAACGCCATCGCGAGCGACTGCAGGTAGGCGCCGCGGTGGTGGTACATCACGCCCTTGGGACGCCCGGTCGTGCCGCTGGTGTAGTTGATCGCGAGCAGCGACCGCTCGTCGTCGGTCTCCAGGCGGGCCGGGTCGGCCGTGTACGACAGGTCGTCCTCGTGGATCACCGCGACGCCCAGCCGCGCGCCCAGCGAGTCGGCCACCGCGGCGAACTCACGCGTCGCGACCAGCAGCGACGCCCCCGAATGCGCGAGGATGTACGCCAGCTCGTCGGCCGCGAGCCGGGTGTTCAACGCGACCAGCACCGCGGACCGTAACGGCACCGCGTGGTGCAGCTCGATCATCACGGACGAGTTCGCGCAGAGCGCCGCGACCCGGTCACCGGGCCCGATCCCGCGCGCGGCGAGCACCCCGGTCAGCGCGTCGACCCGCTGCCGCAGCTGCGCGTAGGTCAGCTCGACGTTCCCGTCGACCACCGCGGTGCGGCCCGCGAACACCGCCGCCGACCGGTCCAGAAACCGCGTCGGGCTCAACGCTTCCCAGCTGGTCACCGGCATCGTTCACGCTCCACCGATCGCGGCCGGCAACGCACTGACCTCGTCGCAGATCACGGTAGCGCCCGCGGCGCGCAGCGCGGCGGTTCCGTAGTAACCCCAGCCGGCGCCGACGAACGCGCACCCGGCGCCGAACGCGGCCTCGGCGTCGTGCGGACCGTCGCCGACGTACACCGCCTCGGCCGGTTTCCAGCCGGTGCGCTCGAGCGCGATCTCGATCGGCCGCGGCGACGGCTTGCGCTCGACCGAGTCGGCCGCGGTGATCACCACATCGAACAGCGCCCCGCCGTGGCCGCGTCCGTCGAGTGGAGCGATGTCGGCCGGCGTCCGGCTCGCGCCTTTGTTGGTGACGACGCCGAGCCGGATGCCCTGCGCACGAAGGTCAGCGAGCACGGCGACGACCCCCGGATAGAGACGTACCTCGTCCCGGGTGCGGGTGCGGTAGTACCGGTCGTACGTCTCGGCGCACTCGGCGGCGCGCTCCGGGCCGGCGATGCGTTCGCAGCACTCGGCCACCCGCATCGCGAGCAGCTCGCCGACCGGAACGCGGTCCAGCCGCTCCACCCCACCCGGGTACTCGGCCGCGGCCAGGCGGTACGCGGCCAGGACGGCGCCGCGCGAGTCGAGCAGGGTTCCGTCGAGATCGAACAGCACCGCGCCGATCACCGGGCGGCCTCGCGGAACGCCAGCAGCCGGGCCGGGTTCTCCCGCAGCACCAGGTCGCTCACCCGGTCGTCGGCGAGCGCGGCCCGGATCGCCGCGGAACACCCGGCGAACCCCGGCGAACCCCCGTAGGCGGGCTGGTAGCGGCCCCGGCCGAGGTCGCCGGAGACCGTGATCCGGGTGTGGCCGGCGTCGACCAGCCGGTGCACCATCGCCGCGCGCGCCGCGTCGGACCCGTACTTGTCCTTGGTCCACTGGTCGAGGCCGATCCAGGCGCCGCGCGCGGAAAGCTCCCGGAGGTAGTCCCAGCCGATGTTGCGGTCGAGGTGGCCGAGGCAGACCTGGTCCGGGGGCAGCCCCTCGCCGAGCAGCAGGTCGAGCTGCTGGTGGCCGAGGTGGCCGGCCTGGGTGTGGGTGAGCACGGGCGCCCCGGTGCGGATCGCGGCCCGCGCCGCGGCCCGGATCACCCTCGCCTCGACGTCCCAGATGCGCTCGAGCGAGCACGTGCCGACCTTGATCAGCCCGGCCCTGGCCGCGGTGCCGTCGATGCCCTTCTCGAGGTCGGCGACGAACTGATCGGCCAGGTCGTCGATCTCCCGGCGGTTGGTGCCGGCCGGGTAGTAGATGCCTTTCTGCAGGCCGGTCGCCTGGACGACGTGCACACCCGACTGCTGCGACGCGTGCACCGAGGCGGCGACGTCGCGGCCGTAGTCGACGGTGGTGAGCTCGCAGATCGCGCCGCCACCGCCGTCCGCGTAGGCGCGCAGCTCGGCGGCGGCCCCGTCGTGCGTGCCGAACTCCAGGTCGTCGTCGTCCTGCGTGGCGTACGGCGGCGGGGACGTCAGCAGGTGCTCGTGGATCAGGGTCGGCCCCAGCGTGGCCGGGTCGACGTCGCCGAGCACGGTGCGGATGAACGTCATGCGGTCCCCCGGGGGTCGTCGTAGAACGCGCGCGTCATCCGCTGCGCGGTCGTGAAGCGGGCGAACTGGTGCTGGTGGGCCCGGTGGAGCTCGGCGTCGGGTTCGATCCGCCGCACCACCCGGACGACCGACTTCTCGGCCGCCTCCAGCGTGGGCCAGACCCCGGCCGCGACGCCGGCCAGCACGGCGACGCCCAGCGCGGCGCCCTCGTCGGCGGCGAGCAGCTCGACCGGGACGCCCATGATGTTGCTGAGCACGCCGGGCCAGATCGCGCTGGCCGCGCCCCCGCCGGTGAGGCGGATCGTCTCGGCGGTGCGCCCGAACGCGGAGTAGCAGTCGGCCATCGAGTAGGCGAGGCCCTCGTAGACCGCGCGGAAGACGTCGGCCCGGCTCGTCGCGTCCTCGAGGCCGAGCAGCGTGCCGCGCAGATTCGGTGCCTTGAACGGGGCCTGGGTGCCGGCCGCGGAGAAGTACGGCAGGAACGTGAGGGCGGTCGCCGCCTCCGGCACGGCCAGCACCTCGGCCTCCAGCGCGGCGAAGTCGCGGGTGCCGGAGACGTCGGGCGCGAGGTGGCGCAGCCACCAGTCGAACGTGCTCGACCCGGCCTGCTGGGCGACGAAGTGCGCGAACGCCCCGTTGGGCATCGGGTACATCCAGCCGATACCGCGCGCCCCACCGTGCGGGTCGGGGACGACGTTGGCGCTCAGCCAGCTGGTGCCCAGGATCGAGACCGCGGAGCCCGGCGTCACCGCGCCGCAGCCGACCATCGCGGCGGGCGCGTCACCGAGCCCGGCGACGACGGGGGTGCCGACCGGCAGACCGGTGAGCCCGGCCGCGTCCGGGGTGACCTCGCCGAGCACGGCGCCGCTCGGGATCAGCTCCGGGAACTTGCCGCTCCACGCGCGCGCACCGAGGATCTCCAGCACCCGCGCGGAGTACGTGCCCCGGTCGATGTCGGAGGGCACGAACGCCGCGTCGGACGGCTCCGACGCCATCCGCCCGGTCAGCCGCAGCCCGACGAAGTCCTTGGCGTTGAGCACGACGTGGACCTCGTCGACGAGGTCGGGCCCGAGGTGCGCGAGCAGGGGCACGGTCATGCCCGGCAGCGCGCCGTTCTCGGTGATGCGGAGGAACTCGTCGAGGTCGGGGCCGTTCTCCAGCCGGGCGACGACGTCGTTGGCCCGGGTGTCCGGCCAGGCGATCGCGCGGCGCACCGACCGGCCGGCCGCGTCGACGAACCAGGCGCCGCCCATGTGGCCGGTGACCCCGACGCCGACGACGTCCGCGGCGCGTGGCCCCAGCGCCGCCATGCACTCGGCCACCGTCTCGGCGGTGCGGGCCCAGGTGTCCTCGGGGTCCTCCTCGTGCCACCCGGGCCCGTCGTGGAACTGACGCACCCGGCGGCTCGCGCTCACGACCTGCGTGCCGTTCTCGTCGAACACCGCGGTCTTGGTGACCGAGGTGCCCTTGTCGATGCCGACGACGAGCATCAGTGCCCCACCCTCCGCCCGGCGATCATCCGCCGGGCCGCGGTGCTCATGCCCACGGCGCCGATCAGCAGCGCGCCCTGGAAGATGTACGACGCGGACGCGGTGACCCCGTAGATCGCCATGCCGTTGGTGCCGATCGCGACCGTGAGGACACCGATCAGCGTGCCGACGACGTGGAACTCGCCGTTGCGCAGGGCCGCCGAGCCCAGGAACGCGGCCGCGAACGACGTCAGCAGGAAGCCGTCGCCGCCGCCGCTCTGGCCGCTGCCGACGTTCGCGGTGATCAGCAGCCCGCCCAGGGCCGCCAGCGTGCCGCCGATGACGAACGCCATGATCACCACCCGGTGCACCCGGATCCCGCTCAGCTCGGCCGCGGTCCGGTTGCCGCCCACGGCCTGCACCTCCAGCCCGAACGTCGTCCGGTTCAGCAGCAACCAGAGCACCGCCGCGACCGCGGCCAGCAGCACCACGGCCCACGGGACCGGCCCGAGCGAACCGAGGTAGAGCTGCAGCAGCCCCTGCCCGGACTCGTCCAGGCTCTGCGGGGTGCCCTCGGTGACGATGTAGTTGACGCCGACCACGAGGCTACCGACGCCGAGCGTGCCGACCAGCGCATTGACACCCAGTTTGGTGACGACGAGACCGTTGATCAGCCCGACCAGGGCACCGACGCCCAGCACCACCAGCACCATCAGCACCTTGTTGGCGCCGCTGCCGGAGTAGAGCGCGGCCGTCAGCACGCCGGCGAGGCTGGCCACGTACCCGACGCTGAGGTCGAACTCGCCGACCATCAGCACCACGGTGAGGCCGAGCGCGATCACCACGCCGATCGCCGACTGGACCAGCACGTTGCGCAGGTTGTCCACCGCGAAGAAGTCGGTTCCCAGCAACGCGGTGTAGACGACGATCATCGCGCCGAGCACGACGAGCGTGCCGTACTTGCCGAAGAAGCCGACCAGCCGGACTCCGCGCCGCGTGGAGACCGCGTGCGTGCTGGAGTCCACGGTCTCCGGAAGGGTGTTGGTGGTCATGACCTGTCTCCCGGAACGTGTCGGAGGAAGCAGAGGCGGGTGAGCTCGTCCTCGTCGAAATCCGGGCCCACCGGGGCCGACACCGTCGTGCGGCCTTCGACGATGACCTGGATCCGGTCGCAGAACGCGAGCTCGGCCAGCTCGGAGGAGATGTAGAGGACGCCGACACCGCGGTCGGCGACGCGACGCACGAGAGCCTGGAAGTCCCGGCGGGCGCCGACGTCCACGCCGCGGGTGGGCTCGTCGAGCAGGAGCAGGCGCAGGCCGTCGGTGAGGACGCGGGCCAGCACGACCTTCTGCTGGTTGCCGCCGCTCAGGGACGTGATCGGGTCCTTGAGCGAGGCGGCTTTGAGCTTCAGGTCGCCGGTGACCTCGGCGGCCACGCGCTCGTACGCGCGCGGCGCGGAGAGCCAGCCGCCCGGGCCGCGGCCCAGGCGCCGGAACCGCGAGGACGAGGCGTTGAAGACGATGTCGCGGGCCGGGAACAGAGCGTGCGCGGCGCGCTCCTCCGGCACCAGCGCGACGCCGCGGCGCACCGCGTCGGCGGCGTTGCGCGGACGGTACGGCGCACCGTCGAGCGTGACCGTGCCGCCGACGATCCGGCGCAGCCCCATCAGCGCCTCGACGACCTCGGTGCGCCCGGCGCCGACCAACCCGGCCAGCCCGACGACCTCTCCCGGCGCGATCCGCAGCTCGACGCCGGCCACCGCGGTCTGCAGCCGCAGCCCGCGCACCTCGAGCCGGGCGGCGGTCCGGCCCCCGGCCACCGGGCCGCCCGTTCCCGCCGGTGGCCGGGCGGCGTCGTCAGCGGGTTTCGCGTCGTTCGGGACGCTGGGCGCGATGAGCTGGGCCAACTGGTGCTCGTCCAGGCCCTCGGTGGGGCCCGAGCTCACCACGACACCGTTGCGCAGGACCGTGGCGTCGGTGCAGAGCTCGCTGACCTCACCCAGCCGGTGGCTGACGAACACCACGGCGGCCCCCTCCGCCGCCCGGCGCCGCACGATCCGGAACAGCCCGGCCACCTCGTGCGGCCCGAGCGAGGCGGTCGGCTCGTCCAGGAGCACCAGCCGGGCGTCGCCGGCCAGCGACCGGGCCAGCGACACCGCGGTCTGCAGCGCCGGGGCCAGCGACCGCATCTCCGCCGAGAGCGGGACGTCGATCTCCCACTCGTCGAACAGCTCCCGGTAGGCCTTCTCCGACGCGCCCGGCCGGAACCGCTCGCCGAGCGCGAGGTTCTGCCGGACCGACAGCGCCGGGACGACGGCCAGCTCCTGGTGGGCGACGCGGATCCCGGCCCGCATCGCGTCCCGGGGGCTGCGCGGCGCGTACGGTTCGCCGTCCAGCTCGATCCGGCCGCCGGTCGGGGTGGTGAGGCCGGCGACGATCTTGATCAGCGTCGACTTGCCCGCCCCGTTGGCGCCGAGCAGCCCGTGCACCTGGCCGCGTTCGAGGCGCAGGTCCACCCCGGCCAGCGCGCGGGTGGCCCCGTAGTCCATCACCACGCCGGTCGCGGTGAACGTGGCAGTGCCGGACGTCGTCGTCACGGGTTCGGCTCCCCTCAGGCGCCGAGGTCGGGCGTCTCGGACAGGTACTTGTCGATGTTGTCCGGCGTCAGCAGGACCGAGGGCGCGGGGACGGTCTTGGTCTTCCAGCCGTCCTTGCCGTCGCGGTACTCCTGGATCAGGTCCGCCAGCTGCTGGCCCGCTTCCTCGACCTGGATCCAGAGGACGGCGCTCATCGTCCCGGCCTTCAGCGCCTCGACGGCTGGCTTGGAGACGTCCCAGGTGTAGAGCTCGTAGGGCCCGCGCTTGAGCTGCTGCTCGGCGGCGACGGCACCGAGCGCGGCCTCGGAGAAGCAGGGCCAGATCACCAGGTTGGTGCCGGGGGTGTCCTTGTACTTCTGCAGCCAGCCGGACGTCGCCTGCTGGGCGGACTGCTGGCCGCCCGGGATCTTGACCTCCTGGCGGGTGACGTTCACCTGCGGCAGATCCTTCAGCTTCGCGTCGAGGTCGTCGGCGCGGGCGCGGCAGGGTGCGCCGGGCGTGTACCGCAGCTCGAGCAGCTCGACCTTCGGCATGCTCTTGAGCTTCTCGATCAGCGGGTCGTTGACCGCGGCCGCGTTGACCAGTTCGACCGCGCCGGCCATCGTGCCGCCGGCCTCGCCGCCGGAGCTGGAGAAGACCGGGATGTCGGCGGCCTTCGCGGCCGCCAGACCGGCGGTGAGCTGGTCGGGCGTGTAGGTCTGGACGACGATCGCGTCCACCTTGCGCTGAACCAGGTTCTGGATCGCGGTGATGGCCTCGGCCGGGTTGCCGTTGCTGTTGACCTCGACGGTCTTCCACCCGAGCTTCTTCATCGCGTCCTGGGCGGCCTTGCGCTCACGGTTGGCCGTGATCTGCGTGGCGTCCAGTGCGACCACACCGACGGTGAACTCGTCGTCCCCACCGCCGCTGCCGTTCGCGCGGTTGCACGCGGCCAGCGACGTGGCGAGTAAGACGGCGCTCGCGCCGGCCAGTAGGCGTCTAGTAAGCGTCGTTGCCAACGGGACCTCCTGGTGTACCCACTGTCTTATTCCGAGTGGATGGACATATGACAGCAGGATGAGACTTAGGAGTCAATCAAACGGCGGAGATTCCATTGGATCGACCGTGCTTGGGCACTGGCCAGCCGGTCTCCCGGTAGCCGAGGTCGAACGACGTGCGCCGGGCCGCCTCCATCACGCGCTCGGGCAGCGTCAGCTCCGGGTTGAGCACCGACTCGGCGATGCCGCTGACCGAGAGCGCGCCGATCAGGCGGCGGCGGTAGTCGAAGACCGGCGCACCGATGGCCGCGATGCCCGGCGTGATGTTGCGGTCGGAGATCGAGTAGCCGCGCTCCCGGATGCGGCGCAGCTCGTCCTCGACGTCCTTCACCCCGGGCGGCGCGGGCAGGTTGAACGGCTCCAGGCCGTTCTCCGCCGCGTGCACCAGCCACTCCCGGTGCAGCTCCTCGTCCGACCAGGCCAGCACCGACATCGGGCCGGCGCCGGCGTGCAGCGGCATCGACCCGCCGAGCACCAGCGCGATGCTCTGCACCTGGCGCCCCTCGATGCGTTCGATGCACACCGCGCGCAGGCCGCGCGGCACGATCAGGAAGACGGTCTCGCCGGTGGCCTCGGCGAGCTCCTCCATGTGCGGCCAGGCGGCCCGGCGCACGTCCATGCGCTGCACGGCGCTGGAGCCGAGCCGGAACAGGTGCAGGCCGATGCTCCACTGCCCGCGGGCGCCGGCCGGTTCGACCCAGCCGAGCTCGTGGAGCTGCCGCAGCATGCGGTGCACGCTGCTGCGCGGCTCGTCGAGGAGGTCGGCCAGCTCCGCGGCGGTGGCCCGCTCACGGGCGGCGAGCACCTCCAGCAACGCGGAGACCTTGCCGAGGACGCTGACGCCTTCCGCAGGCGCGGTGTTCTTGGGCATGCCGGATTGTCGGGCGGTGCACCCTTCGCTGTCAATCAGTGGACTACCGTCCACTGGATAGGCTCAGTCGTCCAATCGGTGGAAGGTCCCGTCGATGACGAACCCGCCGTCGACCGGCAGCACGACGCCGGTGACGAACGACGCGTCCGGTGAGACCAGGAACGACACCGCGGCCGCCACTTCCGTCGCCCGGCCCAGGCGGCCGAGCGGCGTGTGCTGGAGCAGCAGCTGCTCGTCGAGCACCCCGGCGGCGAGCCCGGTGCGGGTCATCGTGGTGTCCATGTAGCCCGGCGCGACCGCGTTGACCCGGATGCCCCGCCGCCCCCACTCCGCGGCCAGCTCCCTGGTCATGCCGACGATGCCGGTCTTGGTCGCGGTGTAGCCCAGCCGCAGGTTCAACCCCAGCGACGAGCCGACCGAGGCCAGGTTCACGATCGACGGGTTCGGGCTCTCCCGCAGGTGCGGGTAGGCCGCCCGGGAGCAGCGCATCGTGCCGCCCATGTTGACGTCGAGCTCGCGGATCCAGGCCTCGGTGTCGATGTCCTCCGACGCCGAGCGGACCACCACGCCGGCGTTGTTCACCAGCACGTCGATCCGGCCGAGTTCGTCGACCACCCGCTCGACGGCGGCGGCCACGCTCGCGTCGTCGCGCACGTCGATCGCGACGCCGCGGGCGCGCTCGATTCGGCCGGCGGTCTCCTCGGCCAGGTCGGCCAGCACGTCGGCGATCACCACGTCGTAGCCGTCGGCGGCGAGCCGGACCGCGATCGCCTCCCCCAGCCCGCGGGCACCACCGGTGACGACGGCGACGGGGCGCGTCACCGGGCGCTCCGACGGGCGATCCACTCCTGGGCCTCCAACGCGATCCCCGGCGCGTCCAGCCGGTAGTGCTGGTACAGGTGCGTCGGCGGGCCGATGAGTGAGTATTCGTCACGGATGCCGTGCCGGTGCAGCGGCACGCCGACACCCTCCTCGGTGAGCACCTCGGCCACCGCGCCACCGAGCCCGCCGAGCACGTTGTGCTCCTCCACGGTCATCACCAGCCGCGAGCCGCCGGCGGCGGCGAGGATCGCGTCGCGGTCGATCGGCTTGACCGTGTGCAGGTCGACGACGCCCACGTCGGTGCCCGCCGCGCGCAGCAGCTCGGCCGCGGCCAGCGTCGCGTGCAGCGTCGTGCCGCCGCTGATCAACGTCAGGTCCGAGCCGGTGGAGTGCACGATCGCCTTCCCCGGCTCGAACGCCGCGTCCTCGGCGTACACCTGCGGCTCGCGCCCACGCCCCATCCGGAAGTAGACCGGCAGCGGATGGTCGGCGTAGGCCCGCAGCGCCAGGCCCATCTGCACCGGGTCGGCCGGGGCGACGACGGTCATGTTCGCGATCGAGCGCATGATCGCGATGTCCTCGGTGGCGTGGTGCGACGTGCCGTAGAAGCCGAACGTGATGCCGGCGTGGTGCCCGATCAGGCGCACCGGCAGCTCGGTGTAGGCCAGGTCGGTGCGGATCTGCTCGCAGCACAGCAGGGCCAGGAACGACGAGAACGCGGCGACGTACGGCCGGACGCCGGTGGTGGCCAGGCCGGCCGCGACCGACACCATGTTCTGCTCGCTGATGCCCATCTGCAGGAACCGGTCGGGGTGCTGCTCGCGGAACGCCCACAGCCCGTTGGAGAACGCGAGGTCGGGGGTGAGCACGACGACCGGCTGGTCAGCGGCGAGCGCACCGAGGTCGCGGCCCAGGCGCAGCAGACCGTTGGAGCTGGTCAGCATGCTGGGGATGTGCCAGCTTCCGCTGGTCATCGGCGTGCCGTCGGGGCCGCGGGGCACCAGCCGCTCGGCGATACTCATCGGGTCTCCTCCAGTTCGGCGTAGACCGCCGCCTCGTCCTCGGGCGCGAGCCACCCCAGGTGCCACCCGAAGTCGCGCTCCATGAACCCGACGCCCTTGCCCTTGACCGTGTGCGCGATGACCACGGCGGGCCGGGTGCGCCCGGTGTCGTCGCGCAGCCGCCGGAACGTCGACACGACCGCGGCGACGTCGTGGCCGTCGATCTCGTGCACGTCCCAGCCGAACGCGCGCCAGCGGTCGGCCAGCGGTTCGACCGTGACGACGTCGTCGACCTTGCCGTCGAGGCTGTAGCCGTTGCGGTCGACGACCGCGACCAGCCCGGAGACCCCGTAGTGGCCGGCGACGCCCGCGGCCTCCCAGATCTGGCCCTCGTGCTGCTCACCGTCGCCGAGCAGCACCCAGGTGAGGAAGTTCCGGCCGGTCTGCCGGGCCCCGAGCGCCATGCCCAGCCCGACCGACAGGTTGTGCCCGAGCGAGCCCGAGCTGAAGTCGATGCCGGGCACCTTCGTCATGTCGGGGTGGTCACCGAGCGGGTTGCCCAGGCGCGTGTACCCGTCGAGCACCTCGCGGTCGAGGTACCCGAGGTCGGCCAGCACCGGGTAGACGCCGACGGCCGCGTGCCCCTTGCCCATCAGGAACCGGTCGCGGTCGGGGTGGCGGGGTTCACCCGGCACCAGGCGCAGCGTGTCGTAGTAGAGCGCCGCGAGGATCTCCGCGCAGGAGAACGTGGACGAGTAGTGCCCGGTCTTGGCGATCGAGATCAGACGCACCGTCTCGGTGCGGATGAAGTGGGCCCGCTCGCGGACGCGATCGAGCACCGCCTGGTCTAACTCCACGTAACCTCCCCAGTCGGGTTCACGCTCACTGAATGGAACACGATTCGCTGAGTGATAGCAACAGATCCTGTGAGCAGATTAGAGTCCAGCCCCATGGGTGAATCCACGCTGCGGATCTTCGGTGCGCCGCACCGCTACGTGCAGGGGCCCGGCGCGCTCGACCGGCTGGGTCCGCTGGTGGCCGACCTCGGTCCGCGGGCCGTGCTGATCGTGGACGCCGGGGTCTCGGCGTTCCTGGCCCCCCGGCTCCCCGGCGACCAGTACCTGGAGGTCGACCTGGAGGTGACGCACGCGGCGATCGAGGCGACGCTCGCCCGGGTCACCGCCGGTCCGGCCGTGATCGTCGGCGTCGGCGGCGGGAAGGCCGTGGACCTCGCGCGGGCGGTGGCCTGGCGGCGCGGTGACCCGCTGGTGACGGTGCCGACCGTGGCGTCGAACGACAGCCCAGCCGCGATGGCGGTGGCGGTCTACGACGACGAGCACCGGATGGTCGAGGTCATCCAGACCGGACGCAACCCCGAGCTCGTGCTCGTCGACACCGCGGTGATCGCCCGCGCCCCGGTGCGGCTGCTGGCGGCCGGCATCGGCGACGCGGTCGCGAAGAAGTTCGAGGCGCGCTCGTGCCTGGCCGTCGGGGGAACGAACCAGCACGGCACGCGGGGGCTGCGGGTGGCGGCCGCGATCGCCGACGCCTGTTACGAGAACCTGCGGATCTCCGCGGTCGCGGGGCTGGCCGCCGCCCGGCGCGGCGAACCCGACGCCGCGTTCGAGGACATGGTCGAGGCGACGATCCTGCTGTCCGGGCTGGCGTTCGAGAACGGCGGGCTGTCGATCGCGCACTCGTTCGTGCGGGGGCTGCAGGCCGTGCGCGGCACCCGGGACGCGCTGCACGGGGAGCACGTCGGGTACGGGCTGCTCGTGCAGCTCGCGCTGGAGGGCGGTGAGCGGCCGGAGCTCACCGGGTTCCTGGCGGAGGTGGGGTTACCGGTGACGCTGGCCGGGCTGGGACTGCCCGACGCGTCCGACGACGAGCGGCGCGAACTCGCGGAGCGGTGCGTGGCCAGCCCGCACCGGCACAAGACCCCGGCGGTCGTCGACGTACCCGCGGTCCTGGCCGCGATCGCGGCGGTGGAGGGCGGGACCCAGTAGGTTGACGGTCCACGCCCCGGCAGGAAGCAGGCCGTGCCGATGACCGAACCGCGCCTCCTCCACCCCGGCCTCACCTGGGAGGAACAGGTCGACCTGGTGTTCCGGACGAACCGGCGCACGGTCACCGAGGCCGACCTGGTGCAGTTCGTGACCTGGTCGGGCTTCGTCGAGCCGCTGTTCTACGACGCCGAGCACGCGCGGAGCGCCGGCTACACCGGCCGGCTCGTGCCCGGCGGGCTCGTCTACAGCATCGCCGAGGGCCTGGTGATGATCTCGGGCTCGATCACCGGCACCGGGCTGGCGTTCCTCGGCATGGAGCTCACGGTCAAGGGGCCCACGTTCGTCGGTGACACGCTGTACGCGGTGGTCACCACGCTCGAGGCGCGCCCGTCGAGCAAACCGGGCCGCGGTGTCGTGCGCACCGAGGTCAGCGTGCGCAACCAGCGCGACGAGGAGGTACTGGTGTACACCCCGGTGCGCCTCGTCCGCGGCCGGGACTACGTCGAGCCGCGGCCGGGCGGGGCCGACCGGCCGGAATGAACGAGCTCCCGACCGACGACGAGATCGAGGCGCTGCACCGCGACCACGCGCCGACGGAGGCCGAGTTCGCGCTGGTCCACACCCACTGCCGGATCGTCGCCGCGATCGCCGAGGAGCTCCGGCCCCCGTCGGTCGACGCCGGGCTGGTGCGTGTCGGCGCGCTCGTCCACGACGTCGGCGTGTACCGCCTCGGCGGCGCGCCCTACCTCCGGCACGGCGTCGAGGGGCACCAGCTGCTGCGTTCCCTGGGCTGGCCGGAGCGGATCGCGCGGTTCTGCTCGCACCACACCGGCGTGGGCCTGACCCGCGCCGA